>CANHTA010000216.1 GCA_947463135.1 Gemmatimonadota bacterium
AGACCGCCGACGAAATCCTCGAGAGCGTCAAACGGTTTTGTCAACGAACTTCTGGTTCAGGACACTAGTGCAGATTGGCCTGCCTGTACCAATCTCGTTCAAAAGAACGGCGCGGAGAGCGGCCATCGTCTTCGAGGCCAGTTGCTTCCTTTCGGGGTATCTCCGCCTCGCGATAATCTCGATTGCACGCGGTAGAACAACAAAATCGCCAATGTTGTCACACGGAACTCACGCTTGAGACCGACCACCGACATTGCACCGCGGCTCTCTATACTGATCGGTTGGGAAGAGCATAGCCTTTCGGCACGACGATCCGAGACATTTGGCCCTCAACGCGAAGAGCGGGTTCCTTTGGGAACCCGCTCCGCTTCGAACGCTATGCCGAGCCACGCAAGGCGTCTCCAGTTCCCGCTCCGTGCCGAGCACTTCTTAGGTGTGATTGCACGCTCAATGAGCGATTTTCGACGCTAGGCGATCGTGCAATTCATCGTTCACCAAGAGCGCGCGGCGGGAAAGTCCGTTCGCGTGAATCATCTAGAATCCGTCGTAACACCACCCGTTTCTGGTGCCCTCTACGATGATGACCCAACACTTGTCGCACAGACCGCCGCAGTCCGAATCTCGCTGGCAAGAGCCATTGCAATAAGACTGGTTCGAACTGTTCGCCGCGCGAGCCTCGACGCCTACGGCAACGCTAAGGAAAAGGGCGGTCACTGCCACGCAAATTCTCCGCATGCTTCATCTCCGCGAACTTGAGTTGAGAAGAACCATCGCCACGAAATTGCCATCGCTGAGCCGACTAGGCTTGACCTAAGACCAATGAAAATTTAAGGTAACGTCATCGAAATCGCAATGTCTTCGGAATTGCCCGCTTTGGAAGAATTGCCAGAGCGGCGTTGCCGTCTACTCGCTGGCTGGCAGACGGCTCGAAGTTCGGTTGCATCTGGGGGAAGCCAGTTGAGCCTGCTCCCTTCGGTGTGATCCGTGTGTTCGGGATATGGCCGTCACCTATCTGATGGGGCAATCAATGATGTCTACCGCCACGCGCCGCAGCCTGCCTTGGATACTCATTACCGTCGCAGCCGCCTTCGTCATGTTTCGCTCTATATTGAAAGCGTCTCGACAACCGGAAACTGTTGTGTCGGTGTCTCATCATCCAAAACCAGAGCGATTTCGTCGGGCTTCCATTGAATGCACTGCGGCCAATTGTGGGCAGCTAGTTGATCGACTTCCGATAGTCATCTTTACCGACTTCAATTGCGCTTTTTGCATGCAAGCCGAACCAGTTTTTGAAGAATTCCTCACACGCAGATTTAAAAAGGGTGAGGTTCATTGGCGATATCTTGCGAGCGCCGTATCTCAAGACGCCGCGACGATCGCGCTCTGCAATGAGAACCGTGCGGATGTTTTTGACCTCAGGTCTGACCTCTTCAACTCGGTTCGAGGTCGTCGAGATTTACCGAAGTGGGTGCAGTCGCTCAAAGAGGACAAGTGCACAGCATCGAAAGCGACAGTTGACGATCTGAACAAGGACAGGCGGGACTTTTCAGCACTCGAAATTCCCGGCGTACCTGCCATTTTGGTTGGCAAAACTCTAATCGTGGGAGTTCCTACTCAAAGGCTTTTGGACAGTGCCTACACCGCAGATATGGAGTCGCGCTCAGCTCTTCCTCCTGCGAGGTAACAAGAGCTGCACATTGTCTTTGGCTACATCACACAGGCAGCACGTCTATCCGGGGTTTCTGAACCGATGAGCCGTCCCACCTTCAATTCCGTTATACGTGCGGCGGCTGCGTTGCTCTTCATCTCATACTCTCCGAACGCCGGTTATGCTCAGTCGGCAGTCTTGGTGGGTACCGTCGTGAATGCGCGTTCTAACCAGCCGATCTTCGGTTCGCTCGTCGCCTTGGCATCCGCAGGTCGCCAAGTGCGTACCGATTCGCTGGGACACTTTCGGCTAGAGCGCCTCGCTGCAGGACCGCATGCCCTTTTTGTGAAAGCCGTGGGCTACGTCCCGCTGCGCGTTACGATCGGTCTTGCTGGGGATTCTACCCTCGCGGTGGATGTCGCCTTGGAGCCAGTACCGACGGAGCTCGTTCGCGTCGTGACCACCGCCGATCGTGTTGACGCGCGTAGCATGAACTACTCGGATTTCGAGCGCCGTCGCGCCGCAGGCCTTGGTCGATTCGTCTCGCGTGCGGAGATCCTGCGTGAACAGGGTCGATCCTTCGAGTCGCTGTTGGGCACGCGGATTCCCGGCACTCGTGTGTGGGACGTTGGCGGGAAACGAGTGCTGGGCGCGTCACGTGGGCGCATATCCATTGAGCGCGGCGACCCGCGCTGCTTCGTACAAGTCATCGTTGATAACGTCGTTCGTTACGAAACCGGCGGATCACTCCCATATTTTGATCTTCGGAGCATTGATCCCACGATGATCGCTGCGGTGGAATTCTACACCGTGTCTTCAACGCCGCTTGAGTTCAATCGCGGTGGCAACGCACCGTGTGGTACCCTGCTGATCTGGATGCAAAACTGATTTCCTTTCAGAGGGGAAACGCGCCTGTTGGGCGGGAGGCACGCGGGAAAGTCATTCGATGACGTTCGATCAGTGTGCGCGACTCGAGGCGGCCACCGCCATCGTGCCCACGTATCCGCTATGGTGGCGTTGCTGGCCATCGACAAGATGCTGTTCGGCGGACACGCCGTGGCCGGATTGGACCGCTACCGGTAGTTGTGCCCCTTCACATGCTGCTCGCCGCCACCGAGCTCCAGCGCCTTGAACTGCTTGGCGCGCACATTCACCACCTGCTGCTCCACCTGCAGCGTGCCGCGAATGAGCAGCAGGGGTGACGTGGAGAGGAGCTTTGCATGTTCTTCGAAGCGATCGGGGGTGATCACGATGTTGATCATCCCCGTTTCATCTTCGAGAGTGAGAAAAACAAACCCCTTGGCGGTGCCCGGGCGCTGACGACAGATCACGAGGCCCGCCACCGCCACGCGTTGTCCATCCTTGCCCAGTTCGTGCGCTTCACGCGCCGACAGCACGCCGTTGGGGGCGAGAATGGGGCGCACGTGCTTCATGGGATGCCCGGCCAGCGACAGCCCCGTCATGCGGTAGTCGGCTTCCGTGAGTTCGACGGGCGTGTAGGCTGGCAGCTGGGCAGGCACGGGCTGCGCCTGAAAGGGCGCCAGTGGCAGCTCGGGGCCACGGGTGGCGGCCATCACTTCCCAGAGCGCCACGCGCCGTCGCCGTTCGGCCGGCTCGTGCGCGAACATGCTGTCGAAGGCACCGGCTTCAGCCAGTCGACGCCACGACGTTTTGTCGAGCGATACGCGACGCACGGCGTCGTGGACACTGGTGAACGGGCCCTGCACCAGCGCCGCTTCAAGCGCGCGACGGGCCTTGGCGCCCAGCCCGCGCACGAGTCGCACACCGAGGCGCACCGCTACCACGCTGCGCATGGTGGCCGGATCGATGTGACGACCCCACCGCACTACGCCATCGTGAGGCACGAGCACGCGTCCATCGGCCATTTCCAGCGCATGATCCCAGCTGCTGCGGGTGAGATCAACCGGACGCACATCTACGCCGTGTCGCTTGGCGTCTTCGATGAGGGTGCCCGGTGCATAAAAGCCCATCGGCTGCGCGTTGAGTATGGCCGCGGTGTATTCCGGCGCGTAGTAATGCCGGAGCCACGCGGTGGCATACACGATGAGCGCAAAGCTGGCGGCATGACTTTCGGGAAAACCGTAGTCGGCGAAGGCGTTGATCTGGTTGTAAATGCGACGGCCGGTTTCTTCAGGGATGCCGTTCCTGGCCATGCCGGCAATGAGCTCTTCGCAGATCTGCGCCATGCGTTCGCGTGAGCGCTTGTGCCCCATGGCGCGACGCAGTTGATCGGCCTGTGCCGGCGTGAAGCCAGCGGCCGTGATCGCCACCTGCATGCCCTGCTCCTGAAAGAGCGGCACACCCAGCGTGCGCTTAAGCACCTTCTCAAGCATGGGGTGCGGATACGTGACCGGTTCCAAGCCCGCGCGCCGTCGCAGATACGGATGTACCATCTCACCCTGAATGGGACCCGGCCGGATGAGTGCGACTTCAACCACGAGATCGTAAAAGCAGCGCGGCTTGAGACGCGGGAGCGTATTCATCTGCGCGCGACTCTCGATCTGAAAGAGTCCCACGGTATCGGCGCGGCACATCACGTCGTACACGGCCTGGTCGCTCATGTCGAGCTGGCCGAGGTCAATCGTGGTACCGCGCGTATGTTTGATATACAGCAGGCAGTCCTGCACTACGGTGAGCATGCCAAGGCCAAGGAGGTCGATTTTGACGAGCCCAACGGGATCGAGATCGTCCTTCTCCCATTGAATGACCGTACGCTCGGGCATCGCGGCGGGTTCGATGGGCACGATAGAACCGAGCGGCTCTTCGGTGAGAATGAATCCGCCCACATGAATGGACCGATGACGCGGTAGTTGGTGCAGTCCCGCCACCACATCGGCGAGCCGGCGTACGCGCTCGTCGTTGGGATCGAGACCGGCGCGTGAGAGCTGATCGCTGTGCGTGACTGGCTCCGGCTGCGCGCGCGCGTCGGCTGACGACTTCGTTTGCGTCGATGCGACTTTGCGCGAGGGCGCACGCACCACGCGGGCCTTGGTGGTGGCTTCGGTGCCGCCGAGCATCTGCTGGTCTATGCGATCGGCTTTTGTGGTGGACTCGGCAGCCGGCGTGTTCACGGTTGGTTTCTTGCTGACCCGCAGCGCCTCTGCCGTACTCCGCGCGCTGAACCGATCGCTGAGCGACGCCAGCATGTCGCCCTGCT
>CANHTA010000217.1 GCA_947463135.1 Gemmatimonadota bacterium
GCTCGCTGTTATCCGCGCTGCGTCAGCGGAGATCCGCGGTGATGTGGTTGTTGTTACCAGGGATGGTCACGGAACCAACCAACCACTGCGTTACCGCGGATGGACCGCGGATTCGACCATACCGTGCGACGGACCATGGGGCGGCCGGCTAGCTCGCTGTTATCCGCGCTGCGTCAGCGGAGATCCGCGGTGATGTGGTTGTTGTTACCAGGGATGGTCACGGAACCAACCAACCACTGCTTTACCGCGGATAGTCGCGGATGGGCCGCGGATAGGACCATACCGTGCGACGGACCGTGGGGCGGCCGGGACTAGCTGGCGTCCGGATCTCCGAACGCGGCTTGGCTGAAGCGCTCCAGCAGGTCGACCGCCCTCAGCCGGGACAGGCTGGAGGCACGCGCCCCGACGAGGCGCTGGGTGGTGCTTGAGAGATGCGACGAACTGGCAAAGCCGAGGACGTTGGCGACATCGCGCAGGTCGAAGCCCGCGTTTTTTGCGAGTTCGGCGGCGGCGAGGATACGCACGAGGTCGATGACGCGCTTGAGTGTGGGCGCCTGCCCCACCGCGAAGGTACGGGAGAGGTGTTCGCGGGAGACGCTGAGCTCCTGCGCCAGCTGGTCGGTGCGCACCGGTCGCCCGGCGCGTCGCACCACACGGTGCCACACCGCGATCTGCAGCGGGGTGTCGAGGTGGAGCATGGGCGGCGGGGTGGCGAGGGCACGCTCAAACCGTGTGGAGAAGGCCCGCCGGAGCACGAGTTCGCGCGCGACGCTGTCGTCTACCCCTTCCACGAGGACGTCCACCACGCCAGCCGCGGCCGCGCGGGCGACCATGGGGGCATCCGCGGGCAACAGGGTGGTAATGAGGACGAAGGGGAAACTTGGAAATTCCTCGGCCCGTGCGATCAGCCGGTTGGCCTCGTCGCCGGCCCCCGCATCAACGAGCACCACATCCACCAGTTCGCGCAGGAGGAGGGCGTCAACGTCGGCCGCCGTTTTGGCGGCAAGGAGGTGGGCCCGGCGCCGCGGGAAGGCCGCACGCACCAAGGCGCGTGCGCGGTCCCGCTTGAGGAGCGCGACGACCGAAATAGGGGAGGACAGCGAGTCGGCCCCGAAGCGTGCCGCGGCCATCAGTGGGACGGGCGCCGGCATACGCCGGCGCGTGGTGTGGGCGCCTGCGCGGGGTCAGCCGCCGGATCCTCGCCCCAGACGATAGCGTTGGCGCGCCGCAGTACGTCGCGGGCGTTAGCGTACGAGACGAGGCTCGTGGCCTCGTCGAAGGTCGCCCACCGGCACGCCGTGATCCCTTCGGCCTGCTGGGGGGTGGTTGATGCGGCATCGCTGCGCATGAGGTAAAAGTGACACACCTTATGCACCAACTGGCCGCGAAAGCGGAAAAACCAGTCGATCGTATCGATGGCGCCATCGAGGGCCACGTCATCGAGCCCCGTTTCCTCTCGCACCTCGCGCAGCGCGGCCACATCCGGCGGCTCATTGGTTTCGAGATGGCCTTTGGGGAATCCCCAGTTTTGGTAGCTGTCGCGGATGAGCAGAAAGAGCGGCTGGCCGTTGAACACGCGATAGACCACGCCCCCAGCCGATGTCTCGAGTGCGGCGCGCCCGGAGCGCTTGTGCGGATCGCGCGCTGCGGTCACGGCGATACTAGCCGGCAACACCGATGAGCGGCGCACTACCCTCAAGCGTGGCGCGACCCTCAATGAACTGTCGCACGAGCGGATCGGTGCTGTGCTGAATGTCGTACACGGTGCCAACAGCGCGCACCTGCCCTTCGTACAGCATGGCGATGCGCGTGCCCACGGTGTAGGCGCTGCGCATGTCGTGCGTGATCACGATGCCGGTAACCCCGAGCTGTTCACGCATACGCACCATGAGGGCGTCGATGGTGGCGGAGGTCACCGGATCGAGCCCCGTGGTGGGTTCGTCGTAGAGGATGTACTTGGGGCGGAGCGCGATGGCGCGCGCGATGCCGACGCGCTTGCGCATGCCTCCCGAGAGTTCGGCCGGCATGCGCCCCTTCACATCGGGGAGGTCCACCAGCGAGAGCGCTTCATCCACGCGCGCCGTGATCTCCGACTCGCTGAGCTCGCCCTGCTTGCGCAGTCCCATGGCCACGTTCTCGCCGATGGTCATGGAGTCGAAGAGCGCGGCGAACTGGAACACGTAGCCGATGCGGCCACGGAGCGCGTAGAGGTCTTTGCGGGAGAGCTGATCGACGCGCAAGCCGTCTACCCACACCTCGCCCTCGTCGGGCTCAAGGAGTCCGACGATGTGCTTGATGGCCACCGACTTGCCGGTACCGGAGTAGCCGATGATGACCATGGTCTCGCCCTCATTGACCTGCAGCGAGAAGCCGCGGAGCACCTGCTTGGGCCCGAAAGCCTTGTGGACGTTCTTGAACTCGATCATGAGATCACAAATGTACCGCCAAAGTCCGGCGAAGGTAGACGTGGAGCGCCGGGCGACACGCAAAAGGGGCGCCCGATCGTCGGACGCCCCTTGTTGCTACGTACCCCGCTGTTCCGGGTTCGCTGCCGATTGACGCGTTACGCTGCGAAGCTGGAGAGTGCGCGCCCCACATCGCCTTCACGGAGACGCTTGAGGGCACGGTCGCGCAGCTGGCGGACGCGCTCCCGGGTGACTCCGAGCATGCTGCCAATCTCTTCGAGCGTGTGCTCACGCCCCCCTTCGAGGCCAAAATACAAGCGGAGCACCTTGGCGTCGCGCGGCGGCAACGTGGAGAGCGCCTGCTCGATTTCGTCGGTGAGGAAGCGGTTCATCGCCTCCTCTTCGGTATCGGGCATTTCGTCGGCGACGAAGCGCTCGATGAGCGAGCGATCGCCGTCGGGATCCATGGGCGCATCGAGGCGCACGTCGCCGGTGTTGAGCGCCGCGAGCGACTGCACCACGTCCACCGACAATCCCGTGACCTGGGCGAGCTCTTCCGGTGAGGGCTCACGACGGAGCTTCTGCCGGAGGATTTCCGACGCCTTGATGATGCGCGAGAGGTCGGCGGTGCGATTGAGCGGCACGCGCACCGTACGCCCCTGGCGCGCCAGCGACGAGAGAATGGCCTGACGGATCCACCACACGGCGTACGAGATGAACTTCACGCCCTGATCGGGATCGAACTTTCGCGCCGCCGTGAGCAGCCCCACGTTGCCTTCGCCGATGAGGTCGATGAGAGGCAGTCCGCGATTTTGATACTTCTTGGCCACCGAAATGACGAAGCGGAGGTTGCGCTTGACGAGCTCCTGCAGCGCATCCTGGTCGCCGGTACGGATCTTCTTCGCGAGCTCAATCTCTTCGGCCGCTTTCAGGAGCGGATACGTGCTGACTTCGTAGAGATACTGGTCGAGGATATCGCGCTCGGGTTCGCTGGGCGCGATGCCCGCGGGTGCCGCACGACGGCGCTTCCGCTTGACTTCAGTCATGGCGTTCTATGAGACCTTGGGATGAGACATCACCCCTGAAGGAGGAAACGAAATGAAAACGACTGGCGAATTAACGGCGATGAGGCTCCGCCGGATCCCACGGTGATTATGATGCGGGGGCGAAGCGGGTATAGCCTTGCAAGATACGCCACGGGACGTCTTTCGCCAGTGTAATCTCCGGAACTCTGCTTGACGCCGGAGATACACCCCACTAGACTGCGCGTTCCTGAGGCCCTCGCCGGCTCGGCGCGGTGGATGTGCGTTGGGGTTGGCATTGGCGTCAGGACGGTGTAGGTGGCAGGACCGTGTTCCGGGGGCGTAGCTCAGTTGGGAGAGCGCTTGAATGGCATTCAAGAGGTCAGCGGTTCGATCCCGCTCGTCTCCACTCCGGTTGGGTAGTGCGTTGGGAGTCGTTTGCGGGAATAGCTCAGTTGGTAGAGCACAACCTTGCCAAGGTTGGGGTCGCGGGTTCGAGTCCCGTTTCCCGCTTGCAGTGCAACGGTGTCTTGGGTCGTTAGCTCAGTTGGTTAGAGCGCCACGTTGACATCGTGGAGGTCACAAGTTCGAGTCTTGTACGACCCATACCGCAGGTGTTCGTGCAGTACGGCATGGCCCACGATAAGCTGTCGCTCAGGTTGGCGTGGGGCACTATGTTGTGAAGGGCTCCGGCAGGAGAAACGGTCAATTTGGCCGTATGCACCGGTTCGTTGCGCCTATAGCTCAATTGGATAGAGCATCTGACTACGGATCAGAAGGTTGGAGGTTCGAGTCCTTCTAGGCGCGTGTGTTTTGGGACAGAAATGATCCGCATGGGAGCATGTCGTTCGGATCCTGGGAGTGGGACAGTCAACGGGGCGTAGCTTAGCCCGGTAGAGCGCGTGCTTCGGGAGCACGAGGTCGCAGGTTCGAATCCTGTCGCCCCGACTGAGTACAACCAAGCAGTACCCAACAGTACGATCGCGGCCGGCTCTTACCCAGAGCTGGCCGTTCGTGCGTTCGGCGCCTCTCTTTTCCCTCCCGTTTCCCGTCTTCCGCCGGCCGTTGCCATGCTGCCCTTTCTTGCCCGCGTGTTCGATCTGCGTCGCAACCAGAACACCCCGGAGGCCATC
The DNA here is from genome assembly GCA_947463135.1 of Gemmatimonadota bacterium. Lineage (GTDB taxonomy): Bacteria > Gemmatimonadota > Gemmatimonadetes > Gemmatimonadales > Gemmatimonadaceae > Gemmatimonas. Next base: position 4,561 of record CANHTA010000217.1, read on the forward strand.
GCGGCGGATATCGCTGAGGGAGCCGAGGTTGCCGGTCCGAACCTGTGGGTGCTCTTCTTCGCGATCGTGGTGGCCTCCATTGGCCTGAACGTCAATTCCACGGCCGTCATCATCGGCGCCATGCTCATCTCCCCGCTCATGGGCCCGATTGTGGCCATCGGATACGGCGTGGGCGTGGACAACTTTGCCCTGATCCGCCGTGCTTTCAAATCGCTGGGGCTGTTCACC
>CANHTA010000218.1 GCA_947463135.1 Gemmatimonadota bacterium
AACAAAGACGCGAACCCGGCCGCCGTGTTCAGCGACACGGTGCAGATGACGCTCGCCAACGGGAGTCCGCGCGTTCGGCCGCTGTCGGTGGAGATGCTGAAGGAACTCAATCTCAACGACATGCTGGCCATTTATCGCGATCGCTTTGCCGATGTGGGGGATTTCACCTTTCTGTTCGTTGGCAACGTGGACCTCGCGGTCCTGAAGCCGTTGGTGGAACAGTGGCTGGCGCCGCTCCCGGCCGCAGGACGCAAGGAAACGTTCCGGGACGTGGGACCCAAGCTGTTCACCGGGCAAATTGACAAGACGGTACGGAAAGGCATCGCCCCACAGAGCCAGACCGCCATCCTGATGGCCGGCGCAGCGCCCTTTAGCCGCGAACAGTCGTACCTGTTGTCGTCGGTTGGCGAAGTGCTGGAAATGCGCCTGCTGGATCGTCTCCGTGAGTCGCTCGGCGGCACCTATTCGGTGTCCGTGAATGCGCAGTTTGCGCGCACCCCGCGCCAGGAATGGCAGGTGGTGATCAGCTACGGGTCAGCACCGGACAAAGCCGAGTCGATGTTCGCCGCCGTGCAACAGGAGCTGGATTCACTTCGTCGCGTCCCCCCCACCGCCGCGGAGGTGGAACGCGTGCGCGAACAGCAACGTCGCGAGCTGGAAGTGGCCCGTAAGCAGAACGGATACTGGCTGAGCACCATTCGCAGTCGCGTGGAGTTCGGCGAGGATCTTGGCAGCATTGGCAACGAGGATCCGATGATCGCCGGCTTAACAGCGGAGAAGCTGGCGGTGGCCGCCAAGCAGTACCTCACCGAAGCGAACCGGGCGCGGTTCGTGTTGCTGCCCGAAAGCAAGTAAGGCACACGCCTTCAGCGATCGTTGCGACTCACGGAATCCTTGTGGGTCGCAATGATCCGCTGAATGGCGCGCTTCAAATCGCGTCCCTCGGCCACATACACGGAGTCGAAGCGATCGAGGCGTTCGGCATACACGCGGCGCGAGAGCAGTACGGCGTTGTTGAGCGTCACCTTCTGCACCCATCCCTCGGGATAGGTGCGGAGCTGTGGGCCGATGCTGTCCACGAGGCGAGTGCGGGCGCGCGCATACACGGTGTCGCGGGCGGCGATCCGCTCGGTGCTGGCGGAGTCGGGGAGCGCCGCGAACACCCGGTCGATTTCGTTGGACGTGCGCTCCCAGAACGCCCCCAGGAGCAGGTCGTCGTGCCACTCGTCTTCGGCGCGGCGCAGCAAGACGGAGTCGCCACGCGCCCGAAAGAAATGCTCGACGCCACGTGCGCCCACGAAGGTGGCGAAGGACTCGTTGAACGACACCTGCCCCTTCGCGAAGAAGGTGTTGTGCAGCAGTTCATGCAGCACGGTATTGACGAGCGTCACCGAATCCGCCTTCACGGTGGTGCTCACCAGCGGATCATTGAACCAGCCAAGAGTGCTGAAGGCCGATGAGGGTCCGACCGTCACGTCGAAGCCGTCGTTGCGCAGCGATTCGGCGGTGCGCAGTGCCCCGGGGAAGTCGAAGAATCCCTTATACGGAAAGCGCCCGACCACGGGAAACCACCACGTCTTCGGCGCAAGGCGATCGCGATAGGCTGCAGAGACCACTAACACCAGCGTGTCACGGTCAAGGCGGGAGAAGGCCGTAAAACTCTTTCCGGCGGTCAGGGCCAGAGAGTCAACAGCAAAGCGGCGCGCCTCCTGCACGAGACGCAGTTTGTCGCGGAGTGCCGGATCGGTGGTGGAGTCCGCCACCAGCGTGGTGATGGCCGTGCGCCGCGACAAAATGCGTGCTTCTTCGATCGCAGCGCGCGAGAGGTAGCACCCCATGGGGGTCAGCGCGAGTCCGATGGACAGACCAGCGGCAAGCACCCCGCTCACGCGACGCCAGCCACGCCACGGGCCGCGACGTGGCCATAGGGACCGCGGGCCATCGCGCTTGTCAATCCCGTGTTGCGAGGGACCCGGTTGGGCTATCATTCTCGGTCCATGTCGTTCGTTCATCTCCACTGCCACTCCGAATATTCGCTCCTTGACGGCGCGAATCGTATCGATGATCTGATCGCGCGTGCCCTGCATTACGAAATGCCGGCACTGGCGATTACCGATCATGGGAACATGCATGCTGCGTGGGACTTCCAGGAGAAGGCCCGCAAGGCGGGCGTGAAGCCCATCATGGGGATGGAAGCGTATGTCGCGCCGGGGGACCGTCGCACCCGCGGACGCCCTGGCCCCGGCCAGAAACCCTACTATCACCTCGTGCTGCTGGCCCGCGATCTGGTGGGCTACCGGAATCTGGTGAAGCTCTCGTCGTTAGGGTACACCGAAGGCTTCTACACGAAGCCGCGGATTGACCGCGAGTTGCTGGCCCAGTATTCCGAGGGACTGATCGTGTCATCGGCGTGCTTGGCTGGTGAAGTGGCCGGTCATCTCATGGAAGACCGCATGGACGCCGCGCGTGAAGCCGCCGCGTGGTACGCCGAGCTGTTCAAAGACCGGTACTATCTGGAAGTGCAGGCGCACACCAGCGAGGGGCAGGCCAAGCTCAATGCCAAGATTTTATCGCTGGGCGACGAGCTGGGGCTGCCCGTCATTGCCACGAATGACGCGCACTTCCTGAAGCACGAGGATCACGACGCGCACGACGTGCTGTTGTGCATCGGGCTGGGCAAGGATCGCAACGATCGCGACCGCATGAAGTACGACGACGGCTTGTACTTCAAACCCGCCACCGAGATCCGCCCGTTCTTCCCGGGGCGCGAAGACGTGCTCACGAACACGCTGGCCATCGCGGACTCGGTGGACGTGCAGTTCGCCAAGCAGTATTACGTGCCGTCGTTCCCGCTGCCGCCCGGCGTGGACACGGAGAACGAGTATCTGGTGCGGCTCTCCACCGACGGCGCGAAGGAGCGGTACGGCGATCCGCTGCCGGCGCACGTGCAGGACCGGCTCGACTACGAGCTGGGAGTGATCACGAAGACCGGGTACGCCGGCTACTTCCTCATCACGGCCGACTTCATCAAGGCCGCGCGCGACCGTGGGATTCCGGTGGGACCGGGACGCGGGTCGGCGGCCGGCTCGCTGGTGGCGTATGCCACGCGCATCACCGATGTGTGCCCGCTGGAGTTTGACCTGCTCTTTGAGCGCTTTCTGAATCCCGAACGCGTCTCGATGCCTGACGTGGACGTGGACTTCTGCTTCGAGCGGCGCGGCGAAGTGATTGAGTACGTCCGGCAGAAGTACGGCAAGGATTCGGTGGGGCAGATTGTCACCTTCGGCACCATGAAGTCGCGGGCGGCGGTGAAGGATGTGGGGCGCACGCTCGGCTTCACGCCGGGCGAAACGGACGCGCTGGCCAAGCTCATTCCGAATGCCCCGAACTTCTCGCTCACGGTGAAGGAAGCCATTGAGCAGGTGCCGGAGGTGAAGGCGTTCTACCGCAACGAGCCGCGCTACAAGCAGCTGCTGGACTTCGCGATTTCGCTGGAAGGGCTCTCGCGGCATACGGGGGTGCATGCCGCCGGCGTGGTGATTGCACCGGGCCCGCTGGATGAGTTCGTGCCGATCTGCACGCAGGCCTCAAAGGGCGCCGGCGGCGGCGGTGACGATGAACGGGTGATCGTGACGCAGTACGACATGACGGCGCTGGAGAAGGCCGGCATGCTCAAGATGGATTTTCTCGGGCTCACCACGCTCACGGTGATCAGCGACACGCTGGCCAGCATCAAGACGCGCAGCGGTGTGGCGATCGTGCTTGAAGAGCGCGGCTTCACCGACGAAAAGACCTATCAGATGTTACGCGCCGGACGCACGGGCGGTGTGTTCCAGTTCGAATCACCGCTTGCCACCGATGTGCTCAAGCGCATGCGCTGCGACCGGTTTGACGACTTGGTGGCGTCCAACGCGCTCCTGCGTCCCGGTCCGCTTGATGCGGGCATGCACAACGTGTACATCAAGCGCAAACGTGGGGAGGAACCCACGGTATACGCCCTGCCCGAACTGGAGCCGATTCTTTCCAACACGTACGGCGTGATCACCTATCAGGAACAGGTGATGCGGCTGGCGCAGGTCTTGGCGGGCATCTCGCTCGCGGAAGCGGACGTACTGCGAAAGGCCGTGGGTAAGAAGGACGCGGAGCTGATTAAGAAAGAGCTCGGCAAGTTCGTGACGAAGGCGGTGGCGAAGGGATACGACCCGAAAATCATCGACGAGCTTTCTGGGCAGATTGAGACGTTCGGGCGTTATGGGTTTAACAAGTGCCTTGTTGGTGACACGGAGATTTACGATGCGTCCACCGGCCGACTCGTGCGCATCGCCGACCTGTATGACCGGCGCGCGTCACTGGGCAGCGTTGCCACCTGCGATGTCGACACCCTGCGCCTCAGTCACGGGCAGCTCCTCGATGTCATGGACAACGGTATCAAGCCCGTGTTCCGACTGCGCACGGAGTCGGGGCGGGAGATCGTCGCGACCGGCAATCATCCGTTCCTGCAGATTGACGGGTGGCGCAATCTCGAGTCGATCGTGGTGGGTGAACACATCGCCGTGCCACGTGCATTGCCGTCGGGACCCCGGACATCGTGGGCGCGTCATGAGGTGATTGCGCTGGGTCACCTCCTCGCTGAAGGGAATCTGGGGCATCCCAGCGGCGTGTATTACTACAATCAGGACGAAGCGTCCGTCGTGGATTTCATCGCGGCGGCAGAGGCTTTTCCCAACGTCCGCTGCACGCGCAC
>CANHTA010000219.1 GCA_947463135.1 Gemmatimonadota bacterium
CAGCCGCATGTGGCCATGGACCTGCACACCACCGACGGCAGCTCCAACAGCGGCTTTACCATGACGTATGAAACGTCGCTGAATCCGAACAACGACAAGGCGCAGATGAGCTTTCTGCGCGACCAGCTGTTACCGGACATCACCAAGACCGTGAAAACCAAACACGGGGCCGATTGGTTTTACTATGGCGGCGTATCGGGCACCGGTGAGCAGCGGGCATGGCGCTCTGACGCCGAACTCGCGAAGCCGCGCTATACGTCTACGTACTACGGGGTGCGCAACATCTTGGGGTTGCTCACCGAGACCTATTCGTACGCCTCGTTCAAAACGCGTATCACCGAGACCTACTGGTTCCTGGAGGAATCGCTCAACTACGTGGCCGCGCACAGCGCCATGGTGCGTGATCTCGTGGCGAAGGCGAATAGCGAGTCCCTTATTGGCCGGCAGTTTGCGGTGCGTCAGCAGCTTGTGAAGGCCCCGGCACTGCAGAAGATCGTGTTTGCGCCAACCATCTCCGTGCGCAATCCGTACGTGGCCGACCGGCCGTATCGCTTGCGCCCTGACAGCTTGCGCAACGCCAACATCACCAGCGAGATGCTGCCGTTTTTCGGTACCGCAGAGCCAACCGAAACCAGTCTCGTGCCGCGCGTGTGGGTGGTGCCTATGGTTTCAGGCGGGGCGGCACCACCCCCGGCGCCTGGTGGCTTTGGCGGTGGGCGCGGTGGCGTGGCGGGCACGCCTACGCAGCGCATGATGGCCAGCGTTATCGACCGACTCGAAGCGCATGGCATTCGCTATCGGCTGACCACCGCCGATCAGCCCTTTCGCGGCGAGCGGTTCGCGATTGCATCGAATGTGCAGGACACGCGTGAATTTCAGGGCACGCACAAAGGACGCACGCTCACCGGGGCATGGGAGGCGGCGGAGCAGACGCTTCCGGCCGGGTCGTTGGTCATTCCAATGGACCAGCCACTGGCGCGGCTGGCCTTCATCCTGCTCGATCCGCGCTCCGACGACGGCTTCATGTGGTGGAACATTCTCGACGCCGTGCTCGGCGCGACGCCATCACCGGCGCATTACCCGGTGTGGCGCTCGATGAACGCGGTGCCGTAACGCCCGGTACGTGGCCTACGCGGCCGCGCCCCGCCGTCGCATCGTCCCTTGCAGCACCGTGCCCGGTGCGACGGTATTGAACACGGTTCCGTATTTCTGCACATTCGCATGCAGCAGGGCAATGCGCTCGTCAGACTCATCCGTGTCGAGCTCAATCTCATACCCAATGGACGCGAACTTGGGCGGCCGATCCTGCCGTACGCCGTGCACGCGGATCTCCACCGTTCGCAAGGCAAAGTGCAGCATGGGCATCACCCGTTCGATGCCCTTCAGCATGCACGCCGACAGCGCGGCGAGCAGTAACTCCGCCGGATTGAAGGCATCAACCCGCCCCGCGAGGTCAGTGTCCACCGTGAGTGCCGCCTGCTTGCACGCCACGATGCTGTGGTGCGCATCGACGCGGTGGGCGCGAACGGCGTAGGTGAGCGGCGGTGCCTCGCCCGGTATGGTATCGCGCATGGGGAAACTCCTTGGCCCTGAGGGTAACCGAAGCCGGCGGCACAACCGGTGCGCCTGTACCCGTTACCCCATCGCTATATGGAAGAGCCGTGCGGATGGTGCGGTATTACGGCGCTGGCGGACGCGCCGGTGCCGCCGCGGCGCCGTCGAAGTACTCCACGATCCGTCGCGCCAGCGCACCGATCAGGTCTTCGGCCTCACCGATCTGGGTGGTCACGCCGTTGGCGAAGAACGCGATGATCACGGTGCCCGAGCGGGCGTACACCATGCCCACATCGTTCGCGATCACCGGGCTGTCGCCGGTTTTGTGCGCCACGGGAAGGTCGAGGTAATGCGGGATGCGCCGAGCACCGGCCTGCTGCCGCCGCAGCATGGTACGCATCAGCGCCGTGCTCGCGGGGGACGCGATAGTGCCGCGCTCGATGGCTTCCAGCAGGCGCCCGGTTTCACGGGGGGTCATGTCCCCCAACCAGTAGGCGCGATCTACCACCGGCAGACGGGCGCGGCCGTCGGCAAGGATTTTCTTGTTCGCCGGGTCGCGCACCATGTCCACCCATTTCGCCCGCTCGCCCATGAAGAGCGGCGCGTACAGTTCGAACAGCGGATCGCCCTGCTGCGCATACTGCAGCCCCGTGGTTTCCTCGGCCGAGAGCGCGTCGAACGCCGGATTGACCAGCGCCAGAATTTTGCGCCGGTACACGTGCCCGCGCGCCACCATGCTCAGATGCGGAAAGCCCGCGCCCACGAGCCACGCATTGAGACTGTCCACGCCGCCCACACGCGTCAGCAGCTGGTCGGTGGCCACGTTGTCGCTCGTGATGACCATCTCCGTGAGGAGATCCTTGATGGTGGGGGTCTGGCCGAGGTCGTGATATTGGAGCACGCCCGATCCATCGCGCAGATCGGCGCGGCGGATCTCCACGCGTTCGGCCAGATTGAGCTTCCCCTGGTCCACCAACTGAAAGGCGCGCACCAAAATGGTGAGCTTGATCACGCTCGCGCTGCTGAAGGCGTCATCAGCGCGCACCGTGGCTTCTTCGCCGGTGGTGAGATGCTTGACGTACACGCCCGTGCGCGCGGGGAAGCGCGCCAGCTCCGTCTCGAGCAACCGCGTGAGTGAGCCGGCGGCTGGCGGTGCTGCTGACTGCGCAGGCACAGACAGCGGCGCGACAGCGAGGGCCAACGCGGTGAGGAGGGTGCGGGCGGCGGTGACACGCATAAAGTGCGGGTTGATGAGCACTGCCGTCGGCCTTACCACAACAGCGTCACGTTCGCGCATGCAGCAATCTCCGGATCGCGGGTAATCAGCGGAACATCGAGCGCCACAGCGGTAGCCGCGATCAGGCGGTCTCCCCGTTCAGGAATAGCAAAGAGGTTATGCGCCGTGCGCACGATCGCGTGGGTGAGCGGCTGCGACAGAATGCACGCATTACTGAACACCCCGTCCATCCAATCGGAGAAAGGCAGGCCCAGATCGATCCTGCCGAGGTGCGCGAGTTCGCCCACCTCGGCCAGTACCAGCGCGGGGACATACACCGCCGCCTCCCGTCGATCGACGCGTTGAAAGTGCAGCAGCGCTTCACGCCCCAGCTTCTTGTGCGAGCGCAGGTTGGCGTACCACAGCAGACTGTGCGTGTCCGTCACGGCAATCATGGACGCCATCAGCGCACGTCGAACTTGGCCGTCGCACGCGCGGCATTATCGGCGCGCAACGACGCGATGCTCGCCTCGAGGTCGTCACCGTTGGCCGCAACGGACACGGAACCGGAGAGAAGAAACGTGGGGCCCGCGGCCGGCGCGAGCAGAGCGCGCACCGTGGCCTCAAGCTGCCGGACGTACTCCTGATAGCGCTCGCTCACCAGCATCCCCCGCGCGGGGAGATCCTTGTGTTCGACGAAGACCACACAGCGCTCGTCGTTCACGACCGATTCCAACAAGGGGAAGAACTGCTCCCTCGCCCTAGTGGCCTTGACCGTCGACAGGTGCTCGGCGTGACTTGCCAGCAGGACGAGGGCGGAGGCGGCGCTGAACTCGGTGGGTGTGCTCACGGCAGTACTCCTGTACAGGTGTACGTACAAGTGTACAGGTCACCGCGAATTTCCGCAACGGCGTGGAGAACGACGACATCCACCGTCGTACGCAAGCCCAGCGACTGGCGCGCTCCCACCGCCACACCATGCCCTTCCCGCCATGGCCCCCCAGCACCCCGCTGGCACCCCATGCCGTTCGTCACCATGATTGTGTCCATGCCCTTTTCCCAACCATTCGCTCGCGTGCTCACGGTGGCGTTCGCGCTCACGCTGAGCACCTCGCTACCCGCCCAGACGCCGCCGCGCCCCGCCACGCCCACCCTCGACGAGAAAATCGGGCAGATGCTCATGGTGGGGTTCCGGGGCACCAGCGCCACCGCCGACAGCAGCATTGCGCACGCCATTCGCCAGTATCACCTGGGCAGCGTCATTCTGTTTGACGTGGACGTGGAGCGTGGTACCGCCGACCGGAACATTGCCTCGCCCGCCCAACTGAAGGCGCTCGTGGATTCCGTGCAGGCGTTCGCACGCGTGCCGCTGTTTGTGGCCATCGACCAGGAAGGCGGCCGGGTCAACCGCCTCAAAACCACCTACGGCTTCCCTGCGAGCGTCTCCGCGCAGTATCTGGGCACACTCAACCAACTCGACAGCACCACCCATTACGCAGAGATCACCGCGCGCACCCTCAAGTCGCTCGGCATAACGGTGAACTTCGCGCCGGTGGTGGACCTGAACACCACCCCCGATAACCCCGTCATCGGACGCCTGGAACGCAGCTTCGGCGCCGATCCCGCGCTCGTGACGCGACACGCCCTCGCCGTGGTGGCAGCGCACAGGGCACAGGGCGTCGTGCCCGTATTCAAGCACTTCCCCGGACACGGGAGCGCCTGGAACGATTCGCACCTCGGCATGGCCGACGTCACCGAAACCTGGCGCGAACACGAACTGACACCCTACCGCACCGCCATCGCCGCCGGCGCGCTCGATGCCATCATGACGGCGCACATCTTCCACGGAAAGCTCGACGCGAAGCACCCCGGCACCTTATCGCAGTACGTGATTGGCACGCTGCTTCGCAAAGACCTTGGCTTCAACGGCCTCGTGTTCTCCGACGACATGCAGATGAAGGCC
>CANHTA010000220.1 GCA_947463135.1 Gemmatimonadota bacterium
CCTTCGCGACAGAGGAGCACGTGGAGGCGCCGATAGCCGTAGGCCACGCGCGTTTGTGCCAGCCTCGGTGGACACCCAAAACCGGCCACTTGTGGACACCTGAAAACCGGCCACCACGACGGATGAGCTGAGGCGTTGACGGCGGTAGGCCCCCGGTGGGGGTTTATGGCCATGAGCAATGTCTTGGACGAAACCAAACAGCAGCAGGTGATCGCGTTGGGGCGACTGGGCTGGTCGCTCCGGCGCATCGAGGGGGCGACGGGCGTGCGCCGCGAGACCGTCAGTGGCTATCTCAAGGCGGCCGGCGTCGCGGTCCGTGGGCGGGGCGGCCGGCCGGCGCAGTGGCCGCCGCCAAATCCGGCCACCACGAGCGAGGTGTCCACCGACTCGGTGGCCACCGTCGCGACCGCGGTGTCGGGCCCGGCGCGCACGCTGAGCGTGTGCGAGCCGTATCGCGCCCTGATCGTCGACGCGATCCGCCGCGGCCGGAACGCGATGGCGATCTGGCAGGACCTGGTCGACCAGCACGGCTTCGCCGGCCGCTATGCCAGCGTGCGGCGCTACGTGCGGCGCGTGCGCGGCGGGCTCACGCCCGAGCCGTCGGGCATCATCGAGACGGGGCCCGGCGAGGAAGCGCAGGTCGACTACGGCGAGGGGCCGATGGTGCGCGATCCCGCTAGCGGCAAGTACCGGCGCACGCGGCTCTTTGTGATGACGCTCGGCTACTCGCGCAAATCGGTGCGGCTGCTGACGTGGCGGTCGAGCAGTCAGATCTGGGCCGAGCTGCATGAGGAGGCCTTTCGGCGGCTGGGCGGGACGGTGCGAGTGATCGTGCTCGACAATCTGCGCGAAGGCGTGCTACAGCCCGACGTGTACGACCCGACGATCAATCCGCTGTATCGCGATGTGCTCGCGCACTACAACGTGGTGGCGCTGCCGTGTCGCGTACGCGATCCGGATCGCAAGGGCAAAGTGGAATCGGGGATCGGGCATACGCAGAAGACGCCACTACGCGGCCAGCGCTTCGAGACGCTCGAGGCCGCGCAAGCGTACCTCGATCAGTGGGAGACGCGCTGGGCGGACACGCGGATCCACGGCACCACGAAACGCCAGGTGAGCGCGATGTTTGCCGAGGAGCGGATGCATTTGCAGCCGCTCCCGCTCGAACCCTTTCGCTACGATCGGTACGGCACGCGCAGCGTGCACCTCGATGGCTGCGTCGAAGTCGAGGCCGCGTACTACAGTGTGCCCCCGGGCTGGATCAGTCAGCGGGTCGCGGTGCAGTGGAACGCCCTGCACGTCCGCGTGCTCGATCCGCGCTCGGGCCAGCTGCTGCGGGAACACCTGCGCACGCGACGCGGCCATCATCGCGTCGCGGACTCGGATCGCCCCACGCGGACGCCTGCCAAAACGCTCGCGCTCCTCGACACCGCCCGGAAGGCGGGACCGTCCATCGGCGCGGTGTGCGACCACATCCATCGCACCGAAGGCGTGCTGGCGCCGCGTCGCATCCTCGGGGTCATGTCGCTCGCGCGCAAGCATGGGCCCGCGATCACCGAGGACGCCGCGCACTTCGCGCTGGAAGCCGGTGCGCCGTCGTATCGCTTTCTGCGCCGCTATCTCGAACGCGTGAAGGCGCCGGCGGCCGCGCTCAAACAGATCGATCCGCTGATCCGCCAACTCACCGACTACCGCGATCTCATCGCCCACCGAGGGGCTGCCTCATGACCCAGCTCGAACTCGACCGCGCGCTCCGGGCGCTCCGCCTCTCCGGCATGGCCGACGTGCTCGACGCGCGGCTGCGCCACGCGCAAGCGGAGCGGCTCCCGCCGCTCGACCTGATCGCCATGCTCGTCAACGATGAGCTGCAACGCCGACAAGATCGGCTGCTCGAACGCCGGCGCGTCCAAGCGCGCTTTCGCGATCCCAGTCGCTCTCTCGACAGCTTCGATTTCAGCTTCAACAAGAAGATGAATCGCGCGCTCCTCTTCGAGCTCGCGACCGGACGTTTCATCACGCAGCGCGAAGATATTTTGCTGATTGGTCCGCCCGGTAGCGGCAAGAGTCACTTGGCGCAGGCGCTCGGCCAAGCGGCGATCCAACAAGGCCATCGCGTGCACTATCGCGAAGCGCATCTGCTGCTCGAAGAGCTCACCGACGCCACGCTCGACGGCACGCGGAAGGAGGTCTTCGCGACGCTCAGCACCGTCCCGCTCTTGATCATCGACGACCTCGGCATGCGGAAACTGCCACCGACCGCTGCCGAAGATCTGCTCGAGCTCATTATGCGCCGGTATGAGCGGGCCTCGACCATCCTCACGTCCAATCGCCCCGTCGACGACTGGGGCAAGCTCCTCGGCGACACGGCGGCCGTGACCGCGCTGCTCGACCGACTGCTCCACCACGCGCACGTCCTCACTTGCGGTCCCCGGAGCTGGCGCACGAAACTTCAGGCGGCGACCGACTCCGCGGTCACCGCATCCCGATAACCAGTCTTAGCTCGCCAGCGTGGTGGCCGGTTTTGCGGTGTCGATCAGTGGCCGGATTTGAGGTGTCCACTGAGGCGGAATTGATCGGGCAGAACAACAATCGCGAGGACGTCGTGAAAGCACTCTTCCTGGCTCATCAACAGGCGCGGACGACTTGGCGAGACTGGGTCCACCAGCGCCTCCTAGCCACCAACTTGGCGATCGACATGCATTGGAGCGCGATCGAAGCCACGGCCAGGGTGATCCTGCCTCAGCTTCCGAAAGCGCGGGGCACGACGCTACGGATTCCTGGTTTAGCTGTTATCCGCTCATTCCGATCCCATGGCGTTCAGTCGGCAGTCGTTCCGGCGGTAGAAGTCCTGTATACTGGATCGGAAGGTGGGCTCATCCTCCGTGCGAATAGGTGGTGGATGAAACGAGTGACTCGGACACTGAAGTATTGGGTCGAAGCGGAGCCGCCGGCTGCCTAACCTCGCGTTGCTCTTGACGGGGCCATAACGGAGTGCTCCCTGTTCGCTGCGCTCACTGGTCGCATTTTATTGAAGGGCCCTGCAAGAGAACGCAGGCGTTAGGCCACACTCAAACAGGTCGCATGGGCTCAGTCATTTACGACATCCTTGGCGAAACTCCTCTCCTTGTCGAGGAGCATCACGGGGACGCTTTTCGCGACTTCTCCGACGCTGAACTTGAACGCATTATTGCTCAGTATCGGGAGCAGGTGCTTTCGAAGCTACCGGACCTCGACGCTGAGATTGCGGCTCATCAGGGCCGAATGCGCGTCCTGTCCGGATTATCGCGTTATGACTCGACCCTCCTGTCTCAGTGCGCATGGTACGTCGAGCAGTTCATTGTGGATGATCCGATCTTCGTGCTGTCTCGACCCTTATCCATCGCTCAACGGCCTCTCGAGAAGCTGCATGGCCTAAATCCGTCGCGTTCACTTGACAGGCCTGCTTTAGTCTCCGCTGCCAAGGCCATGGCTCGTGCTAAGAGCATGGTAGCGGCCAACTATGTCAAGTTTTATCCGCTCAGTGCCCGTTTCGAACCGCCAGCAGCGCTACCAGTGCGCATCTCGGAGACTGCGTTCTCCGACGAGATTCCTCCGGGCGTCCTCGCGCATTTGCGCAGTCGCGCCGGCGTTCACAGGGTAGAAGTCCGAGACGGCAGCATGATTGTTCGCCTCGAATCCGCGACCTGGCCAGATCCGTGCCGAGCAATCGCCGTGCAGCTGGGGGCCCCGCCCTGGCCGGATACTATGATCTACCACCTGTTCGAACAGCGCATCACGGGATTTGACGAAGCGAGCCGGATTGCTCAGTTCGCAATGACCCTTCCGGCGGTGCCTCCTGACAAGGCGAGTTATGAGGCTTGGGTCAATCAGTCAATCAACCAGACGGCGAATGGGGTCTACCACAAGCTGCATTCGAATATCGCACTAGCAGCCAGGCATTCCGCGCACTACCTGACTCGCTCCGAGTTGGAGGCTGAGGTACTGGGTCTCGGAGACAACTCTTCTCAAAGCGTTGAATCGGCCACTGCGGCAGCGACGTTTCTCCTGGACGTTCCCTTTGTCGAGAATATTTCAACTGACGACTTGATGCGTGTGCGAGTTGACGATGGCGAGGCCTTCGCAGCCTTCCGGCTTGCACTTGAGGCTCACTGCCGTGCCATTCACATGGCCTCCAGCTCCGATGAAGCTCGTGCTCTTGCACTGGATGCACGGCACGAGCTTGCCGAAGTTCAGCTCGGTGCTGTTGAGCGCAAGCTCAGCGGACTTAGAACCAAGCTGCTTGCAAATGCAGCCATCGCCCTGGCCGGTCTCTCAAGCTCAGTCGTCAGTGGGGGATGGTCACTCGCGGCGGCAGCGGTTGCAGCTGCCAATGGCTTTCATTCGTTTGCCGACTACCAAGCACAGGCCAGGGAGAACCCCGCGTACTTCCTTTGGCGGGCTGGGGCGAGAACTCGGCAGTCTTGATCAGACCAATCTCGCCGGGTATCTCGCTGCCTCGGCGCGCCTGTGGCCTAACGAAGCTTGCTGCCGACGAGCGCAAAAAGTGTGGCGGTTGTGGGGCCCCAGCCTCATCTTGTGGAGGGTATGCTGGGTCCCCACAACCGCATCTTTTGGAAGCGCTCGCAGCAGAAGCCCACGTTATGTGATCGAGGAGCGGGGTCGTATCTAGCGCGAGTCTGCCCTGCTCTCGATGTTTCGGTGATTGCTGCGGGCGCCGCGAGATC
>CANHTA010000221.1 GCA_947463135.1 Gemmatimonadota bacterium
GCGGTCCATGTGCCTGCTGGTGGCGGTGTCGGCGTTGTCACCGCTGTCGGCCTGCGGGCAGGATCGCGCCGCGGCACAACCGCCGGCTCGCGTAGCACCGCTGCCACCGCGCGTACCGGGTCCCGATCGCTGGGCCACCGAGATTGTCACCGCGGAAGCGGCCGCTCGCCGCGGCGATCGCCGCGATGCCTCGCAACGCGCCGCACGCATCACGGCTGCCTACGAGCAAACCGGCGCACGCAACAGCGACGAATACCTCTCGGCCGGTCGCGCCTACGTGCTGCTTGGCGTGGGCAATGCGCAGGCGGTCCGCTCGGCGTTGGCCGCGTTCGACCGCGCCACGGCGGCCGACTCGAACAACTTTGACGCACAGCGCCGCGCCGGTGAGCTGTTCCTCGAGAAGTACAACGCGCCCGACGCGCGATTGTCCTTCGAGGGCATCCTGCGTCGCTCGCCCACCGACGCGAAAGCGCTGCTGGCGATGGCGCGCGTGGAGGAATTCGAAGGGAAGGGCAATCCGATGGCGACAGCCCATCTAAGCATCGCGAGCAATCCACGCTATGCCGATGCGCTGGCCTTTGTAGCCAGGATGCATCGCGACGCCGAGTCGTACGATTCGGCGCGGGTGTACGCGCAGCGGGCCATCGATGCCGACTCGACGTCGAGTGTCGGCTGGTTTGTGTTGGGGTCGATGGCGTTCCTGAACGGCGACAGCGCCACGTTTCGCACATCGCTGGCGGCCGTGACGGCGTTGCAGCCGGCCCCGGCCGAGTTCTATACCGACCTGGCCGAAGCGTCAGTGCGTCAGCGTCGATACACGGAAGCCGTCACGCTCGCGCAGCGCGCCGTGGGCTACGACTCGTTGTACGTGCCGGCCTACGGGGTGATGGGCACCAACCAGCTGCGCACCGGGCAGATGGACGCCGGGCGCGCGGCGCTGGAGCGGGCCTTTGCGCTCGACCCGTTCAACCTGTGGCACAAGAACACGCTCGACCTGCTCGACAAGATGAAGACGTTCCGCACGATCGACCGCGGACGCTTCCGAGTGGTCGCGCCGCCGGACGAGGCGGAGTTGCTGGCGCTGTACATCGTGCCGCTGCTGGAGCAGGCGTACGATTCGCTGGCGGTGCGCTACGGCTACAAGCCGCCCACGCCGGTGCGGCTCGAGTTCTATCGCTATCACGCCGACTTCTCGGTGCGTACGGTGGGGCTGGCCGGACTCGGTGCGCTGGGCGTGAGCTTCGGCAGCTTGCTGGCCATGGACACCCCCAACGGTCGTGAGAAGGGGGATTTCAACTGGGGCTCCACGGCGTGGCACGAACTCACGCACGCCTTCACGCTGGGCGCGTCGGACCATCGCGTGCCGCGGTGGCTGTCGGAAGGGCTCTCGGTGCTGGAGGAGCGTCGGGTAGGCCGTGGCTGGGGCGCCGACGCGACGGTGTCGTATGTCATTGCGATGGCCAACGGCAAGCTGCGTCCCATCAGTACGCTCAGCGACGGCTTTCTGCGCCCGCGCTTCCCCGAGGAGACGCAGTTCAGCTACTACCAAGCGTCGTTGTTCTGCGAAATGGTGGAAGCCTCGCGCGGTGCGGCGGCGTTGCCGGCCATGCTGAAGGCCTATCGCGACGGCATGGATACCCCGCGCGTATTTCAGAAGGTGCTGGGCAAGACACCGGCGCAGATCGACGCCGAGTTCGAGGCGTATGCGCAACGCAAGTTCGCGGTGGCCATCGCGGCCGTGCGGGGCACGTCGCCCACCGACAGCAGCGGTGGCAAGTTCGTGGCCACCATGCGCGAGGCCGCCTCGAAGATGCGAACGGATCGCGAGGCGGCACGGGCCCTGTTCGAACAGGCGCGCGCCCTGTTTCCCGAGTACGGTGGCGCTGACGGCCCGGCTTGGTATCTGGCCGAAATGGCGCGGGCGGCCCACGACACCACGCGCACGCTCTCGATGCTGGAGCAGGTCACGAGTCGCAACGAGACGGCGTGGGAAGCGAACATGATGGAGGCCGATCTCCGCGAAGCGCGCGGCGATAAGGCCGGCGCTATCCGTGCGCTCGACCGGCTGAACTGGATCTGGCCGTACGACCCCATGGTGCACGTGCGCTTGGCCACGCTGTCGGCGGCGCAGGGCGATCGGGCGCGTGCGGTGCTGGAGCGTCGGGCGATCATGGCCATGGGTCCCACCGACCTGCTGGACGCGCGCTACGAGCTGGCCCGCGCCCTGCGCGATGCCGGTGATATCGCGGCGGCACGGCGCGAGCTGCTGCAGGTGCTGGAAGCGGCGCCGTCGTTTGAGAAGGCACAGACCCTGTTGCTGGAGTTGCGCGGCAAATGATCGCACTCACTCGCGCCGTGCTGTGTGGCGGCCTGTTCCTGGCATCACTGGTACCGGAACGCGCGGCGCAGGCACAGCGGCGCGGCCAACCGGCGTTCCTCCCCAACGTCCCGTACGACGGCCGGCTCACCTTCGTGCGCGTGAAGTATCAGCTACCCGACTTCAGCGGCGGGTTTCGCGGCAGCCGCGACTTGCCCTGGAGCCATGATTACCCACGCGGCGAACGGCACTTCACCAAAATCGTGAGTGAGCTGTCCAGCACGCGGGTGCGCATCGATGCCAGCAACATTCTCACGCTCGATGATGCGCAACTTGGCAAGTATCCCATTGCGTACATGGCGGAGGCAGGGTTCTGGCGTCCCAATGACGCCGAGGTGCTGGGACTGCGGAATTATCTCACCAAGGGTGGGTTCATCATTTTTGATGACTTCGCCGGTGAGCACTGGATGAACTTCCAGACGCAGATGAAGAAGGTACTGCCCGGGTTGCGACCCATCGAGTTGGATCTGTCGCATCCCATTTTTGATTCGTTCTATCGCATTAAGAGCTTGGAGTATGACCACCCCGTGTATCGGGGTGCGAAGTCGGTGTTTTACGGCGTCTTCGAGGCCAATGACCCCACGAAGCGCATGCTGGCGATTGTGAATTACAACAACGACCTGTCCGAGTACTGGGAATTTTCCGACACCGGAATGTTCCCCCTCGACATGTCGAACGAAGCGTACAAGCTCGGCGTGAACTACATCATCTACGCGTTGACCCGTTAGCCTCAGAGGAACCAGGTGACTGCTCCGGCCCCCTCCACGTCCGACCTTGACCGTCTTGATGACGGTGCTCTTGCCGACCGCTTGCACGGTGCCGGCCAACGTATTGCCAGCGAACTCCGCAAAGTCATCGTGGGGCAGGACGTGGTCGTGGAGCAGGCGCTGATTGCGCTCTTCGCCGGCGGCAACTGTCTGCTGGTGGGTGTGCCGGGGCTGGCGAAAACGCTGCTCATCTCCACTCTGGCGCGTGCGCTCGACCTCAAGTTCTCGCGCATCCAGTTCACCCCCGATCTCATGCCCAGTGACGTCACGGGTACCGACGTCATTCAGGACGATCCGGCCACTGGGCAGCGTCGGCTCGCGTTTATGCCGGGGCCGGTGTTTGCCAACGTGCTGCTGGCCGACGAGATCAACCGCACCCCACCCAAAACGCAGGCCGCCCTGCTGGAAGCCATGCAGGAGCGTCGCGTCACCGTGCAGGGGCGCACCTACGAGCTGGACAAGCCGTTCTTTGTATTCGCCACGCAAAATCCCATTGAGCTGGAAGGCACGTACCCGCTGCCGGAAGCACAGCTCGATCGCTTTATGCTTGAAGTATTGCTGGACTACCTGCCGGAAGAAGACGAGGTGGCGGTGGTGAAGTCCACCACGTCGCTGCCGCCGGAGGCGGTGCAGTCGGTGGTGTCGAAAGAGGAGATTTTGGCCTACCAGCGCGTGGTGCGTCGCTTGCCCATTGCCGACGCCGTCACGCGCTACGCGGTGAAGCTGGTGCGCACCACGCGCCCCGGCGACGGCGCCCCCGACTACGTGAAGCAGTTTGTGTCGTACGGCGCCTCAGTGCGTGCCGCGCAGGCGCTGGTGTTGGGTGCCAAGGCGAGGGCGCTGCTGCAGGGGCGGGCCAGTGCCAGCTTCGAAGATGTGCGGGCGCTGGCGCGGCCGGTGCTGCGGCATCGTGTGCTGGTGAACTTCACCGCGCAGTCGGAGAAGGTCACCACTGATTCACTCATCGGGCGTCTGCTCGAGAGCGTACCACTGCCCCGCTCGTCGCTCTGAGCCATTCGTGGCCACCGCTCCCGCCTCCTTTCTTGACCCCGCCATGCTGGCGCGAATCTCCGACCTCGCGCTGTTGGCGCGCACGGTTGTGGATGGCTTCATGCATGGCCAGCACCGTTCGTTGCGCAAAGGGTCGTCGCTGGACTTCGCCGAACATCGCTCGTATCAACCCGGTGACGACCTGCGCCGCATTGATTGGCGCGTGTACGGACGCACCGACCGGTTCTACATCAAGGAGTACGACGCCGACACCAACGCCGGCGTCATCTTCGCGCTCGATGCGTCGGGCAGTATGGACTTCGGCAGCGGTGCGGTCACCAAGTTCGACTACGCGCGCTTTCTTGTGGCGTCGCTGGCCTGGCTGTCCAAGTCGCAGGGCGATCGCATTGGACTGGCCACGTTCAAGGAGGAGCTGGTAGATGTGGTGCCGCCCTCGGTGCGTCATCTGCAGCTGCTGCTGCACACACTGGCGCGTGCCAAGGCGGCGGGACCAAGCCGGTTGGTGCACTCCATTGAACGTATCGGGCATCTCAC
>CANHTA010000222.1 GCA_947463135.1 Gemmatimonadota bacterium
CGCCAGCGGGCGCGGCGGCAGCGGCACCTCCCTGGTGGCGGCGCTGCTGGCCATGGCCGCGGCCGGCGAAGGCTATCGCGTGCTCTTGGTGGATGCCGACGACTTTGTCGGTCCACTGGCCATGCTCCTCAACGTCACACCCGGGGCCAGTTGGCAGGACCTCCGTGGCGGTCGCGTCACCCCCATGGAGACGGCCACCCCCGTCAGCACCACGCTCACCCTGGTGGCCGGGGGACCGTCGCGCACCATCGAGGGATTGCCGCTGATTACGCTCAACGAACGGCGCGCCTGTATGCGCCGGCTCAGTGCGCTCACCGACGGCATGGACCTGGTCGTCATTGACGCCGGGGCGCGCATCGATGTCGCCATCGGCGCGCTCACCCCGCACGCCGACGAACGGCTCCTGGCCGTGTCGGCCGGCAGTGACCCCGTGGGACTCGCCTCGACCTACGCGCTCTGCAAAGCCGTCCATGCGCGCTACGACGCGATCCCCACCGACATCCTCGTGAATCGCCACGAGGGAAGCGACGCCGCGCGCTGCTTCGACACCATTCACGCGGGTGCCCGGCAATTCCTGGGGCTCTCCGTTCGGCTGGCCGGGGCGATCCCGGCTGACCCCACCCTGGATGCAGCGCTGCGCGCGGGGATGCCGTTCTCCGATGCCGCAGCCGGTTCACCCGCGGCTATTGCCGCTCATGATGTCGTGATGCGCACGCTCGCCGGCGCGTCCCTTTCCCGCCCTGGGGCTTGACCGTGACCTCTGTACACTCCCAAGCATCAACCACCGTGAACATCCCGCTGTGGCAGTCGTATCACGCCGGTGACCAAAGCGCGCGCGATCAGCTGCTCCAAGAGCACCTCGGACTCGTGCACCATGTGGCCCGACAGGTGTCCCGCACCTTGGCCGTGCGCGCCGACTTCGACGAACTCGTGAGCGGTGGGACCATGGGTCTCATGGCGGCGCTCGAAAGCTTCGACGCCACCCGCGGCCTGGCGTTCAGCACCTTCGCGGCGCCACGCATCCGCGGCGCGATTCTCGACGAACTGCGGCGACAGGATCACGTGCCGCGCTCCGTCCGGCGCAAAGCCCGCGAGATCGCCGCCGCGCGGGAAGCTTACCAACGCGCCCACGGGCACATGCCCAACGACCGCGAACTCGCCGGTCAGCTTGGCGTCGATATGGACACCCTCTGGGGGTGGCAGGCCGATGTGGAGGGCGCGCACCAAATGCCGCTGGACCGGCCCCCGGGTGAGCGGGACACCAAAAGCGCCGTACCGGCGGACACCCTCTCCAATGAGGACGACGGTGACGTGGAAAACAGCCTCACGCATGAGCAGGAGGTGTCGCATCTCAAAGCGGCCATCCTCCAGCTGAAAGAACAGGAACGCGTGGTGCTGTCGCTGTACTACTTCGAAGAACTCAAGCTGCACGAAATCGCCAAGGTGTTGGAACTCACCGAATCGCGGGTGTCGCAGATCCGCTCCAAGGCGCTCGCCAAACTGCGCGTAGAACTCAAACCCCTCAGGGAAACCATCGCATGACCACCGACGCCCTTCGCCGCAACGCCGGCAACGCTCTCCAATTGATCGCCATGGGAACGGGCGTCACGATGCTCGGTCTGCTGGGTGGCGCCATGCTGGTGTCCCCGGCCATGCCACGCGATGAAGTCGCCACGCAGTTGGCCAAGATCCCCCTGGAGCTCGCGCTCGCCGCCGCAGGCGTGCTGGCGGCCGTCGCCGTGCTCACCATGGGTGTGCGCAGAATGGCCACGCGGGAAACGCGTCGTCCCACCGTCCCGTCCATCACCTTGCGTGGCGATCGGGTGTCCAAAACGCCACGACATGTGCGGGCGTTGGCAGCGGCCGGGGCCGCGCCGGAAGAAATTGCGTGGAAAACCGGGCTGCCCGTGGACGCCGTCTCCATGCTCCTCACCATGTCGGTGGCACGGCAAGTCCCGCCGCCAGTGGCCTGAGATCGGCACGAATTGCCGCCAGCCGGGGCACAGCCGGCGGCGGCGCAGGCCCCGGGGAAATTCGTTAACACCCTAATTTACAACAACTTACCGTTTTTTTCCATGGTCGGGCCACGGTGGCCCGACCATTGCTTTTTCCCCTCCTGAGTTCGTGTCCCTTTTCCAGACCGCGACATGCCAGGACCAGTTACCACCAACGGGATGAGTAGCGCCGCCTCCGCCCTCCAGATGCTGGAGCGACGGCAGCAGGTGCTTGCCAACAACCTCGCCAACGCCTCAACCAAAGGGTTCAAGGCGGAGTCCGCCTTTGCCCGGCTCATGGACAATGCGTTAGCGGTGACCGACACCACCCTCGATCTCTCGGCCGGAACGCTCACGGAAACGCACAATGCCCTCGACCTCGCGGTGGAAGGCAATGGCTTCTTCGTGACCCAAACCCCCGGCGGCGAGCGCTTCGTGCGCAACGGCAGCTTCCGGCTTGATGCCGACCGGCGCCTCACCGATGAACGCGGCAACGCCGTGCTCGGCGAGGGCGGCCCCATCGTCCTCCCCAACGGCACCGTGGAAGTGGACGCCACCGGCATGGTGAGCGTGAACGGCAAACCCCAGCAACGCCTGCGTCTTGAGCGCGTCGCCGAGGGCACCAAACTGCAACATGAAGGCGGAACGCAGTTCGTTCCCGATGCCTCGCGTGAAGCCATTCCGCCCGGTGAGCGCACCGTACGCCAAGGTTTTCTCGAGGAATCGAACGTCAACACCATGCACGTCATGACCGAGATGCTGGAAGTCCTGCATCGCTTCGGGGCCGCACAGAAAACGTTGTCCACCATCGACGCCGCGCGCGGCCTCGCCGTGACTGAACTCGCCCGACCTGTTTAAGGAGCAGACGCACCATGGATCCAGCACTGCGCGCCGCAGCCAGCGGCATGATGGCACAACAGCGACGTACCGAAGTCATTGCCAACAACCTCGCCAACGTGAATACGCCCGGCTTCAAGCGGAGCCGTGCCCACTTCGAGGACTTGCTCTACCAGACCGTGCAAGGGCAGCAGGTACAGGGCGACCCCGACACGCAAACCGCGCCCGCCATTCAAGTGGGGCGCGGCACACGGCTCGCCGGTGTGCAACGTCTGCATCAACAAGGGCCGCTCGAGGACACCGGGCGGAACATGGACGTGGCCATCGAGGGCGAGGGCTTCTATCAAATCCAGCTCCCCGATGGCTCCACCGCCTACACGCGCGACGGCAGCTTTCAGATCTCCGACCAAGGCGTGCTGGTCACCAACAGCGGCTATGCCGTACAGCCACCGGTTCGGATTCCCCCCGGCGCCTCGGAGCTGGTGATCTCAAGCACCGGTATCGTGAGCGTGCGGCGCGGACAGGACATCGTGCCCACCGAA
This sequence comes from Gemmatimonadota bacterium, assembly GCA_947463135.1. Lineage (GTDB taxonomy): Bacteria > Gemmatimonadota > Gemmatimonadetes > Gemmatimonadales > Gemmatimonadaceae > Gemmatimonas. Next base: position 3,374 of record CANHTA010000222.1, read on the forward strand.
ATCGGCCGTCTCGAACTCGCGCGCTTCGCCAATCCCTCCGGACTCTTCTCGATGGGGCAGAACCTGCTCGCGCCCACCGCCGCCTCCGGCCAACCGGTGGTCGGCTTCCCGAGCGATGACGGAATGGGACGCTTGCAGCAGGGGAGTCTGGAAGGGAGCAACGTGGAAATCGTGCAAGAGATGGTGGAAATGATCACCTCCATGCGCGCCTACGAGATCAACTCGAAAGCCATCAAGCAATCCGACGAGATGGGTCAGATGGCCAACAACATGACCCGCTAGCCACGATGCGCCCGCTTTTTTTGCGCCTGCTCTCGGTGCTCCTCCTGCTGTCGGGAGCGGCCACCATGCTGCGCGCGCAATCCGTGGTACCCACAACCACGTCCGGCACACCACCACGTGGCGTGGCGCGCATCAGCGTTGGCGTGGCCACACGCGCGCTGGCCCGCGGCGACACGCTCACCGCCACCGACATCGCCGTGGTGGATACCACGATCGTGTGGCGCTGGAACACCGTCGCGCCGGACACCCTGCGCGCGGCGCCGGGGTGGGTCACGCATCGCGCGATCGCTGCCGGTGAAGTGCTGCGGGCACCCGCGGTGCTGCCACCGGCCGCGATTGCCAGCGGTGCTGCCGTCACCGCGATCTATCGCGATGGCGCGCTGCGGCTCGTGCTCACCGGGATTGCCACCAACAGCGCCGCCATCGGCGCCCCCGTTGGCATCCGGATCGATCGGTCCCGACGGCTCGACGGCATTGCCGTTGGGCCCAACTTGGTTCGCCTCCGTTGAGAGCTTCCTTTATGCATCGCCTGGTCTCTGGCTGGAACAGCCGCCTCTTGTTGGCGGCAGGACTCGTCACCGTTGGTGCCCGTGCCCTGACCGCGCAACCCGCTGGGGTAACGCCACCGGCTCCCGCTGCCGCCACGCCCGCCGCCGCCGCGCCAGGGGTGCCGGCGATCAAGCCGCGCGACTCCTGGATGGCCGACCGCCGCTCCTTCATCGTGGGCGACATCGTCACCGTCCTCATCGACGACTACACCATCTCCACCGCCGTGAAGGAAAACGTGGCCACCGACAACCGCACCCGCGGCCTTGCGGTAAACGCCCGCCTCCCCACCTCGGCCCAAAATGTGGGGCTCGATGCCCGCAACACCGCCGATCAGCAGCAACGTGGCCAGGCCCGTCGCGAGAACCGCTTTCAAAACGAGATGAGCGTGCGCGTCGTGGCCGTGGGCCCCAATGGCCTGCTCCAAGTGAAGGGCACCAAAAACATCGACGTGGATAA
>CANHTA010000223.1 GCA_947463135.1 Gemmatimonadota bacterium
CGGCTGCGATCGACGACCTGCTCCACGCGATGCTGCTGCGCCGGGACCGGATACCGACCGCGGTCACTCACGCGTAGGGACTATCACCGCCACCACGGGGAGAGCCAGCTCCACTTCCACCAGACCGGCCGCCACCACCGCCACCCTGCCCGCGATGCGGACCACGACGCACCCGACCCGCCGCACCTGACTTCGGGGTGCCAGCAGCCGGTCCACTCGCCGCCGGACCACGAGCTGGTCCGCGCGACTCGGCCGGTTTCTTCGCCGGCGCCGCCGGACGCGCACCACCCGACTGCGCCGCACTCCGACGCTCCGCCTTGGCAGCGGCACGCGCACGGTCCTCCGCCTTCTTCTTGCGGATCTCCGCAATCCGCTCGGCCAGCGGCACTTCAAGCTTGGTCTGTGGCTTCGCGCTGTAATCAAAATCGGGCACCGTAACCCGCGGCAACGCCTTCTTGATCGCGCGCTCGATCTGCTTCAGATCCCCTTCTTCCTCGGGCGAGACAAAGGTGAACGCCTCTCCCGTGGCCTCCGCACGCGCCGTCCGACCCACACGGTGGATGTAATCCTCCGATGCCAGCGGCACATCGAAGTTCACCACATGGCCAAGCGCTTCCACATCGATCCCGCGGGCCGCGATGTCAGTGGCCACCAGCACCTGATAACTCCCATCCTTAAAACCGGCCAAGGCCTGCGTACGCTGCGCCTGCGAGCGATTCCCGTGAATGCGCTCCGCCTTGATCCCCGCACTCACCAGCTGCGACGCCAGACGGTTGGCCCGGTGCTTCGTGCGCGTAAAGACCAGCGCCTGCGGCATATCGCCACGTTTCAACAGCGCCACCAACAGCGCGCTTTTCAGATCCTGCGACACCGGGTACACCGCCTGCGTAATACCAACCGCAGGTGCCGCCTGACGCTGCAGATTCAGCGTGAAGGGATTGGTGAGCAGATCCTTCGTGAGTGCCGCAATCGGCGCCGGCATCGTGGCGCTGAAGAACAATGTCTGCCGCTTCTTCTGCGGGAGGTGACGCAGCACCTTCTTGATCTCGGGGAGGAAGCCCATGTCGAGCATACGGTCGGCTTCGTCGAGCACGAGATACTCGAGATGCTCAAGCTTCGCATAGGGCATACGGAAGTGATCGAGCAGGCGACCCGGCGTGGCCACGATGACATCCGCACCACTGCGAAACGCATGTTCCTGCGGCCCCATCCCCACCCCGCCAAATACCGCAGCGCCGGTGAGCGGGGTGTGCACCGTGACATCGTTGAGGCTCTCCACGATCTGCGCGGCCAGTTCACGCGTGGGGGTGATCACCAACGCGCGCGTCGTCCCACGAGGCTTCTCCATGAGGTGATGGAGAATGGGGAGCAAGAACGCATACGTTTTACCGCTGCCCGTCATCGCACAGGCGAGCACGTCGCGTCCCTCTAACGCCGGCGGTATCGCCTCAGCCTGAATCGGGGTAGGACGCGCAAACCCGAGCTCCTTAAGGCCCTTCTGGAGACTCGGATGCAGCTGCAGCGAAGAAAACGATGGCGTAGCGGTCACAGGGGCTTGGTTCGGGAGAACAGACATGATGGTGGGAAAGCTAACCACCTGAACCACCGGTATTAGCCCGTCGCCGCGATCTCTTCGCCGGGATTGATGAACTGATCCTGCTCAAGCTGATACTGCCGGCTATACAAATCATGGTAGCGTCCGCCCATGGCCAGCAACGCCTGATGTGTTCCACGTTCCACGATTTCCCCATGCTCAAGCACCAGAATCTGATCGGCGCTGGTAATCGTGCTGAGGCGGTGCGCAATCACAAACGTGGTCCGGCCCGCGCGCAAACGGCGCAATCCTTCCTGGATCAGATGCTCACTCTCCGAATCCAACGACGAGGTCGCTTCGTCGAGAATCAAGACCCGCGGATCGGCGAGAATGGCCCGGGCAATGGCCACGCGCTGGCGCTGGCCACCCGACAACTTCACCCCGCGCTCGCCAACGATGGTGTCATACTGCTGCGGAAATCCCTGAATGAAGTCGTGCGCATTGGCAATCTTCGCCACCGCCATCACTTCGTCTCTCGTCGCGTCGGGCTTGGTGAAGGCAATGTTTTCCATCACCGTCCCATCAAACAGGAAATTATCCTGCATCACGACACCGAGGTGACGGCGGTAGTCGCGCAGCTTGAGATCAGACACGGCGGTGCCGTCAATCTTGATCTGCCCATGCTGCGGCTGCGCGAACGCCATGATCAGCGAAATCATCGTGCTCTTGCCGCTGCCGCTTGATCCAACCAAGGCGGTGGTGGTCCCAGCTGGAGCCGTAAACGACACGTCCTTGAGCACGGGATTACCGGCTTCGTATTCAAAGGAGACGTGGTCAAACTCCACACGCCCCACCACCGTGGGCACCGCCATTTTCATGACGTCTTCCTGATCCTCCGTGGGCATGTCACGCAACTCACGGATCCGGTCGAGTCCGGCAAAGGCCTCCGTGATTTGCGTGCCGATGCTCGCAATCTGAATCAGCGGGGCCGTCACCATGAATATGAAAAACACGAACGTAATGAGGCTGCCGATGGTCATCTGTCCGTTAATCACATCGCGCCCGCCGACGTACATGGCAATGACCCCGATCACGCCCACCACGGCAAGGCCGAGCGTGCCGGTGAGCGACGTACCGGTAATGGTCTTGGCAATATTCTGGAACAGCCGCTGCACGCCCTTCCCAAACACGGCCTTTTCCCGCTCTTCGGCGGTGTACACCTTTACCAGACGGATGCCACCGAGTGTTTCCGTAAGGCGCCCCGTGACCTCAGCGGTAATGACGCTGCGCTCACGAAACACCGGCCGTAACCGCTTAAACGCAATCGACATGAACACGCCGAAAATCGCCAGGAACACGATCGTCACGGCGGTGAGTCGCCAGTTGAGATAGAACAGCACCGCCAGCGCCGCGACCGCGCTGATGATGCCACCGGTCAGCTGAATCAACCCGGTGCCGATGAGATTGCGGATCCCTTCGGGATCGTTCATGACGCGCGACACCAGCACACCGCTCTTCGTGCTGTCGAAGAACTTGACGGGGAGGCGAATCAGGTGCCCCTGCACCTCTTCGCGGAGCCGCGCGATGGCTTGCTGTGCCGCCACACTCACCACCTGTGACAGCGCATAGCCCGTGAGCGCCTGCACGATGGTTGCGGCCAAGCCGGCCAGTGCGATGGTGCTCAGCATCGACATGTCGCGATTCGGCAACACCACGTCGAACACGTTTTTGGTGGAATACGGGAGCACAAAGCCGGCCGCACGACTCACCACCATCAGCGCCAGTCCCACTGTGACGGACGTGCGGTGTTCCCAGATTAACGCGCGGGCCTCGGCCCATGCGCGTTTCGTATTGTACTTGGGCTTGCCTTTCGCGGGGGGCGTCATAGTACCCGCAATGTAACGCGGGATGTGCGCCGGCGGACGGTTCCCCCGCCGCACCTCGGATTTCACAGTAGTCGAAGGCCGTACCGCCGGATACTTTTCCTTTCATGTACTTTCCCGACAACGAAACCATCGCCAAGGTTGAGGTCCTCGCGGACCTCGAACAGGACGTCGCGGACCTTACGGTTGCGCATGAAGCCAAGCGGATCCTGTGGTTCCCATCGGAACTCCTGGCGCCCGAGCCGGACACGGACCCCGACAGCTTCGTGAAGCAGTTGCGCGAGCGCGCCAAAGGCATCAGCATGCCGGCGCGCGTGGCGCTGGCGCTCAATACGCTCACCGAGGAAGGGCTTCCGCACTTCCACCGGTTGCTGGCCACCTATCTCGGTGGCGACACGTTCTGGGCGAAATGGACCAACCTCTGGACCGCCGAGGAAGACCGGCACGGCGCCGTGTTGCATGATTATGCACACGACAGCAAGATCCTCGATAACCCGGTGCTTGAGCGCATGCAGTTCGAGTATCTCAAGGCGGGCTTCGAGCCAACCTGGGACAAGGACCCCTATCGGGTGTTCGTGTACACCTCCCTGCAGGAGCGCGCCACCCAGGTAAGCCACGCCAACACGGGAAAGCTGGCCGGCCAGTATGAGCCGCTTATCGGGACCGTCCTCCAAAACGTCGCCAAGGAAGAAGCGCGGCATTATGTGTTTTACCGCGAAATCTTCCTGCGGGTGCTGGCGCGTGACCCCAATCGTGCTCTGGAGTCGGCGGCGCTGATCATGCCAAGTATTGATATGCCGGGCATCAGCATGCCGCACTTCCGCGAAATGGCCGATGTCATCCGTCGCGCCGGCATTTACGGCCCACGAGACTACATCAAGATCGTGGAGGACCTCATCAAGTTCTGGTCCATCGACAAACTTGAAGGGTTGAACGAGGCCGGTCGCAAGGCGCAGGAAAAAATCATGGCGATCACCGAACGCCTCGAGCGCGTGGCCAACATGATGGAGACACGCAGCCGGGCGAAAACGTTCTCGTTCAACGTGGCGTTCGCACGCGAATTCGCGATGGACTGACCCGGCGCGGTCACAGTACGGCGGCTCCGGCGGCTGGCGGCATTGCCGTCAGCCGCCGTGCCATTTAGCGGCGGAGGCCCCGAGCGATCTGATCGGGATAG
>CANHTA010000224.1 GCA_947463135.1 Gemmatimonadota bacterium
CCACTGCCCAACGTGAGCGCGATCATGGCGGTGGCAAGCGCCCACACCGGCAGCACGCGGCTGCCGCGCCGGATGGCGATGAGCGCCCCAAGTGCGAAGAGTGGCAAGAGCACCGTCATCGCGATCGGCAGGTGCACGATCAGCGGATGCAGCGGTGTCGGAAGAAAGTCCATCGTGCGTTCCTGCGTAGTGGGGACGTGAAGGTGTTCCCACCATGTTGCACTGGTTGGCGGCCGTGGGGTGTCCGGAAAACGCCTACGTCAACGGGATGCTCAATGCTCCAACCAGCGGCTGGCCGAGTGTGCCGCGTGCCTACTGAACCCTATCATGTTGCGATGATGGCGCACAGGTGGCGCGTGAGTGCGTTGAAAACTACGGAACCACCACCGTGCGAACGGGTGCCTGATGCCGGCTGAGGGCGTCCAGCACCTCGTTGATGTCGCGCGCCTGAAGCGGCACCGAGTGCGTGACCACGTCCGTGAGGTCGAGTACGCCGGCGTGGGCCATCTCCACCAGTTCATACAGCTCGCTCAGCAGGTGGTCGTTTGAGCCGATCAGCTCCGCTTCCCGGCCGATGAGGTCGCGATAGCTGTCCACCGACAGGGCCAGGTCGGACAGGCCCACCACCACCGCGCGCCCCAACGGTGCCAGGGACTGCAGCGCGGTACGCATGGTGTCGGGCTTGCCTACCAGCTCCAGCGCCACGTCCACACCGCGTCCATGGGTCATGGCGCGCACCTGCGCCACGACTGCCTCGGGGGTGAGATCCGCGGCCTGGAGTGTGCGCGCGCCGAATCGTTCGGCCAGCGCCAGCTTCGCAGGGTCGCGGTCCACGGCAATGACGTCGGCGGCGCCGAGGGCGCGGGCGAGCTGGACCGCCGACATGCCCAATCCTCCGGCGCCCACCACCAGCACCGTCTCGCCCGCCGCGAGGCGGCCTTTCCGGAGCGCGTGCAGCGAGGTTGACGAGGAGCACATCATGATGGCGCCCTGCGCGAAGGGCACACTTGCCGGAAGGGGCACGGCGTTGCGTGCTGGCACCGCGATGTACTCGGCCCAACCGCCGTCGGTGAAGTGGCCGAGCATCTTGCCGGTGGCGCAGAACTGTTCGCGGCCGGCGAGGCAATCGGGGCACTGTCGGCAGGTCACGAGGTAGTGGAGACACACCCGGTCGCCCACGCGGGGGGTGGTGACCTGCTCGCCAACCGCAACCACCTCGCCCGCCACCTCGTGGCCGAGGGTGAGGGGGAGCGGTTCGACGCGCGACCGTCCGGCGCGATAGTGCACATCGGAGTGGCAGATGCCGGCCGCGCGGACGCGCACGAGCACGTCACCGGCACCGCACGGCGGCATCGGGACGTCGGCATCTTCTACGGGGTGCCCTGGAGCACGGAGACGGACAGCGCGCATTGGCAGGCGAGAGCCGAGTGTACCCGGGGGGCGGACAGCGCACGGGGCCGTGTGTCGGCCCGTGACGTCCGGCGACTGCCGCGCAGTGCGCATCCGCACTGCGCCGGCAATGACGTGACGGAGCTACTTATGGCGGAACGTGATGCGTCCGCGGCTCAGATCGTACGGCGACACTTCAACCGTGACCTTGTCACCGGCGAGGATGCGGATGCGAAACTTGCGCATCTTTCCCGCCATGGTGGCCAACAGGGAATGTCCGTTTTCGAGATCGACACGGAACATCGCGCTGGGCAATACGTCCGAAACGACTCCCTCAAATTCGATGGCGTCTTCCTTCATCCAACCTCCTTGGTCATGCGCACGTCGTACTAGGTCGTGGAACCGGAGTCGATCGGCGCATCCTGGAGGAGCGCCTCAAGGGCCGTCCGGAGTTGATCAATACAGCGCCCCGCGAGTTCGAGGGACGCATACCCTTCACGTTCCAGCGACTCGGGATGCCAATGCCACGTGGCTTCACTGGTCGCGGACGGAAGGCAGGTCTCTTCCCACACAGACTGCGGCGTGGCCGGCACTTGGCGCCATCCACGTCGTTCAGGGGCATGCTCACCGCGCGGCGCGATGACACCCCGCCACGCAATGCAGAGTAACTGACCGGCCGCTGGAACATCACTGCCGTTGCGCAGCCACGCGACCGTAAGGGCCACGGGACCGAGCTGAACAATGCAGCGATCGGGGGATAAGCGAACCGTGGGCGGCTCGATGCCGGTTTGTCCGGCCAAGACCTTCGTGGCCGCAACGAGCCCTTCAGACAAACGGGCAAACTCGCGCGTGCAAACGGCCTGCGCGCGATGTGACGATAAGAACGAGGTGCGAGCCGCTGTATCGCGCGGATCAAACGCGCGTTCAATAGGTGCGCTTTCAATCATGCGTGGTTCCCGGTAAGAGGGGACAACGCCGAAGCGCCGTGTGGCGGACAGAGGTCCGGACACACGGCGCTTCGGGACGTCATGCGTGATTCGTGTTTCGCGAAGCACTCATGACGAGAGGGCTACAGGCCCGAATTAGCGACCCATCCGCGTAACGTTCTCAGCGGCCGGACCCTTCTGGCCCTGCACGATGTCGAACTCAACGGTCTCGCCTTCGGTGAGCGACTTGAAGCCGCCGCCCTGAATGGCAGAATGGTGAACGAAGCAATCCTTCTGTCCGTTCGCCGGGGTGATGAAGCCGAAGCCCTTGGCATCGTTGAACCACTTGACAGTGCCGGTCGTACGCATCGCGATACTCCTGTTTCTGATTTGGTGCTGGTGTCAGTCGGAGCACGCGGACAGACGAGCCGATGCAGAACGGAACCAACCACCTGGTACTCGTGATCAACCTCACGACGGTCGCCACCACTCGGTGACTGCAATGCGTAAAAAAAAGACCCGCTCGATTTGGCAGGCCCGTTTCTATCGGAACATGTCCCAACGCCGAGGCGCTTGCATCGCTCTGAATAAGCTACACCGGGTTTCCCGGAAACGCAAAGGGGGAGGGGTGGGAATTCGTGGGCGCCCGTTACGGCTAGCTCCATGTGGCACCGTCACTTGCCTCCATCCACGAACCCTCACGGGGGCGCGGGGCGCGCGTTCGGGCGCCCGCTGGCTATACTGCGCCATGGCACGAATTTCCCGGGACCGAGACGACGTCCACATCGCCCTGCTCCGTGGCGTGAATGTGGGGCGCACCAAGAAAGTGCCGATGCTGGCGCTGCGCGACCTCGCCCGCAGCCTCGGGTTCGGCACGCCGCGCACGCTGCTCAACAGCGGCAATCTGGTGTATGCCGCGCACGGCACGCCCACCGACGAGGCGGCGATCGCCCTCGAACAGGGCATCCTGCAGCACATGAAAGTCTCCACCCGGGTCGTGGTGGTCACGGCGGCGGAGCTCGATCTGATCATCGAGGAGAACGCCATCGACGGCGACGACGTCGACCCGAGCTGCCTGTTCGTGTCGATCTGGCGTGACGCCTTCGATCGCCACGCGCTGCTCCCGCTTCTCGAGCAGGACTGGGGGCATGAGCAGCTCCACCTCGGAGCACGGGCCGCCTACCAGCATGCGCCCGAGGGCGCCGCGGAGAGCGCACTCGTGGACGCCATCGCGGAGGTCCTCGGGGACCGCGTGACGGCGCGCAACTGGAACACCATCGGCAAGCTGCAGGCGCTGGTGGACGACGTCGCGGCCGCCGCGAACGACGACGCCTAGCCTGCCACTGCCCCAGTTCCGGACCCGCCACGCGCTGCTGCTTGGCGCGTGCGTGCTCGGCGCGCTGGTGTTTGGCGCGCTGGTGTTTGGCGCGGCGGGGTGGCGCACGCCCCCAACGCTGAGCGAGCGGGAGAATATGGCGGTGCAACGCGCCGCGGTGCTCACGCTGTTCGTGGAGCGTGAACATCCCCGGCGGCTGGTGTTCTGGAACGACAGCGCGCATCGGTCGCCCACGCTGCGCTTGCTGCGCGAGGCCGGCGTGGCGCTCGACGCGCAGCAGCCGGACACGGCGGCCCTCGCCCTGCCGCTGCCGGTTCACCTGGAAACACTGGCCACCATGGAGCGGCAGTTTCGCGCATCCCCCGATGGCTGGGAGGTCTGGTTCCGGAGATTCCCGGCCAGCAGCGGAATTGTCGCGCTCACCCGACCGGTCCTCCTCGCGACCTCGGCCGATGGCCTCGTACGCGCGAGCGTGGTGGTTGCCCGTACCTGCGGCGAGCACTGCCACTCAGCGTGGCGCATGACCCTGCAACGCGACACCGGCGGGAGCTGGCGCACCCTCACCGTCGCGCCCCTCACGTTGCCGCGCGACTGACAGTGGAGGTGCCTCCACGGGTAGCGCCGCCGCGCCCCATTCCGCACTATACCGATGGCGGGGTCGCCGATCGCTCCCCCTGACTCATCACCCAGCCCGGACGCACATGCTCAAGACGGTCAGCATCATTGTCCTCGTTGTGCTGGGCGCGCTGCTGCTCATGGCGTCGCGCCAGCCGGATGCCTTCGCCATTGAACGCTCGGTGGTAATCGCTGCACCGGCTGAGGTGATCTTTCCAAAGATCGCCGATTTGCACCAATGGAGCGCGTGGTCTCCCTACGACAAGCTCGATCCGCGCATGAAGAAGGTGTTCAACGGCACCCCGGGCGCAGCCGG
>CANHTA010000225.1 GCA_947463135.1 Gemmatimonadota bacterium
GAATTGGTGCTGTGGCGAGGCGCGCTCCCGTTTACCTCCGACGAGATTTCGATAGCGGTGCAGGTGGCACAGGTGGCCGCGGTCACGATCGAAAACCTCGCGCTCATTGCCGCCCTGCGTGAGGCGGATCAGCGCAAAGATCACTTTCTTGCCACGCTGGCACACGAGCTGCGCAATCCGCTCACCCCTATCGTGAATGCGGTCACGTTGCTCGATCGGGTAGCCAGTTCACACAGTGGCGTGGCGCGGGCGAAGGAGACGATTCACCGGCAGGTGAACCAGCTGGTGCGCTTGGTGGACGATCTGATGGATGTGAGTCGGGTCTCGCAAGATCGACTCGAATTGATCCGTGACGTGGTGGTGCTGCGCGACGTGTTTGAGCTGGCCATTGAGGCTGTGCGCCCCGCGCTGATTGAACGGAATCTGCATTGCACGGTGAATATGCCCGATGGTCCGATTGGCGTGTTCGCGGACTCGGCGCGCTTAGCCCAGGCGCTCACGAATGTGCTCAGCAACGCGGTGAAGTACACGGAACCGAACGGACTCATCACCGTGAACGTGCATAACACCCCCGATACCGTGCGCATTGAGGTGTCCGATACCGGCATCGGCATTCCGGCGGACTCCATCGCACAGGTGTTCGACATGTTTTCGCGGGTCTACGATCATGGGAGTCGCACGCCGGCTGGGCTCGGTATTGGGCTGGCATTGGCGCGCCGTTTGGTGGAGCTGCACGGGGGGACGATGACCGCCCACAGTGCCGGTGTAGGGCAGGGGACGACCATTCGCATCACGCTGCCGCGCGTGGGCAATACCCACCCCACCGAAACGCTGGGCGTACCGGCGAACTCGGCTCACGCGGCCCCGGTCATGTCCGACTCCCCGCTGCCCATGTCAACGCCTCGCGTTGGACCGATTGTCGCCGCACGTCGTGTGCTGGTGGTGGACGATAATGTGGACGCGGCGGACAGTTTGGCGCTGTTGCTGGAGCGCGAAGGGCATCAGGTCCTGGTGGCGTACAACGGTGAGGACGCGCTTCGGTTGTATGCGGAACAGCACCCCGAAGCGGTGGTGATGGACATCGGGCTCCCGAAGTTGAACGGCTATGAGGCGGCGCGGGCGATGCGGATGACGCAGGGCGCACATCCGCTGCTCTTGATGGCGCTCACCGGCTGGGGGCAAGGTGAGGATCGCCGGAGGTCGCAGGAGGCGGGGTTCGACCACCACCTGGTCAAGCCGGTTGCCCCCCGTGCCATTCACGAGCTCCTGGTGAACAACACCCGCCTCGCGCCGACGCCCCAAACGCACTAGACATTAGGGACGCTGTTTTTACGCTCCCTGGCCCCTTGGTCGATGTCCCAGGCTCGTCTTGCGTTCCCTCGCGCCGCACGCGCTGTGCTGGCGGCTCTGTGGTTGGTGGTGGCGCTGGTGCCCGTGTTGCGCGCACAGCGCGCCACCCCAACCCCACCGCGCCCCACTGCGGCCCCGCTGTCGGCGATCCCGCCGCGCGCCGTTCGGCGCGATGTCCCGATCACCAACAGCATTCGCCGGGCGTTTGCGGCGGGCACGCGCGATTCCACCGGACGGCCGGGGCGGAATTATTGGCAACTCCGCACCGATTACGCGATTGATGTCTCGCTGAATCCAGGCACGTCGCGGCTTACCGGACGGGCGCGGATTACGATACGCAACAGCAGTCCCGATCCGCTAAGCAACATCGGGCTCCGGCTGGACCCCAATCACTTCCTCGGCAACGCACCGCATGCCGCCCCATGGGTACCGGCGGAGGTCACCGATGGGATGGTGATTTCACGCATGACCATCAACGGGACACCGGTGAATCTCGCGTCCAACGCCACCCCGGCGGGTGATGGTGGGTCGGGAGCGCGCGCGATCGTGGCGGCACAGCAAAGTGCGGCGAACGCGTTGACCGGTGAGGCGGTGCTCCTCAACGGCCGCTCCACGGCGGCCTCCATTCGGTTGGCAACGCCCATTGCGGCCGGCGCCAGCGCGCTGCTCGACATTGCATGGTCGCACAAATTGCCCGGAGGACCCGGAACCGGTCATCGCATGGTGCAGCGTTGGGCCGATACGCTCTACCAGCCCACGCAGTGGTTCCCGCGGGTGGCGGTGTATGATGACCTGCGTGGATGGGACCCGGAGTTGTACGTCGGTCCCTCGGAGTTCTACAACAACTTCGGCAGCTTCGACGTCAATATCGATGTACCGGCAGGCTGGATCGTGAGTGGCACCGGGGTGCTGCAAAATTCCGCGCAGGTGCTCACCGCATCGGCCCGTGAGCGATTGGCAACGGTAACGCAATCCGACGCGGTCACCACCATCGTTGGGGCGAGCGAGGTCGGTCCGGGGAACGCCACGGCAATGGGCAACGCCGATGGCCGCCTGGTGTGGCGCTTCCATGCGGACAGCGTCAACGATTTCGCGTGGGCCACGGCGAAACAGTACGTGTGGCAGGCCACGCGTGCGACCATCCCCGGGAAGGGCGTGATTCCCGTCCATATGCTGTTCCTTCCCGGGCGTGCCAATCTCTTTGCCCGCGCCGGCGAAATTACACGCCATGCTCTGGAGTTCTACTCCGCCCTCTGGTTCCCGTATCAGTTTCCGCAGTTAACGCTGCAAGACGGACCGAGTTCTGGTATGGAGTATCCCATGGTGATCAACTCCAATCAGGGCGCGGCTGACCATGAGACGGGGCATCAGTGGTGGCCCATGGTGGTGAGCAACAACGAAACATGGTACGGCTGGATGGACGAGGGATTCAATCAGTACATGAATATCCTCTCCGATGCGCACGCCGCACGCAAAGCGCCGGTGCTGGATGGACTTGGGCAGATCTATGGTCGCACCAGTGGAGCCGAGGCGGAGCCGCCGATGATGTGGAATGCGAACTACGCGGGGCCAAGCTACTACGGATTCACGACCTATCAGAAAACACCACTCATGCTGTCGGCACTGGGGGGTATTGTGGGGGACAGCGCCGTTCAACGCGCGCATCGGGACTGGGCTCAGGCATGGATGTTTAAGCATCCCTCGCCGTGGGACTACATGTTCTTCATGAATGCCGCGTTGCAGCGTGACCTCAGCTGGTTCTGGTACAGTTGGCTCTTCACCACGGACAGCGTGGATGGCGGCATTGCCAGTGTGACCTCGCAGGGCATCCGGACCAGCGTCAAGGTGACGCAGGCCGGCAACATGCCGTCGCCTATCATTTTGGAAGTGAAGTTTGCGGCGAAGGGACCGCCCATCCGGCGCATGACGAATGCCGTGATGACGGACAGCGTCACCGCGCTGGTGACCTGGCCGGTGGACGTGTGGTTTACTGGCAGCCGGAGCTTCACGGCCAACCTCATGTTCGGTGCACGTGCCATTGAGCGCATCACCCTCGATCCGGCGCGACGCTTCCCCGACCGCAATGTGGCGGACAACCAATGGCCGGCCGCCGTGGATCCTGTGCCACCGGTTCGATAGGGAGTCGATACGATGACCACCACGGTGTGGCGTTTCGTTGCAGCGCTCATGCAACCGCGTTTTATACTCGCCGTGGCATGGGCCGGCGTCGGCACCACCGTGAGCGCACAATCGGGTCGCCGCCCCTTCCGTATTGAGGAGGCCACCATCGCCGGCATTCATGCGGCCTTCACGGCGCGCACGCTCACCTGCCGAACGCTCACGCAGGCGTACCTCGATCGTATCGAAGCGCTCGATAAGCGCGGCCCGGCGCTCAATGCCATTGTGCTGGTCAATCCGCAGGCGCTCCAGGTGGCAGACTCGCTTGATGCGCAGCGGGGCACGGGCGCCCCAATGGGACCGCTGCACTGCATTCCCGTTATTGTGAAGGACAACTTCGAGACCGTGGGGCTGCAAACCACCGGCGGATCGTTGGCGCTGGAGGGTTGGAGACCGCTGCAGGACGCTACCATGGTACGGCAGATCAAGCACGCCGGCGCGCTGGTGCTGGCGAAGTCCAACCTCGCCGAGTGGGCGTTTACGCCGTATGAAACCGTAAGCTCCATTCTGCCGGGGTACACCAAAAATCCCTATGCGCGTGATCGCGTCACGGCCGGATCAAGCGGTGGGACCGCCGCCGCGGTGGCCGCGAGCTACGGCGCCGTTGGACTCGGCACAGACACCGGCAACTCCATCCGCGGTCCATCGGCGCATCAGGCGTTGGTGGGTATCCGTTCAACCATGGGGCTGACCTCGCGCGCGGGGGTGATTCCGCTGAACGCTAGCGCTGATGTTGCCGGGCCGATGGCACGGACGGTGGCTGACGCCGTGGCGGTGTTCGATGTTATTGCCGCCACGGATCCCGCCGACACCGTCACCGCCGCGGCCGATGCCAAACGCAGCGCTTCGTATACCAGCTTCCTGGTGCGCGGTGCCCTGCGAGGAGCACGTCTGGGCATTTTGCGACAGGCCTATGAGCGTCCCACACTTGATGCCGAAGTGCAGCGCGTGTTCGAACGCACGGTGGCCGACTTGCGCGCGCAGGGCGCCGTCATCGTTGACGCCACCATTGATGGGCTCGAGGTGATTCAACGCCAGCAGCAGGGCGGTTGTA
>CANHTA010000226.1 GCA_947463135.1 Gemmatimonadota bacterium
ATCCCGAAAATGCCGGAGAGGACACCGGCGCCAAGCCCGATCGCGAGAAGAAGGACAGTCATCCCTAAACAATAGCCTCTATATTCCCCCTATGCTTTCTGACTCCTCTATTGCTTTCCTGAAGCGCCTGCTCGACACCCCCGGCCCGTCCGGCTTCGAAGGCGCACCGGCGCGCGTCTGGCGTGCCGAGGCCGCCACCTTTGCCACCGTTAAGGCCGACGTGGTGGGCAACAGCCTCGCCACGGTAGAAGGGCACGGCGGCCCCACCATTCTGCTGGCCGGTCACATCGATGAGATCGGCGTCATTGTCACCTACATCGACGACAACGGCTACATCTACTTCGAGCCGATCGGCGGGTGGGATCCACAGGTGCTCGTCGCGCAGCGTATGCGCTTCCTGGGTCGCCACGGCGATGTGTGTGGTGTGATCGGCAAGAAGCCGATCCATCTCATGAAGCCGGAGGAGCGGGAAAAGGCCTCGAAGATTACCGACCTGTGGGTGGACATCGGGGTGAAGTCCAAGGCCGAGGCGATGGAGCATCTGGAGATCGGCGACGCGGGCGTGATCGATGCCCCCGTGTTGATGCTTCCCAACAACCGGATCGTCTCCCGCGCCATTGATGACCGCATCGGCGCCTTTGTGGTCCTGGAAGCACTCCGCCGGTACGCCGAGAAACCCGGCGCAGCCCGAGTGATTGCCGTGGCAACAACACAAGAGGAAATCGGCTTCGCCGGGGGTGGCGCGCGCGTGGCCGCGCAACAACTCGATGCCAAGATGGCCATCGCCGTGGACGTCACCTTTGCCACGGATCACCCCGGCATCGAGAAAAAAGAGCTGGGCGAACATCAGGTGGGCGGTGGTCCCGTGCTCACGCGCGGGTCGGTCGTGCATCCCGTGGTGTTCCGTCTCCTCGCGGAAGCGGCCAAGCGGCTTGAAATCCCCTACTCCGTGCATGCAGCGGGGCGCTTCACCAGCACCGATGCCGACAGCATTCATCTCACGCGCGATGGTGTGGCCACCGCCCTGCTGTCCATTCCCAACCGCTACATGCATTCGCCCAATGAACTCGTGTCGCTCGAT
Source organism: Gemmatimonadota bacterium (assembly GCA_947463135.1). Lineage (GTDB taxonomy): Bacteria > Gemmatimonadota > Gemmatimonadetes > Gemmatimonadales > Gemmatimonadaceae > Gemmatimonas. Next base: position 1,082 of record CANHTA010000226.1, read on the forward strand.
GATTTGGATCGCGCGGCGGAGGTCATCGCGGAAACGTGTCGCGCAGTCACCGCGGATACCGACTTTACGGCGCGCTGATGCCGGCGCTCGGCGTCACATGCAGCGCGCCCGGTGACGCCGGTGGGTGAGCCGATGACGGAAGGCTTTACCCGGTCAACGGAGCTCCCGCTGTACTGGCGGGCCGACGGTCCCGCAAATGCACCGCCGCTGCTGCTGTTGCACGGCGGTCCCGGTGCGCATCACGACTACCTGTACCCGCAGATGGGTACGCTCTCCGACCACTATCGGGTGATCACCTACGATCAGCGCGGTGGTGGTCGCTCCAAAACCGACGACCCCGCGCCGATCACCTGGCACACACAGGTGGGCGATCTCATGCAGATCGTCACCGAGTTCACCCTCGCCCCCCCCACGATTATCGGCTACTCGTGGGGAGCGCTCTTGGCCATGCTCTACGCCATCGAGTGCGCGCGACTGGGCCATCACGATCAGGCACCGGCACGGTTAGTGCTCGTGTCGCCGGCACCGATCTCCCGGGCGTGGCGTGACGAATTTGAGTCGTCGCTGGCGGCGCGTGGGCGCAGTGCGGCGGTGCTGGCCATGCGCGAGGAACTCGCCGCCTCCGGGCTGCGGGAGCAGGACCCGGTGGCGTATCGTCAGCGCGCGTTCGAATTGAGTGTGGCCGGCTACTTCGCCGATCCCGCACGTGCCCGTGCGCTCACGCCATTTCGTGTCACGGGGCGGGTGCAGCAATCGGTATGGGAAAGCCTCGGGTCGTTCGACCTCCGCCACGATCTCCGTGCCGTCCACTGCCCGGCGCTCGTCATTCACGGGACGCACGATCCTATCCCCGTGGCTTCGGCCGCGGCCGCGGCGCAGGCATTGGACGCGGAGCTGTTGTTGTTGGACGAGTGTGGGCATGTGCCGTACGTCGAGCAGCCGGAACGGCTGTTCAACGCCATCCGTCGTTTTCTTGCTGAGAGCCATGGTTCCCTTCGGTCCGGTTACGCACACACCGATCACCACGATTCACCTTGATGGCCGCGAGGTGCGCGTCACGCTGCACAGCGCGCACGATGGCATTGAAGTGATCGGCCGCCTGTTCTTTGTCGAGCCCGGGTGGACGAACAGCGGGATCCCCGATCGGGGCGTGATTCCAGGCCGTACGGTGGCCGAAGTGGAGCAGCGCACCCTGGCCCTCCGCCCGGAAGAGTTGGCGCAGCGCTACCGGCGCGCCAATGCCGAGAAGCGACGGTTCCACGGGCTACGCAACCTCACGCTCGACCTCCTCGCCAAGGTGCGGTACATGAACCAGGTGGCGGTGAGTGTCCGCTCGGGGCTGCTGGACCCGGACGCCGCCGGACAAGAGATAGATCTGACGGAGCAGCAGATGGAGGCCCTCGTGCGGCAGGTGAGGCATTTGGCCGGGGTAGAAGGCTAGCGAGGGGGAAGCGGCTAGATTTCGCGCATGGACTGCCGATCCGCCGCGTTCGCCCTCACCCAGATCGCGACGCTCCAGGAGTTGCACAACGAGGACCGCCTTGCGGTCCGCGCCATGCACACCGCCGCGCGCGTCGTGGCCGCTCATGGCCAAACCGATCTGGTGCAGGCGCTCAGCGGCGACCTGCTGTTGGGCGAAGGGGTAGCCCCGGTGGCTCTCGACGTGCTGCGCGATCTGGCCCTCAGCAACGGGTCGGCGCTGCTCGAACGCTTGCAGGAGGCCACACCGGAAGGGCTCCTCGAAATGCTCCGCGTCCCCGGGTTGGGCCCGTCGCGCATCCGCGCCATTCATGACGGTCTGCACGTTGATTCGTTGCAGGAGCTGGAGCGTGCCGCGCGTGATGGCCGCCTTGCCGCGTTGCCGAAATTCGGGGAGAAAACCGCAGAGAAGATCTTCAAGGGCATCGCCGATCTGCGGGCCACGGGGGCGTACGTGCTCTGGCCACATGGTCGGGCGGAAGCCGAGCGCATCGCCGACGCCATCCGCGCCCATCCGGATGTGATCGAGCTCGCGATTGCGGGATCAATCCGGCGACGGATGGAGATCGTGCGTGATGTGGATCTGGTGTGTGCCGTGCGCGGCATCCCCAGTGTTGTTGCCGCCACGTTCGCGCAGCTGCGCGGCGTGCGGGAGGTGCTTGGAGGCGGCGGTCGTACCTTATCGCTGCGCCTCGATGACGGGGTCCGGGTGGACGTGTCGTGCGTGCGTCCCGAGCAGTTTGCGCTCGCGCTGTGGCGCGCCACCGGCAGCAACGCGCACGTGAAGCAGGTCACGGAACACGCCGCCACGTTGGGGTTGGTGCTGGCCGGGGACGAACTCCGCGACCGCGACGGCGCGCTCGTGCCGGTGGCCGATGAAGCCGCCCTGTACGCGCGGCTGGGGCTGGCGTACGTCGTGCCCGAGCAGCGCGAAGCGATGGGGGAAGTGGAAGCCGCCGCGCACGGCGCCTTCCCGGCGCTCATCAGGGAAACCGACTTGGTTGGTGCCCTGCACTGCCACTCGCACTACAGTGACGGCGGCGCCTCCATTCACGACATGGCCACCGCGGCGCGTGCGCGCGGGCTGCAGTATCTCGGCATTTCCGACCACTCGCAATCCAACACCTATGCCGGCGGTGTCTCGCGTGACGCCATTCTGCGGCAGCATGACGAAATCGATGCACTGAACGCACAGTATGCGGCCAACGGTGTGGCGTTTCGTGTGCTCAAAGGCATCGAAGCCGACATTCTCCCCTGCGGACGCGTGGATTACCCGGCGGCGGTGCTTGATCGCTTCGATTTTGTGATCGGCTCCGTGCACAGCCGCTACGGCATGAACGAACGGCAGATGACCGATCGCGTTCTCAAGGCACTCGATGATCCGCATGTCACCATTCTGGGGCATCCCACCGGCCGATTGCTGCTCACCAGAGAGCCCTACGCCATCAACCTCGATGCCATCATCGAAAAGGCGGGCGCGGTGGGGGTGGCCATGGAGCTCAACGCCGACCCCAACCGTCTCGACATCGACTGGCGCGCCTGCCGCGTGGCACAGGAGAAGGGGGCGCTGGTGAGCATCGGGCCGGACGCCCACTCGCCGCAGGGATTGGACCATCTCGAACTGGGCATTGCGCACGCACGGAAAGGATGGCTCACGCCGGCCAATGTGCTCAACACACGCAGCGCCGATGCCGTCTTGGCCTTTGCGCGCGCCCGTCGTGCGCCCCGGGCCGCGGCACCGGCGCCGCACCACGTGATCCCCGGGTCCGCATGACCCCCGTGGCCAAGCGCGCCACCCGGCGCACGACCAAGACACACGGGGAGAAGCCGTCGCAGCGTGCGGCGCTGGTATCGCGGTCGCCCACCACCAAGGCGGCGAAGCTCGCGGTGAGCGCGGTGGTGCTGGAGCGTCTGAAGGCGGAATACCCCGATGCGCACTGCGAATTGGATTATCGCAATCCGTTTGAAT
>CANHTA010000227.1 GCA_947463135.1 Gemmatimonadota bacterium
CGTCTCGCCTGCGATGCCGAAGGGGGACGCGTATGACCGCATCACCACACCGGCACCGATCCGCTGGTGACGTGGCCAAGCGTTCACTGCGTGACGTGGTGCTGGAGGGACTCCGTGCGTCGCCCAAGACCTTGCCGGCTGCGCTGTTCTACGATGCACGCGGCGCAGCGCTGTTTGAGGATATCACGCGATTGCCGGAGTATTACCTCACGCGGACGGAGCATGACATTCTGCTGCGTCACGCCGGCCATCTCGCGGATCTGGTTGGCCCAAAGGCGGCCATCATTGAGTTTGGCAGTGGGGCGGCCATCAAGGTGCGACATCTGCTGCGCGCGTTTCGCGAGGCCTGCGCGTACATCCCGGTGGATGTCTCACGTGAGCAGTTACATGATGTCGCGGCCGAACGGGCGCTCGAGTTTCCGCACGTGCCCGTGCTTCCCGTGTGGGCCGACTACACCGAACCCTTTGATTTACCGGAGATCCCGGACACCGCGCGCCGCATTGGGTTCTTCCCCGGTTCAACGATTGGCAACCTGCACCCCGACGAAGCCAGTGCCTTTCTGCGGCGCGTCCGCGACTGTGTCGGCGACGACGGTGGACTCATTCTGGGCGTTGATCGTCGCAAGAATCCGCGGCTGCTTCATGCGGCCTACAACGACGCCGCGGGTGTCACCGCGGAGTTCAACTTGAATGCCCTGTTGCACATCAATCGCGAGTGGCACGCCACCTTCTCAAAATCCGCGTTCCGGCATCGCGCGTTTTTCAACGATGCCGAGAGCCGCATTGAGATGCATCTCGAGGCGATCTCGCCCCAGCATGTGATGGTTGGCGGCGAGTCTATCACATTCGCCGCTGGTGAAACGGTGCGAACCGAGTGTTCCTACAAGTATGACCGCGCCCGGTTGGACCGCGTGGTGTCTGCCGGTGGGTTTCGGGTGTCGGAGCTGTTCACCGATGCCCAGCAGTGGTTCTGGGTTGTCTGGCTTGAACCCGTGTGAGTGTTTGACCATGTAACCGTGCGCCGTTGCCGCGCACAGGGTGGATACGTCGTATGCAGGCTATCTGGAATGACGTCGTGATCGCAGACTCGGCCGACACCGTTGTGGTGGAGGGGAATCACTACTTTCCGCTCGCCTCATTGGAGCGCGCGTATGTCGCCGACAGCGACCACCATACCACCTGCGGGTGGAAAGGCACGGCGAGTTACTTCACGCTGCGTGTGAACGGCCGCGACAACGTAGATGCCGCGTGGTACTATCCGTCACCCAAGGCGGGCGCAGAAGCGGTGGCCAACCGGGTGGCCTTCTGGAAAGGGGTGAAGGTGGTGCCGTAACAGCGGCGAGCCCTAGGGAAGCCGCTGCACGTCCCCCATCGCGCGCGCGAGCGCCACACGCGACCCGTGGTAGCTCGCCAGCGCATCGTTGACGAGCGTACGTGCCTGATTCAGCGAGAGCAACGCCGCGATGACATCACCGTTGCCGGCCACACCGGCACGGAAACGGTCCTGCGCCTGTGCGACTTCCTGTTCGGCCAGCGCCAGCCGTTCACGCACGGCATCAACCTGTTCATGGGCTGCACGCACGTCGAGCAGCGCGGCGCGCACCTCAAGCGCACTCTGCGTCCGAAGATCCCGTAGCCTGGCCTCGGTTTCCCGTGACGCCGCGATCTGTTCCTGCACACGCCCCTCCCGGCGGAAGCCGTCGAAGAGCCCCACGGACAGCTGCACACCCCATGTGTACGTGGGGAGTAGACGATTCCAGTTCCGGCCGATCACGCCCTGATCCACCACCAGCCCGAGTTGCGGCGTGCGCTCCCACCTGATGGCCTGCGAGGAGGCGCGCTGCGCTGTTTCCTGCGCCAGCAACGCCTTCACATCGGCGCGCTGTTCGGTTGCGCGGGTGAGCGCACTGGCCACGTCGGGTATGGCCACCTCAACGGGCAGGCCCGCCAGGGAATCGGTTAACGAGATGGGCGTATCCAGCGGCAGGCCGATGGCACGCGTGAGTTCGAGCAGGCTGCGGTCCCGTTCGTTGCGTGCGCCAATGATTTGTGCGCGCACATTGGCCAACTGTGAGGCGGCGCGTGTGACATCGAGGGCGATGCCGGTACCGGCGCGCAGTTGGTCGCGCGCGATGCGCAACAAATCGGCGGCGAGCGCGGAATCGGCGCGCCGCGCGACCAGCTGTGCCTCAGCGCGCGCCGCCCGGATGTACACGGTGGCCGCCGTGGCGGCTGCCAGATCGGCCTGCGCCTGCACATCCGCGCTCGCTGCCAGCACCATGGATTGGGCCGCACGCCACTTCGCGATATTCCCGAGATCGAGCAGTGGGTGCTGCAACCGATACCGCAGGTCTACGGTGGGGACCGGCCCGATAATCTCACCGTCGGGGCGCAGCAACGGCGCGCCGGTGAGCGGATTGCTGAAGGTGAAGCCGAAGGTTGCCGAGTTGAGGTTGCGCTCAGCTTGCTGGATTCCCGCGGCGAGGTCGGGGAGGAGCGCGCCGCGTCGCTGCACGACCCGCGCTTCGGCCTGCGCCACGCGTTGGCGGGCCACGTCGACTGCACCACTCTGTTTGGCGGCCAGACGTGCCGCGTCGCCAAGGGAGAGTCGCTGTTGGGCTGGCAGCGTGCTGCCTACCGTGGTGACGAGGGCCGCGAGCACAACGAGGAGCTGCTTCATGGACGCAGGGCAGAGAGAAAGAACGCGAGCACCAAGGGGCAGGACGGCGGTGGTGCCATCCTGCCCCTTTGGTGCTCCTGTGTCAGCTGTGACGGCGTGGTGGGGTTATCCCACCATGCGGTTCACGCTCACCACGGCGGCCTTCTTTCCGCCTTCATGCCCTTCAAACAGCGTGTTCGTCCAGAGGACAATGCCGTACATGATGGCGCCGATGAAAATGGCGCCTCCGATCAGTCCCATGAATGCCGCGCCCTTATCGCTGCCCTGCGGTGCCTGTCCGCCCATCTTCGATCTCCGGAGAAAGTCAGTCGACGTCGGCGACGCGCACCGACACCATGCCATCATTGGCCACGATGGACGGGATCAATTCGATGCCCGTCGTGACCTTACCGAACACCGTGTGCACGCCATTCAGGTGCCGGGTGTTCGCCTCACTCAGCACAATGAAAAACTGGCTGCCGCCCGTGTTCTTCCCGGCGTGCGCCATGGAAAGCGCCCCCACTTCGTGCTTGTGCGGGTTGCCAGCCGTTTCACACGGAATCGTCCAGCCCGGCCCACCCGTGCCAATGCGACGGTCGCCCGCCGGCAGGTCACGCGAGTACGGGTCGCCACCCTGCACGACGAAGTCCTCGATCACGCGATGGAACTTGACCCCATCGTAGAACCCCTGATTCGCCAGCTTCTCAAAGTTTTCCACCGCCTTGGGAGCCGCCGCCGGATACAACTCGGCCACCAGGGTCCCCTTATTCGTCTCGATCGTTGCCAGCTTGGCCACTGTCTCTCCTGGATCCTATTGGGAATGAAGCACAGAAAGCTAACGCGATCCCCGCGCAGAGATAGAGCCTCCCCATCCTGTTCAGGGCCCCTCCCCGTCCCCCGCACTCGCACAGACGTCGCGCACCACACAGGTGGCGCACAGCGGTTTGCGGGCCAGACACGCCCGACGCCCGTGCCAGATCAGCAAGTGGCTCAGCAAGGCCCAGTCGTCGCGCGGAAAGAGCGGCATTAACGCGCGCTCAATGCCAATGGCATCGGCCTGCCGGGTGAGCCCGATCCGCCGGGCCAACCGCTGCACGTGCGTGTCCACCACCACCCCCTCGTTGATGTGGAACGCATTGCCAAGAATGACGTTGGCGGTTTTCCGCCCCACGCCAGGCAGCCGGACCAGCTCCGCGATGGTGCGAGGCACCTCGCCGTGGTGGTGGGTCACCAGCCGGTCGGCCATCCCGATCAGGCTTTTCGTTTTGGCGCGAAAGAACCCCGTGCTCCGCACGATCTCCTCCACGTCGGCAGGGGCGGCGGCGCGCAACGCCGTGGCGTCCGGATAGCGCGCGAATAACGCCGGCGTCACCATGTTCACCCGCACATCCGTGCACTGGGCCGACAGAATGGTGGCGCACAACAATTCAAACGGATTGCGATAATCCAATTCGCAGTGCGCATCGGGGTATTCCGCCTTCAGACGCTCCAGCACCACCGCGCTCACCGCGAGCTTCGCCGCCTTGGTGGTGGGCGACCGCGACACCAGCGCCGCACGCTGCGACGGCTTCTCCCCGTGTGTCTTGGTGGTGCGCCGGGTGGCGCGCTTGGCCACGGGGCTCATGCGGACCCGGGGATCACGTGGAGTGGCGCCGGTGCCGTTGCCCCAGGCGCACGACGCGCGCGCGCAAAGGCCAAGACGGCATCGGCGCTGCGTGTATTGAGCACATTGGCCGGCGTGAGCCACCCTTTCCGTGCGTGCGCAATGCCCAGTTCGAGATGGTCCAATCCCTGCGGCGAGTGGGCGTCCGGCC
>CANHTA010000228.1 GCA_947463135.1 Gemmatimonadota bacterium
CCGGCACAACCGCCCAAGGGGACGTCGGCCAACGAACGGGGCACCAAGCCAAACGGCCCTCGCCAACCCAACGAATTAGGGCGCATCCCCATCGTGGAATGGCATCAGGTGGTCGCGGCCGACGGCACGTACAAGGTGTCGCGCGAACGCTTCCGCGCCGAGCTGAGCGAACTGCATGCGCGCGGCTATGTGCCGGTGAACCTGTCGGAGATGCTGGACCATACGATGGACATCCCGGCGGGGAAGTCGCCGGTGCTGTTCACCTTCGACGATGCCTCGCCGAGTCAGTTCCGGTATATCGAGCGCAACGGCACGCTGGTGGTTGATCCCACGAGTGCCGTCGGCCTGCTGCTGGACTTCATCAAGGCGCACCCCGACTGGAAGGCGAAGGGGCTGTTCTGCATGCTGCCGGCGGCCGAAGCTGGCCACGCGTTCTTCGGCGACAAGGGCATCGACGGTCAGAAGACGGAATGGCGCTTCAAGAAGGTGCAGTTTCTGGTGAGCCAAGGCTTCGAGCTGTGCAACCACACCTTATGGCACGCGAAGCTCAGCAAGTACTCCGACGCCGTGGTGCAGGAACAGCTGGCGCGCGGTGCGATGGCGATCGACTCCGCCGTGCCCGGCTATAAGGTGCGCGGGTTTGCCCTGCCCTACGGGTTGTGGCCGAAGAACCGGGCGCTCGCGTTCAACGGCTCGTGGTACGACACGAAGAGCAAGCGCAGCGTGCGCTACCGCCACGAGGCCGTGTTCGAAGTGAGCGGTGGGCCGGCGCGCAGCCCGTTCGATCCGGAGTTCAATCCGAAATCGTTGCCGAGGGTTCCGCTGCAGGGCGGCACCAAACTGTCCGTCACGCTCGATCAGATGGACAAGCCCGGCAAGTGGGCACGCTACGTGTCTGACGGCAACCCGAAAACCATCGCGAAGCCGTAGCGCGCTCGCCGTCCGTTACGGCGTGCCGCGCATCGTCTCGGCTTCATCCCAGCGATCAACGGCGCGCCGCAGATGGGGAATCACGATACTGCCCCCGACAATGAGTCCGATGCTCATGGTTTCGAACACTTCATCGCGCGTCACGCCTTCTTCGGCGCAGCGCACGATGTGGTAGGTAATGCAGTCATCGCAGCGCAACACCAACGAGGCGACGAGGCCGAGCAGTTCTTTGGTCTTCACGCTCAGCGCACCGCCCTCGTAGGCACGGCCGTCGAGATTGAAGAACCGGTTGATGACGAGATTGTTTTCGCCAAGGATGCGCGTGTTCATGCGTTCGCGATACATCCGGAATTCGGCGAGGGCGTCGCTCTCACCCGCATCGGTGGCACGATGATCGTGCGGCGGGACACGGGGCGTGGTGGCGTCGGTCACAGGGAGTAATTGCGAAGCGTGGTGAGGGCGGTTTCGAGGGCGGCTCGTTGCTGCTCGGTGGGGGAATTGGCCCACAATTCTTCGTAGGCGGAGATGGCGAGCGCCAACGCTTCCTTATCGTGCTCAGCCGCGGCCAGCGAACTGGCGTTGTCGGCGAGCGCCGCCTTGGCCAGGAGATCGTCGGGGAAACGCTGCGTGACCTGCAACCACCGTACGGTACGATCGCGTTGATTGGATTCGGTGAGCGCCCACAGATGCCAGGCCCCGCGGTTGTGCGGATCGGACGCCAGCGCGCGGTTGGCCAGCGCTTCCACGACGTCGGGACCACGACCGGAGAGCCAATAGGCGTTGGCGAGAATCACGAGCGCGCGCGCGTTCGCGGGTTGCTCGTCAACGATGCGCTCATAGAGCGGACCGGCAACCTCGGGCATGTGGAGCCATGGTTCGGCGGCCGCCACGAGGGCGTCGGGGGTTACCGTGGCGCGGAGCGTGTGCAAGCGCTCCATCAGCGCGCCGACGTTCCCGGAGGCTTCATAGGCGCCTACGGCATCGGCGAGGGCGGCGGGGAGGTCACGAAGAGGTGCGATCATGCGTGAAAGGTAGACGAGTCCGGCACTCTGGTCAGGTCACAGCTGCGATTGGTGGGTTGCGCGATTGGGAGAGGATCGTAATACTCCTAGTGTCCCGCGCGGAGTACGAACAGGCGCGTGGCGAATCCATCGTCATCCGCTGACTGCGCCCTTGTTCCATTCCCAATCGGCACAGCGCAGTCAGACCGAGTGAAATGGTCGGCCGGTGCGGTGTCGCGCGTTGGCGACCTGCTCCGTGTGACCGGAGGCGCGAGTCCCTCGCGCACCCCCCTGTGGTACCGGAAAGCAGGTTTCGCTTTTCCGGCGAGTGCGACGGCACCACCTACCCGTCCAAAGCAATCCGCATTCTCCGCGCTCCTGGCGCATCTCGAGCCCGTCACGGGAACTCTTCCCGTGAGCCCGTCCGGGCCGCGAACCTCTGGTTTGGTGCATGGCATGACCCAATGCCTGCAGCAGCCTCGTGCTCCCTTCCAGATCGGAACGGAGCCCACCGTACCACTTGCAGTTTTCGAATGACCGAACGCAAACGCCCAATTCGTCGCAGTCGCACCAGTGCCGCGCCATCCTCCGATGCCGGAGGGGACGACAATCCCTATCGCGATGCCGCGCCGTCCGCGGCGCCGACGCCCGCGCCGCGGGAGACGGCTCCGCCACCCGTCGCACCACCGGCAACAGCTGGCGCCTCGGATGAGGTCGTGCGGCCACGCCGTGGCCGTCCCCCTCGTCGCCCGAAGGCTGAGGTGGCGGTAGATACCGCCGCTGACGTCCCGCGGCAGGCACCGGCCGAGCCGCCGCGCGAAGCGCAGCCGGTCGCGCGGCCGGAGCCCATCATGCCACCGGCGTACTTTGATCCCGCGGCAGAGCGTCCACGCTCCGAGAGCGCCGACCGGTACGACCGGGCCTTTGACCGCCCCGCCACCCCGCCGACGGGCAGCGCGGAACGTCCAGAGACGCGCCCGGATGGCCGCCCGGAGCGCCCCTTCGGTGAGCGACATGGACGGGACCGTGGCGGCCGTGGGCGTGACCGTGGCCGTCATCGTCATGAGCGCGGCGAGCGTGGCCCGCGTGGTGAACGGCCGGAGGCATCCGGGGCGCCCTCTGGCGCACTGGGGAGCCCGCAGGACCGCCCCGAGCGTGGGCCGGAGCGCGGTGGAGACCGTGGGCCGGAGCGTGGTGGGGAGGGAGGATTTCGTCGGAACGGACGGCGCGGGCGCAACCGCTTCCGGCGCGACGGCGCGGGGACCGAGGGGCGTCCGCCACAAGGTGGCGACGGTGGGAGCGAGCGCTACACGCCCATGCCGTCTGCACCAGCAGTGGCTGAGGGCACCATGTCGGGCTGGTTTGATCCATCCCGCGATGGCGGGTTCCTCCGTCGCGCCATCAACAGCTATCTCCCCGATCCAACCGATCCGTTCGTCCCCCCGGCCCTGGTGCGCCTGCACCAGCTGCGCCGCGGCGATAAGCTCGAGGCCACCTTTGGGCGCGATCCACGCGGCCGGCAGGTGCTCATCGAGGTGCAGCAGCTCAACGACGGATCGCCCATCATCCTGGAAAAGCGTCCGGACTTCAATACGCTCACGGCCAGCTATCCCGACCGGAAGCTGACGCTGGAAACAGGACGTCCCGCCAAAACGGGACCAGAGCTCACCCGTCGCGCCATCGACCTCATTGCGCCGATCGGCTATGGACAGCGGGCCCTGATTGTGGCGCCAGCCCGCGCGGGTAAAACGACACTGCTGCAGGCCATCGTCGAAGGGGTCGCGATCAACCATCCCGCGTCGGCGCTCCTGGTGCTCTTGGTCGATGAGCGGCCGGAAGAAGTGAGCGAGATGATTACCTGGGGCTACGGCGAAGTGGTGGCCTCCAGCTTCGACATGCCGCCCAAGCGGCACGTTGAGGTGGCGGAAATGACGCTTGAGCGTGCGCGACGGATGGTGGAACAGGGACGCGACGTGGTGATCGTGCTTGACTCCATCACACGCCTTGCGCGCGCCTACAACACCGTGGAGCGCGGAACAGGACGCACCATGTCGGGCGGACTGGACAGCAATGCCATGCAGAAGCCCAAGGCATTTTTCGGCTCGGCGCGCATGATCGCACCGCAGCATGGTGGCGGTTCACTCACCATCATCTCAACCGCGCTGGTGGAAACCGGATCGCGTATGGATGACGTGATCTTCGAGGAGTTCAAGGGCACCGGCAACTGTGAGATCAAGCTCGATCGCTCACTGGCCGACCGCCGCATTTTCCCGGCATTCGACATTGGGACAAGCGGCACCCGACGCGAGGAAAAGCTGTATCGTCCCGATCAGCTCGATAAAGTGCATCTCCTGCGGCGTGGTCTGCACCAACTCCCGCCGCAAGCCGGCATGGAGTGGCTCATCAAACGGATCGCCGCCACATCAAACAACGATTCGCTGCTCGACGGTCTCTAAGACCCGACATCACCACCACAACGCGGGGCGACGGCCATGGCCGTCGCCCCGCGGTGTGGTGTTACCCCACGGTGAACGCACGA
>CANHTA010000229.1 GCA_947463135.1 Gemmatimonadota bacterium
ACCGGCACCGCGTCGAGCGCAAGATTCTCGAGCACGAACGCGCCGCCGCCGAAGATCGCGTTGTGCACCGGCAACGTCGTACTCGTGCGACGATCCACACTGGGGGCATCCACCCCCCACAGCGTGAGTCCGTGCTGCACCAGCCACTGCGCTGCGTCCTCGCTCAGCGCCGGCCACTGAACCGGAAACACACCGCCAGCCACCGAGTGCCCCGTGCGCACGATCACGCGTGTGGGCACATGATCGCCCAACAACGAGTGCAGCACCGGAATAGTGATGTCGTGCGAGGGGTCGTGATCGGCCGGCAGCGCAATGAACTGCACCTCCCCCACGAACACCGACGCCGGCAATGACTCCGACGCCGGCCACGACGACTGCACATGCAACGGCGCATCGGCGTGCGTGCCCACATGCGCACTCGTGGACAGCACACCCAGGTTCACACTGCTCCCGTCTTCGCGCCGGCACGTCCACCCGCACGAGAACCCCACGTCGTCCGGCCAAGGCGGCGTAGTTGCAGCGAATGGCACACTGATATCAAAGAACACGGTAGCTCCTTACTCCGTACTCCCTACCCCTTACTTCGCTGTTAAGGCTTCGCTGTCCCATAGAACTTCGACCGCACCGCCCACAGCTCCGGGAAGAACCGGTGGCTTACGGTGCGCGACAGGTACTTGGCTCCCAGCGTGCCGCCGGTGCCGAACGTACCGGGGCCGATGATGCGCTCCACCAGCTGCACGTGCAGGAAGCGCCAGCGTGCGAAGCGCTGTTCAAACTCCAGCAGCCCTTCGACCAGCAGGAACATCGGCGTCGGTCCCGGTCCCATGTAGAGCTCGGCCAGATCCATCTGCTCATGTTCGATTAACGCGAGCACCAGTGACTGCAACACCGGACGGGCCAACGCTTCCTTCACCACGGCAGGCGGATCGCCATGCTCGGTGATTGCGGCCAGGAAGTGCGGGTCGCGCAATCCAGCGGTGGCTTCGATGGCGCGGAACTGCGCGCTCTGCGAGCCGCTGCTCGACCCCAGATACCCGCGGAACTGTGCGAAGCGCTGCGGGGGCAACGTATCGAGCGCGGTGAGCTGTTGCGCAATGATTTCGGTGAGCACGTTGATGCGCTGCACCGCGAGTAACGCGCGCATGGTGTCGAACGCCTCGAGCGCCGTGATCATGGTGTCCATTTCATGGCGCAACACCTTGAACCACAGTTCGCTTGCTTGATGGACAACAATAAACAACAGCTCGTCGGGGTGTTCGGGCGTGGACTGCAGCGTTTGCAACTCCAATAACTCCGGCAGACGCAAGTAGCCGCTGTAGTCGATGCTGGGGGCACTGCCGTGCGCACTACCGTGTGAACCGTGGGCCTGCTCGCTCATATCCATCGTCCGGAAAAGGGAATCGCGTGGGTACGCGAGTATCTCAAAAGGTCGAGACCGCGAGGGTGGTGATGTCATCCACCTGCATGGTTTCGTCGGTGTAGAACGGCTCACCATAGGTGACGCGAATCAGCGAGCCATAGTGTGCCGCCTGATGCGTCACGATGTCGTAGAGGGGCTCTCCATTGGGATAGACTTCCCCCGCCTGTGTCGTGCCGTCGAACTGCGATCCGTAGCACTTGATCGCTTCCAGCTTGCGCGCAAACTGGGCGCTGATGTCCACCACAAACGACGGCTTCACGGCATCTTCGCGGTACGTCACGACATGCACCAATTTGAATGGCCGGAAGGCGGGAAAATCGCCGGGCGCATATCGCGCCAGTCCACTTAGAAAGCAGGCGTCACGGGCGAGTTCGGTGGTCCGCCGGTGGTCGGGGTGTCGGCCGCGCGGTGCGGGGATGATCACAACCCGTGGACGCAGCCGACGGAGCACCTGCACCAGGCGGCTTCGCGTGTCGTCGGTATTGCTGATGCCGGCATCCGGGAGTTCGAGATTTTCGCGCACATGCAGTCCCATAACCCGTGCACCGGCGGCGGCCTCGGTGGCGCGAAGCTCAGCCGAGCCTTTGGTGCCCATTTCCCCTTGCGTGAGGTCGAGGACGCCAACGCGGTGCCCCGCGTCAACCGCTTTAATCAGCGTGCCGCCACAGGTGAGTTCAGCGTCGTCGCGGTGGGGCGCGATACAGAGGAGGTCGAGAGCGGCCATGCGAGGAGGCTACCGCGTCACGGTGCTGCCGACAAGCAGGACGCTGCCGTTCCGTGGCGGTTAGTTGGGCCGGGCGAGGTAGCGCGCCACCTGGCCCGCCACCTGCAGCCCGCTGGCCATGCAATCGCCCACGGAGACACCGTGACGATAGTTGCCCGCCAAATAGAGCCCGGGGTTGCTGCGTTCCACCTCATCAGCGGCGTCCTTCACCGCCTGATATCCCACGGTGTACTGGGGAATGGCCCGCGGCCAATACACATGTTTGGCAAAGACCGGTTCGCCGCGCACGCCGAGGAGTTGCCGCAGGTCGATCAGCACGCGTTCCACCAACAGGTCGGTTTCTTCGCGCGCGCGGTCCGGCATGCGGGCACCACCAACGAAACAGGTGATCGCCACACAGCCATCAGGGGCTCGGTCGGGGAAGAGCGATGAACTGAACAGGACCCCGAGAAGACTCCGCTGCTCCTGGGCGGGGATGAGCATGCCAAACCCGTCCAGCGCATGCGCCACATCACCGCGCTCAAAACCAAGCGTGAGGACACTCACGGGGGGATACTCCACGCGCTCAACCAGCGCGGCGTGCTGTCGTAGCCCGGCGGGCAACTCCATTGCGGCCAGCACATGCGCCGGGGTGGCCATCACCACGGCGTCCACCGTGCGTGGGCGGGACGCCCCGTCCTGGCCAGCCTCGATCGCCCAGCGGCCCTCCTTGGGGTGCAGTAAGCGGATGGGGCATCCAAGGCGCACCGTCCCAAGCAGCGACGCCTCCAGAGCATCGGTGAGGGTTTGCATGCCATCCACGAACGAAATGAGCCTGGCGGGCGTGGCTGGCGCAGCGGGCGGCGGGTTGTCATCGGCTTGCTCCCCACCCTCGGTGGGAGGTGCCGCGTGCGAGGCTTGCCAGCCCTTCTGCCCCCGTGTGGCCATGAGCCCGGCGGAGAGTGAGCCATGGCGCTGCTCAAGCGCAAAGACGCGGGGAAACGCGTGCGCCATACTCAGCGCCTCGGAGTCCCCCGCAAAGATCCCTGAAATGAACGGATCCACCGCGTAATCGAGGACTTCATGGCCCAGGCGACGACGGACGAACGAGGCAATCGACTCGTCCGCCCCGGCCCGTGTGCGCACGAGGGGTTCCAACAGCACCCGCAGCTTTGCCCGCAGGGAAAACAACGGCGTGCGGAGCATGGCGAGTGGTGTCATCGGGAACGGCTGCAGCATGCCGTCTCGCACGATGTAGCGGCGATTCGCCTGCGGGTTCGCCACCACGACCTCCTCGTGCAGGTCGAGCTGCGCCAGGAGTGCCTCAACGGGCCCCGATGTCACAAACGAATTGGGGCCGTGCTCGGCGAGAAACCCATCCGTGTGGGAGGTACGAATGGCGCCGCCGGTTTGGCCGCTGGCCTCGTACAGCGTCACGTGCAGCCCTCGCCGGCGCAGCTCGTAGGCCGCCACCAGTCCGGTAATGCCGGCACCAACTACCGCAACCGTGCGCTGGTCGCCGCCGTCTTCATTGGCAGGTGTCACGGGATCGTGATCGGCAACCGGCGCGCGCATGGATTACGCCCCAACCGCGCTGGTCACCCAGTCTCGCGGCTCGAGCATCTCGAGTAACTGTGCCTCAAACGAGCCGCGCGCATAGCGGGGCGCATACTGCCACATGGCGAGCGGCGGGAGGCTCATGAGCACGCTTTCCACGCGTGCGTTGGTTTGCAGCCCGAAGATGGTGCCACGGTCATGGACCAGGTTGAACTCCACATATCGGCCACGCCGGACCAATTGGAAGTCCCGTTCGCTCTCGGAGAACGCTTCGTCCCGACGACGTTGCACAATGGGCTCGTAGGCCTGCCGCAACACGCGGGCGACATCGCTCACAAACGCCTGGACCTGCTCGTGATTGAGGGCATGCGAGGCGTCGTCCGCACGCAGGTGATCAAAGAAGATCCCCCCAATGCCCCGCGCCTCGTTGTCGCGATGCACGTTCACGAAATACTCATCGCACCACCGCTTGAAGTCCGGATAGAAGCGGGCGTGATGGCGATCCGCCATTGCACGTAACGCGCGGTGGAAGGTGACCCCGTCTTCAACGTGTGGGTAGAACGGCGTGAGGTCCGTCCCGCCTCCGAACCAGCTGTCGGTGAGCTGCCCCTGCGCATCGGTGAGCTCGAAGTAGCGGACATTCAGATGTACCGTGGGCACCTTGGGACTGCGCGGATGCACCACCAAGCTCACACCCGTGGCGAAGAAATGCGTGGCCCCATCCCGCGCGCCTTGCCCGCCCAGTCGACGGGCAGCG
>CANHTA010000230.1 GCA_947463135.1 Gemmatimonadota bacterium
CGTTGATTCGCGACGAGGATGGTCTCGAGCGCGAGACGGTCGCAGGCCCGATAGCACACCTCCTTCACATCGCGCGGGGCGGCATCGGCATCAAGCCAGAGTGTTGGCATATGTCATTATAAGCGAATCACACGGTTGGATCCGCGGTACGGCGTATTCTTTTGGGTTCGTTGAACAGCCTTACCGCGGATTTGCGCGAATGCTCACGGATAAACAGCAACCACTATTGGTGGCATGGTCGTGTGCGACAAGCCGTCGCGCCGTGCGGGGCGATCCGCGGATATTCGTGTGGATCCGCGGTAGAGCCGTTTCTTTTATAAGTTTACCGAACAGCTTTACCGCAGATTTACGCCAATGCTCGCGGATAAACAGCAACGACTATTGTTGGCATGGTCGTGTGCGACAAGCCGTCGCGCCGTGCGGGGCGATCCGCGGATATTCGTGTCGATCTGCGGTAGAGCCGTTTCTTTTAAGGGTTTACCGAACAGCGTTACCGCGGATTTACACCAATGCTCGCGGATAAACAGCAACGACTATTGATGGTATGGTCGTGTGCGACAAGCCGTCGCGCCGTGCGGGGCGATCCGCGGATATTCGTGTCAATCCGCGGTAGAGCCGTTTCTTTCAGGTCCGTCAAACAGCGGTACAGCGGTACGCCCGGCAACGATCTCGGCCTTCTCGCGAAACGTGAAGATCTTGCCGCACTGCGTACAGACGTGATTCCCCGTGCGCTCGCCCAAGTCGTATTCCTTGGCGAAGGCGGGATGGTCGCAGGGCTTTCCGCCCCACTCCTGCTGGAGGACAATAGCACGCTTCTTCTGCATCAGACCGGCGGACAAAGGGAAAAAAGGCACCACGACAAAGCCACCCCTGCAACGTAATACCCCAACAGAAAAGAGGCCGCCACTGCGAACACAGTGGCGGCCCCCGTCTTACAACAGCAGACCAGCCTTACATCGCCAGCGTCTGCAGATCCTGCAGCGCCTTCTTCAGCAGGTCCGTCTTCTTCGGATCGCAGCTGCGGTTGGCTTCCACGTCCGTGACCAACTTCGACAGCGTAGCGTTCCGCGCCGCGCCCGACGCCTTCTCGGCGGTCGAGATCGACGACCGGATTTCAGAAATCTTCGCTGGGGCCACACACCCCTTGCGCTCCAGCTGATCCGTAAACGCCTTCGCCAACGCGAAGCTGGGCGGCCACGAAATCTTCGGCTGGCCCTGCGCGTTCAGATAGTCCCACTTCACCGTGTTCGCCGCATCGATCTCGTTCTGCGAGATGAACTCGCTCGGCACCAGCTCGGCCACGTCGAGACCACGCGCGATTTCCGAGCTCACGATCGAACCATTGTACCAGTACACCGACCAGGAGCCGCCCATCGCCATACGCGTGGAGTCCACCGGGCCACGGTCGAACGAGGCGATTTCCTTCGGCTGCGACGGGTCCGTCCAATCGAACACCGAAATGCCGCCCTGATACCACGACTGCACCATGACGTCGCGGCCCGGGATCGGGATCAGCGAGCCGTTGTGCGCCACACAGTTCTCATTCGACGACTGCACCGTGGGGATCTTGTAGTAGCTCTTGAACACCAGCTTCTTGTTCACGATCGAGAAAATCGCGTTGGCGCCCCATTCCGGCTTATCGCCGGCGCGGCACTTGGGCGACGAACCACCGCCCCACTCGTCTGAGAACAGCATCTGCGTGCCGTCGTTGTTGAACGTGGCCGAGTGCCAGTAGGCGAAGTTCGAGTCGGCCGCGGCGTCGAGACGTACCGGCGCCACCGGGTTGCTGATGTCGAGCAGCAGGCCATGACCTTCGCAAGCGCCACCCGCCAAGCCGAGCGCCGGGTACACCGTGATGTCGTGACACTGCGAGCGCTCACCGCCGCGACCCGTTGGCGCGCCGCCCGCTGCACCGGCGAACATCGTATTGATCGCGCCCTGCGCCATGCCACGCACCGTTGCGCTGTCGGCCGCGTTCACCGTCGAGCCGCCACGCGCCTTCATGGCATTCTCAAGCAACGGACGGATCACCTGCGGGGGCACCACCATGTCCATCCCCGACTGCGGGTTCTTCGCGATGAACGCGCCGGCGGCCTTCGCGGTGGCCAGCGACTTCGCCGCCACTTCCTTGTCCGCGTCGGACAAGCCGTGGGCGGGCGCCGCGCCGAGTCCGGCGAAGATATTGGCGCGACCAACCACCGCGGCTGAAGCCGGGTTGGCCAGCGGCACCTTGATGATTTCGATGCGCAGGCGCGACGAGTTCGGATCGTTGGCGGCGATGTCGGCACACCCCTCGAGTTCGCCCGCGGAACGGATGCCGGACGAGCCGGACACGTAGATGTACACGTTGTCCTTGTCCTTCGGATCCTCGAGCACCGTGTGCGTGTGCGAGCCGCGGCACGTCTGCACGTTGGCAATCAGCTTCGGATTCTTGATGTCGCTGATGTCAAACACGCGCACGCCACGCATACGCTCCTTGCTCACCGGATCAGGCACGCCGCCCGGCTTGCAATCCACGCGACCATTGTTCGCTTCGGCCGACATGAACATCAGGTTGCGGTACACCGAGATGTCGTTCTGTGAGGCGGGGCACGAGTAGGCCACCACCAGCACCGGCTTGGCCGGGTTGGAAATATCCCAGATCACCGGGCCGTTGTAATTGCCCTGAATCGCATACTTGCCCGTGAACGCCAAATCGGAGTTGGTGATACCCAGGAAGCCTGGCGGCGAAACCGCCTTGGCCACCACCTTCATATTCGAAATCGCTTCGCCGGCATCAAACAACCCGGCCTTGAGCCCCACGCGCGGGTCATTCATCGGGGTTGGAGCCGTCTTGGGCTTCGACGGCGCGCAAGCCGCGAGGCCCAACAGCGCCACGGCGGCGTACCCGGTGACTACACTCGCTCCGCGATGGCGCGGACGTGCTTCTGACATGTCTGGTCCTATGTGCGAAAGGTGGTGGTTTCCAACAACGTCACAACGTACGTGTCACATCCAACGTCAAGTGCTACGCCTTCACCAACGCGTGGCCTCAGGGATCACGCCGGGGGCACAAAGCCCATCTCCAACAACATCGTAAACATCCGCTTGATTTCGGTGCTCTGATCCACTTCCACATCGTTCGCAAACTTGAACACCGTTTCGTCCTGACCGGCACCGTGCGACGCAAAGAGCGTCTTCACCATGGCCACCGCGCCGCGGTGATGCTGAATCATGTACGTCAGAAAGAGGCGGTCAAACTCGGTCCCACGGGCCGCATCAAGTTCCTTGAGCTGCGCATCCGTGAGCATGCCGGGCATCGACATCTGCCCCATACCACCCATGCCGCCCATGGCCGACATGTCGTGCCCCGCATGCGCCGCCATATTGTGGCCCGCACCGGCCGAGCTTCCGCCTATGGTGACATTGCCCAACGTGTCCACCAACGGCACCGGCTGATTCCGGTCTTTCAGCCACGTTTGCATGATGTGGATTTCATCGCTCTGCGCGTTGATAATGCGCGCCGTGAGGCGCTGCACCGAAGCGCTCGCGCCATGCGAGGGCGCCCAGCGGGAAATCGTGATCGCTTGCGCGTGGTGATGAATCATGCCGCTCATGAAGTCGGCGTCGGCCATCACCCACGGGTAGCGTAAACTGTCCGCGCGCGCCCGCTCCACGGCGGCAGCGTCACCCATCTGAAAGGCAGGCACGGCGGTGCGCACCGAGCAGGCGCTGAGGCCCACAAGGCCGGCGCACAGAGCAAGGCGGGAAAGCGGAGAGCGAAGCATGAGAAAGCGCATCGGAGAGGTCACCTGACGAAGGTGGAGAGCTATAAAGGCTACCGGACGGCGGGCGATAGCGGAAGCGTACGCCCCCCCTGCGCCGAAACCCGTGCCACCCGGCGCAAATGCACCGAATCGGCAGACGCCACGTACGCCACCGGCACCTCGGCCTGCAACAATGCCCGGGTAAGCTGGGCCAGTCCACCGCACACGTAGCGATTGCACAAGTTCGATCGCAGAGCCCGCGGCAGCGCGCACCCCGCCGTGGTGTGGTACACACAGGAGCCGCTATAGTGTCGCGCCGGCAGGTGCGACGCGTACAGCGCCTCCAGCGACGCCGGTGTGACCGCCCCGTCGCCCTCACCCAGCTCATCAGTAAGGTGAGCCCGCACGCGGGTAATGCTGTCGGCGTGCAAAAACCCGTGCGTCCCGCCGGCGGTGCAGCATTCCCCGCGACAGGTGCCACAGCTTGCACCCAGCATCGCCGGTAAGTCGGGCAACGACTCCGGCAGCGCCCATTGGGCATCCTGCCGAGCCGATTCCGCTTCCGCGCTCATCGGCGCGCCGTTGTCACGCACCGGGCTGGCAAACGCCTGGC
>CANHTA010000231.1 GCA_947463135.1 Gemmatimonadota bacterium
GGCGCCGCTCTGGAGGCCCCAACCCGCCCCCCGCTTTCCCCAACCCGCCGATAGCCCACCACCCTTGGGTCGCCCCCCATTGGGCACTAGCATACGGTCACGTTCGCGCGCTGTTGTTCGTTCCCCTCACGTGACGTCATGCCAGCCTGCTCAACCCGGCGGGTCAGGGCACTTCTGACGTGTGCCCTGATCGGCCTTCCGCTGCACTCGCTTCGCGCGCAGACGGCCACCACGCCCGAGCCGCCGCAACCCGCTTCGCGCAAGGCCTTGGTGTATGTGCGTCCGTTCCTGTCGGCCGCCTGGTCGCAGACGCTGGGCACACCGGAGGCGTGGAAACGCACGTGGGGCGGCTACGGCTCGCGCGTGGGCGATCAGTTCGGGTTTCTGCTGGTGGGCGAAGGGGCACGACGCCTGGTTGACCGCGCGGTGCCGTGGGAGAACGATCGTTCCCCCTGCGTACAGCAGCCCCACTCGTTTAGCCGCGAGGTCATCGTCCGCGCCAGCTGCGCCATCACGCGCACCACCACGCTGCGCACGGCCACCGGAGCGCGGCGCCCCAATCTCCCCCTGTTCGCCGGGATTACCGTGGCCACCGTGACCTCGCTCAGCTGGCACCCCGAACAGCACACCGCCGTGACCGGGCGCGCCTATGTCGCGCAACGCATCGCAACCAGCTACGGCGCAGCGGTGTTCTGGCGCTTTCTGCGCGACTGGCGCACCGATACGCACCCGCGCCGCTAGCCGCTCTGTCGCGCACTAGCCGCTCGTTACTGCGCGAGCCGCCCCTCAGCGCGCCGGCAGCGGTGGCAGCGCCTGCGGCACCGCCTGCGCCGCTTTGGCCTGCGCCGCTTTCGCTTCCTCGCTCAGCGGCTGCGGCGCCCCCGCCGCTATGGTAAGCCGTATGCGCTCCCGCTGGGTGCCCGACGCGTCAAAGAGCACCGCCACCAAGTTCCCCGACCAAATCACCTCGCTCGGCACCGAGGGCCACGCCCCAATGGTGTCCCCCCGCGGCGTCAGCCGGAATCGGTCCAGCTCGGTGACATCCGCCGCCGCCGCCAGCGAGTCACGATAAAAGAAGGCCACCATCGACGCGGTACGTCCGATTTTGTAGCGCACCCCGGGCACCCGGAGATAGGCCACCCGCAAGGAATCCCCGGCCGGCTTGAAGGCGAGCCCCGACTTGACCACGCGATCCTCAAGCGCACACCGCTTCCAGGCGCCGTCACGTGGACAGGCGGAATCACTGGGGGTGGCCGGCCGCGGCGCAACCACCGCCGGCACCGCCGCCATCCCGGTGGTGTCCCGAGTGGCCACCTCCCCGCCGCCACAGGCCGCCAGCAGCAAGACCCCCGTCACCGCCACCGTCACTCGGGCGCGTGCTACGTCAGATGCAGTTCGCATACTCCAGTGTAGCCCCTCCACCGCACAGCCGCCAAACCTGCCCTCTTCGGCATTCAACCACGTTGGGGAGGCACCTGAAATGCCAACTGTGCCACGTTTTGCGCACAACTGTCACATTTTGGTGGTCGGTTTTGCATAAGCCATTGGATTTTCCGCCGGTTTTGGACATATTTGTGCAACTTCTGCACAAATCGCGATACAGCGAACCGGTCACCCGTTCGCGGTCCGCCTCCCAACTTCTCAGCCTTCGCTATGTCATCCCTCAACGGTTCGCGCATCGCCGCCATGCGCGAAGTCACGCAGCGCCCGGTTCGCATCACCGTCCGCCCGGAAGAAAACGGCATTCTGCAGCCAACCAGCGTCTGGTTTGGCATGAACACCTTCGGGCTGCGCCAGATGCGCGCCAAGCTGCCCAAGGACATCTACAAGAAGCTCGCGGCGTCCGTGCGCCTCGGGAAAAAGCTCGACTCCGACATGGCCCCCGTCATCGCCCAAGTCATTAAGGAATGGGCCATGTCGCGCGGCGTCACGCACTTCACGCACTGGTTCCAGCCGCAAACCGGCCTCACCGCTGAGAAGCATGACGCCTTCCTCAATTTCGACGAGCACAAGCTCCCCATTGAGACGTTTACCGGCGAGCAGCTGATTCAGTCGGAACCCGATGCGTCCAGCTTCCCCTCGGGTGGCCTCCGCGCAACCTGGGAAGCACGTGGCTACACGGCATGGAATCCGGCGTCGCCCGTCTTCATCAGTGAAACCGGCGGCGTGAAGTACCTCTGCATTCCATCGGTGTTCATCGGCTACAACGGCGAAGCCCTCGACGAGATGACGCCGCTGTTGCGCAGCTCCGACGTGCTGTCGCAGCGCGCCATGGAATTGCTTGAACTCATTGGCGACAGCGGGGTGTTGCGCGTTAACACCACCCTCGGTGTGGAACAGGAATTCTTCATCATCGACCGCTCGCACTTTGCCCTTCGCCCCGACCTGGTCATGGCGGCGCGCTCGCTGGTGGGCGCCGCACCGCCGCGCGGGCAGCAGCTCGAAGACCACTACTTCGGTGGCATCCCCGAGCGGGTGCAGGCGTGCATCAGTGAAGTTGAGCACGAGCTCTACAAGCTCGGCGTGCCGATTGTCACACGCCACAACGAAGTCGCGCCGTCGCAGTTCGAAATGGCGCCGATCTTTGAGGACACCGACATCGCGGTGGATCACAACCATCTCGTGATGAGCGTGTTGCGCAAGATCGCCCTCCGTCATGGTCTGCAGGCCATCGTGCACGAGAAGCCGTTCGCCGGCATCAACGGCTCGGGCAAGCACTGCAATTGGTCGCTCTCCATTACATCCGACAACCAGCTCGACGGCACCAACCTGCTCAAGCCGGGCAAGACGCCGCATCAGAACATCCGCTTCCTGGTGTTCCTGGCCGCGGTGCTCAAGGGTGTGCACAAGCATGCCGGCTTGCTGCGCGCCGGCATCGCCGTGAGCGGTAACGAACACCGCCTCGGAGCCAACGAAGCGCCGCCCGCCATTATCTCGGCCTTCCTCGGCTCTGGACTCACGCAGGTGGTGGAAGACATCGCCGCCGGGAAGACGTCGCCGAAGAACGCCGAGCAGGCCATGCTCAAGCTTGGCGTGGCGAAGCTGCCGGAAGTGGAACAGGACAACACCGACCGCAATCGCACATCGCCGTTCGCCTTCACGGGGGCGAAGTTCGAGTTCCGCGCGGTCGGCGCGTCACAGAGCATCGCGTTCCCCGTGATGCTGCTGCAGGCCGCCGTGGCGGAAGCGCTGGGCGAGATCACGGAGCAGCTCAAGTCCGAACTCAAGGCCGGCATCAGCACCGACGACGCCGCACTCCGCGTGGCCGCGCAGGCCTTCCAGGAGTCTGCCGCCGTACGCTTCGAGGGCAACAACTACTCTGATGAATGGGTGGTGGAAGCGCAGTCGCGTGGCCTGCTCAACTTGCGTCGCACCCCGGAGGCGCTGGCCCAGCTGCGCACCGACTCGGCGATCGCGCTGTTCAAGAACACGCACATCCTCACCGATGTGGAACTCGAGAGCCGCTATCATGTGCGTCTCGAGCGCTACGTGAAAGACATCCTCATCGAGCTGCACACGATCCAGCAGATGATCGACACGCAGGTGCTCCCCGCCGCGTATGCGTATCTCGGTCAGCTGGCTGCATCAGCGGGACAGGGCGCCGCAGCCGGCATCAACATGCAGCCAATTGTGGACGCCGCAAACTCGGTATCCAAGCTGGTCGCCACGCTGCAGAAGAAGCGCGCAGAACTCGCCAAGGTGATTACGAAGGCGGAGCACATGCACGATGACCTCGATGGCCAAGCCACCTTCCTCACGTCCACGGGCTGCGAAACCATGGGTGAAGTGCGCGAAGCCGCTGATGCAATCGAACTGGCGATCGGTGATGAATACTGGCCGTTGCCGCGTTATCGGGAGATGCTGTTCCCCGTTTGAGTTGGTGAAACTGCCAACCGCTTAGGAGGCAGGGAGGAGGGTATCAGGATGGAGGAAGCAGCAACGGGCAGCAGTTCACCTGCCCCCTCCTCCCTGACACCCTCCTTCCTGCTTACTAGGCAGTTGGCAGTTTCTCCACCCGCAGCAACCGCGCCTTCCTCTCCAACCCCCACGCGTATCCGCCAAGACTCCCGTCGGCGCGTACCACGCGATGACAGGGGACCACCATCGCCACCGGATTCGCCCCACAAGCCGTCCCCACCGCGCGTACCGCCTTCGGCGAGCCGATGCGCGCCGCGAGCTCGGCATAGGTGATCGTCTCGCCGCGTGGAATCCGCTGCAGCTCGCGCCAAACGCGCTGCTGAAACGCCGTGCCGCGCAGGTCGAGCGGCAGCGCGTGCGACAACGCCGCGCCACTCGCCAGCGCCACGACGCTGGCGCTGATCTCGCCAAGCGCCGCA
>CANHTA010000232.1 GCA_947463135.1 Gemmatimonadota bacterium
GCCGATGGAGCGGCCTTGAACACGGCAACTTTCCCGCGGAACGCCGCCGGGTCGAGCATGACCGCGGTATCGCCCCATTGGCCGGCGTACACCGCCTCCACGCCGTTAATGGTGGCGCTCGTCCCAAAGCCATTCAGCGCACTGGGCGCGGTTGGCACCCAATCGCGGCGCGTGGCGACCGCGGTGCCGCCGATACGCAGCGTGGACGCGGTGCTGTCAAAGGCGGTTGGGCCAAAGGGGAGCGTCTGGAAGTACGAGCCGCTGTCGCCCGCCGGCTTAAGGCCGAGGCGCTTGAACTCCCTCGCGATGTACTCGGTGCCCTTGAAGTTGCCCCGTTCGCCGATCCGACGGCCCTGCATGGAGTCGTCGGCGAACTGGTAGAGCCGGGTGCGCAGGTCGTTGGCCGTGATGGCCGATACCGTTGGGCGCGGCGCCCAGGTGCGTGGCCCCTCGTCGGGCCACACCGGGCGCTCCGCTCGCGTCACCTTGGTGGCGGTTGGCCGGTTCTGCGCCGGAAGCGCCAACGCGGCGCCAACCAGCAGCCCTACCGTGGTGGTGGCATAGCGGACGGCACGGGGTGCAACGGTACGGAAAGTTCGAAACACAGGTCGCATCCGGAAACAGGTGAGGCGGAGGGCGCGGTGGCGGGCTGCTGAATTAAGCGCGTCAGCGCGGTCTTCCGGAATACGTCGCATATTCCCGATGCGTTCATTCATCCCCTGCCGACCCGGTGCCCCATGCGCGTCTATCCCTCCCGATCCCTGCTCTCGGCCCTGCTCTGGGCCCTCCCCGCCGCTCTCCCGGCCGCTCTGCCGGCCCAGTCGAGCGCGTCCTTGACGGCCGCCGACCTGGGTGGTTTGCGGCTGCGCAACATCGGCCCGGCCTCCATGAGTGGTCGCGTGGTGGACATGGACGTGGTGGAATCGAACCCGAGCACGTGGTTTGTGGCCGGTGCCACCGGTGGGCTCTGGCGCACCACCGATAACGGCGTCACCTGGAGCTCCACCTTCGACGCGCCGGTGCATTCCATCGGCGATGTGGCGGTGTTCCAGCCCAATCCGCAGATCATCTGGGTGGGCACCGGCGAGCGCGCCAGTCGCCAAAGCGTCGGCTGGGGTGATGGCGTGTACAAGAGCACCGACGGCGGTGCCACATGGCGGAACATGGGCCTCGCCACCAGCATGCACATCGGCCGCATCCAGCTCCATCCAAGTAACCCCGACATCGCGTACGTGGCCGCGCAGGGATCGGTGTGGGGCGCGGGTGGTGACCGCGGCTTGTATCGCACCACCGACGGCGGCCGCAGCTGGACTCGCACGCTGTTCGTGGACGACGAAACCGGCGCCACCGATGTGGCGATGGACTGGAACGACCCGAACGTGCTGTACGCCGCCACGTATCAGCGTCGCCGCAGCGCCTACGGCTTCGACGGCGGCGGCCCGGGGAGCGCGCTCTGGAAGAGCACCGACGCCGGCGCCACGTGGACCAAGCTCACGGGGCATGGTCTGCCCGAGGGTGAGTACGGCCGCATCGGCATCGGCATGTATCGCAAGAACCCGAAGATCCTCACCGTCAGCATTGAGCAGGGCGCGCGCTACAACGCCAGCACGGCCTACATCGTGCGCAAAGCCGGCGTCTATCGCAGCGAAGATGCGGGCGCCACGTGGACCTTCATGAGCGACTGGAATCCGCGCCCCATGTATGCCAGTCAGGTGATCGTTGATCCCAACGATGATCAACGCGTGTACATGCTGAACGCCTACTCGTTTAGCGACAACGGCGGCAAGACGTTCACGGCGCCACGCACGACAACCCACGGGGATGACCGCTTCGTCTGGGTGAATCCCACCAACAGCCGGCATGTGGTCAAGCTTGACGACGGCGGGATCGGCATCAGCTACGATCGCGGCAACAAATTTCTCTACGTCAGTTCGCTGCCGCTGTCGCAGTTCTATCGCGTGACCACCGACAACGCGGTGCCCTTCAACATCTACGGCGGTTTGCAGGACAACGGCTGCTGGATGGGGCCGAGCGCCAGTTGGACCACCAACGGCGTGCTCAACGACCACTTCTCGCGACTGTGCGGTGGTGATGGCTTTCATGTCATCCCCAATCCGCTCAACCCACGTACGGTCTACTCGGCGTCGCAGTTCCTGGGGCTGCAGCGTAACGATACCAAAACGTGGCAAGTGCAGGACATCCGCCCCGGTGACTCCACCGGCCACATCGCCGGCCGTCGCAACTGGGAAACGTGGGGCAAGCCGGGTGCCACGCAGGTGCTGGGCAACGCGATGCATCCGGCCAATTGGGATGCGGCCTTCATTATCTCGCCGCACGACACGGCTACGGTGTACGCCGGCGGTCAACATTTGTTCAAGTCGGTGAACAGCGGCCGCACGTGGAAGGATCTGGGCGACATGAGCACCGGTGTCGATCGCTCCACGTTACCGCTGATGGGGCGGAAGCCGGGCGAGAACACGCTGTCGCTGGATGACGGCGTGCCGTACTTCCCGGGGGTGACGGCACTGGCCGAGTCGCCGCGCATGAAGGGCGTGCTGTACGTGGGCACTGACGACGGCCGCTTCCGTGTGTCGCGCGACGGCGGCGCCACCTTCACCGATGTGCAGAGCCGTTTCCCGGGACTGCCGAAGGACTCGTGGTTCGCGGGGGTGGAAGCGTCTCGGCATGCGGCCGGCACCGCGTATGTGGTGGTGGACAATCACCGCAGCAACGACTTCACGAACTACGTGTATGCCACCAGCGACTTCGGCACCACGTGGCGTCGGATCGATGCGGGATTGCCGGCCAACCGGGTTGCGCGCACGGTGCGTGAAGATCCGCGGAACGCCACGCTGCTGTATCTCGCAACGGAGTTTGGGGTGTTTATTTCGCCAGACGCCGGTGGGCAGTGGCTGCCGCTGCGCAACAACATGCCGATGATGCCGTTCAACGACATCACCATTCAGGCGCGCGACAACACGCTGGTGTTGGCCTCACATGCGCGCGGCCTCTGGATTCTCGATCAGCTCAACGCGTTGCAGGAGCTGACGCCGACGGTGGCGGCCAGCCGCGCGCATCTGTTCACGGTGCAGCCGGCGATGCAGATCCGCACCACCAACCTGCGCCCGCATACGGGCGACATGATCTTCCGCGGCGAGAACCCGGTCAACGGGGCGCTTATCGACTACTGGGTGCGCGAGGCGGGTACGGCCGTGGAGCTCACGGTGCTCGACAGCGCGGGTCGTACGGTGCAATCGCTCAAGCCCACGAGCACGCGCGGCATCAATCGCGTGGTGTGGAATCTGCGGCATGCCGAGTTGCCCATTCGCAGTGGCGGCGGTGAAGACGACGACGCGGGGCCCAGCGCCACGACGCCGGGGCCGCTGGTGATGCCGGGCACGTATACGGTGCGGCTGTCGGTCGGCGGCACCGTGCAGCAGCAGCGCGTGGTGGTGAAGGAAGATCCACGCATCACCGTCACGCGCGCCGAACGGGCGGCGTGGACGGCGTTCCATCGCGACATCGCGGCGCTGGCCACGTCGTTCGTGCCGGTGGCGGAGCGGTGGCGTGCGAAGACCGGCACCGATGCGGCCACACGCGACGGCAAGCGACAGGTGAACGAGTTGAGCGCGCGTATCTCGGGGCTGTACAGTGCCGTGGGAGGCTACACGGGCGCGCCCACGTCGGATCAGCGCTCGGAACTGCGCTTCTACACGCGCATGGCGGCCGAGCTGGGTCGTTGAACTGATCACCCATGCTCCACCTCTGGTCCTCCTCGAAATACGCTATCGAACTCCCTGATGGGCATCGGTTTCCGATGTCCAAGTACCAGCTGTTGCGCGAAGGGGTGCTGAGCGAGGGACTGGTACCGCCGGAGCGGGTGCACGATCCGCAGCGCGTGTCGCGTGAGGACCTGCTGCTCGTGCACACGCCCGCGTACGTGGACCACATCACCAACGGCACGTTGCCGGCGGCCGAGCAGCGGCGCATCGGGTTGCCGTGGTCGGAGAGTTTCGTGGAGCGGGCGTATCGGGTGGTGCAGGGGACGTGCGAAGCGGCCGAAGCCGCGCTGACGCATGGCGTGGCGATGAATCTGGCCGGAGGGACGCATCACGCGTTTCCCGATCGTGGTGAAGGGTTCTGCACCTTCAACGACGTGGCGGTGGCGATCCGCCGTCTGCAGCGCGACGGGCGCGTGCGTCGCGTGGCGATTATCGATCTGGATGTGCATCAGGGGAACGGCACGCACGGCTGCTTCGCCGGCGATCCGCAGGTGTACACGTTCAG
>CANHTA010000233.1 GCA_947463135.1 Gemmatimonadota bacterium
CGGGCCCACGACGAGGACCCCCCCACGGCATGCCGCTGCTATCGGAAGCGGCGTAGCTGCTGTTGACGAGGTCGAATCCGGCGGGGGCGGTGCTGAAGGCCAGATCGGAGAGAAAGGCGTTTGGGCCGTTGTTGTTGTCGAGGTTGCATGCGGCCGCGCCAAACAATGTCGCGGTTGCCGCGAGCGTGAGCAGACGGGATCGAGTCATGGATGACCTCTGGTGATTGGGCTCCCGACCCGCGCGGAAGTCGCGACGGTATCGGCGAGGCGTTCACGATGGATAACCCGCGTACGGCGATTCACCCTACCTGCTATCCGTCGTCGGCGGGGAGAAACCGGGAGAGCCCGTCGCGCAGCTGACGCAGTGCGCGACTCATGTTCGCTTCCACCGCCTTCACGGAAACGCCGAGCAACTCGGCGATTTCGCTGTAGCGCAAGTTGCGCTCACGGCTCATGAGAAAGACTTCACGGGTGCGCGGCGGCAGGGCCGCTATCGCCACCTGTATGGCATCGTGCAGTTCGCCGGCCTGTGTTTCGGCGTCGGCATGTTCAGCCGGTTCCGTGAGCGCTTCCACAAACACGGCGGACCGCCGTTGCACCTGGAGATGGCGCAGGTGATTGAGGGCGCGATTGCGCACGGCCTGCAGGAGGTAGCCGGCTACGCTGCTATCGGGCGCCAGCGACTCGCGGCGGCGCCACAGCTCCAGGAACACGTCCTGAGACAGTTCTTCGGCCACCCCGGCATCATGCAGCACCCGATTGGCCGAGCGGACAACGGGCTCGTACCATTGACGGAAGATCGTGTCGAACGCGGCGTGATCCCCGGCCCGAAGGCGAGCCAGCAACTCAGCGTCGGACACGAGGGGGGTGGGGATTGGGAGAGGAGAGGGGTGCGATACGGCCGTCATGTGGCGAGGGAGTGCTGCCGACGTCGCCGATGGCGTATAGTACAACGGCGCCCGCGATTTGTGCGACGGGGCGCGCGGTACACGTGGGCAGGTAGGGTCTCGCCATCCAAAGGTGTATACAGGGTATGTCCGACGAAATCCGTCCATCTGAGGCTCCCGCTCACGACGCCGACTGGGAGGCGCTAACGCGCCTCGTGGCTGGCGAGAGTGACGCGGTGGAGTCGGCTGCCGTTTCCGCGTGGCTTGCCACACATCCCAGAGACGCGGCGTTGGTGTCCCTCGTTAAGACGCACACCGAACAGATCGCCGGTCGGTCGGTGGAGCATGTGGATGTGGAGCAGGCGTTGGCGGCGGTGCGCCGCCGGATGACCGACACGCCCGCCTTGCGCGTACATCGTGGAGGTGCCGGTGCGGCTCCGGCCGTATTGGATTCAGTCCATAGGAGTCGGTTCGGGCGGCCGGGCGTGTGGCGTTGGCGCGGGCCCGTGCTGGCCGCCGCCGCCGCGCTCACGGCGATCGTGGTGGGCCTCGCCCCGTGGAAGAGTCGCGCCACCGATGCCGCGCAGGTGTACGCCACCCGTGTTGGGCAACGGGATTCCGTGCAGCTTCCAGACGGCAGTGTGATCGTGCTTGCACCGGGGAGCCGCCTCACCGTGGCGTCAGGATTCAACGGGACGCATCGCGAGGTGGCGCTGGAGGGGGCCGCGTTTTTTACGGTCACGCACGACGACCGGCGGCCCTTTGTGGTGCGTGCCCGTGGGGCGGAGATCCGCGATCTCGGTACGGCGTTTTCCGTGAAGTCCGACGCGCGCGGTGCGGTGTCGGTGGCGGTGACACACGGCGTGGTTGCCTTGCGCGATACCATGGCGGGCAGCCCGGCGCCGGTTGAGTTGCGGGCGGGCGATCGTGGCACCTTGCACGCCGGAACGGTGGCGGTGGCACGTGGAACGGTGACCGACGACGATGTGGCGTGGACCCGCGGACAGTTGGCGTATCGTGATGCCTCGTTGGCTGAAGTGCAGGCGGATCTGCGTCGGTGGTACGGTATCGAACTCGCGGTACCCGATCGCGTACTCGCCGGGCGCACACTCACCGCGTCGTTTCATAGCGATTCGGCAAGTCAGGTGGTGCGTGTGATTGCGCTGGCTCTCGGCGCCGAGGTGGTGCAGCGAGGTGACACCATCCTGCTGCTGCCCCTGTCCCCGGATTTCACGCCGAAGCCCTGATCGAGGCGATTGACGCGGATGTGGCGGCGGCGCGGAGTGCAACGCGGGATCACCGTGGGCGTGATCATAGGATTGCTGGCGCCAGGGGCGGTGTCCCGTGCCGATGGCGCGCCGGAACCGGTGTGTGCCGTTCGACTTGGCGCGCAGGAGCGCTCGTCCATCTGGGCTCCCCCGCTGGACCGTATCGTGAACCTGCAGGTCCCCTCGGGATCGGTTCGCGAGGCCCTCGACCGCTTGGCGGTGGTCGCGAAAATTGAGTTGACCTATAGCGCCGAGCTGCTCCCCACCGACAAGCGCGTGTGTCTCGCGCTCGATCGCGTGCCGGTTGGGGCGGTGCTGGAATCGCTGCTCGCGGGAACAACGCTGCGGTCCATCGTTTTGGGAACCACCCAAGTGGTGCTCGCTCCGTCGCGGGCGGCTGCTCCCAATGGGCTGGCCCCGGCCACGCTGTCGGAACCGTCGGCTACGGCTTCGAACGCGGTCACGTTCCGTCGGGCCAGTGTGCTGGACCGTGTCGTGGTCACGGGCTCACCCGACGGTGCCCCTCAACGTGGGTCCCCCTTTGCGCTGGATGTGATTGACGGGGCCACACTCGCCCGACAGGGCGTACACAGCCTCGGTGAAGCGCTGGAGCTGGCCGTGCCCGGGGTGTGGTCGTGGACGCCCAGTGCCGGCACGCTGTCGGCCCGCTTTGGCAGTATCCGCGGGGCGAGCTCATTTGGCGTGAGCGCGCCCAAGATTTATCTCGATGGTATTGAGCTGGCCAATCCG
The DNA here is from genome assembly GCA_947463135.1 of Gemmatimonadota bacterium. GTDB lineage: Bacteria > Gemmatimonadota > Gemmatimonadetes > Gemmatimonadales > Gemmatimonadaceae > Gemmatimonas. Next base: position 2,906 of record CANHTA010000233.1, read on the forward strand.
CTGCTGGTGACCCAGCTTGACCCGGCGCGCGTGGAGCGGGTGGAAGTGATTCGCGGACCACAGGGCGCGGCGTTGTACGGCGCCGATGCCATCAGCGGTGTGGTGAATATTCTGACGCGACACGACGGTACCCTCACCGGCGCGCCTGCCGTTCAGCTGACGACGACGGCAGGGATGTCGGCCACGGCCTTCGCGCCGCGTGATGCCTTTGTGCAGGACCACGCGCTGTCGTTTCGACGTGGCAGCACGTCGCGCAGTCTCGGCCTCGGCCTCAACTTCGGCACGGTGGGGGCGTATGTCCCGGGCGCTTCGGAACGGCGGCTGTTGGCGGATGTCGACGTGCGCGTGGTGCGCGCGAACGCCGTGTTCACCGGCACGGCACGCTTCTCCTCGCAGCGCGCCAGTCCCAGTACCAGTCTGATTTCCGGTGGTGGGCGCGCGCCGTCGGTGGCCACGCGCCTGTTCGCCGTGTTACCGCCCGTTGGCAGCGGTGCGCGGCCGCCACTCGATAGTCTTTCGCCCCTGTCGTTTGTGGGGGACAGTGCAACGGGTCAATCGCTTTCGCAGTATACCGTGGGTGGTACTGTTGCGGTGATGCCGAATGTGCATTGGACGCACACGCTGATTGCGGGGGTTGATGGGTACCGGTTGCGTGGTTTGTCTGCGGCCTCACTGCCGTCCCCGGTGCTCTCCACGAGCACGTTAGGGGAAGGGGAGGGTGCGGCGGATCGTGCGACGCTCCGCTTGCGCTCAGTGGGTCGTTTCGACGTGGCTGAGGAGGCCCTACTCACGGTCACGTTTGCGGCCGAGCATGCGCTCACGCACGATGTGGTTTCGGCGGTGTACGACATCCCGGCAAACCGAGTCACCGGCACCCCCGTGGCGAATTTCGCGTCGTCGCCTACCGTGGTGCGCACCACGCCAAGCTGGATGACGAACTCTGGACTATCGGCGCAGGCCATGCTGTCGTGGCATGATCGGTGGTACCTGTCGGCCGGTGGTCGGGCCGAGCGCACCCTCGGTGCGAGCCCGAATGCCCAGCACGCGCTGCTGCCCATGGTTGGGGTGGCGTATGTGCGTGATTACGGTCCCGCGGTCATGAAGCTGCGCGGTGCGTTCGGCACGGGGATCCGTCCGGCGCGAACGGTGGCGCGCGGAACGTCATGGATGGGGCGCGGTGAGGAGTCGGCGGGGCTGCAGCCCGAGCAACAGAGCGGCGTGGAGGCGGGGGTCGATTTCGAGTTCTCGCGCGGGCTCTCGTTGCACGTGACGCGGTTTGATCAGGAGGCGTCGGGACTGATCCAACCGGTTGGACTCATGACCACCGCCGTGGGGA
>CANHTA010000234.1 GCA_947463135.1 Gemmatimonadota bacterium
CATCGATACACACTCCAACGACTACATCGAAAATCTGAAGCTGGCCGTGATCTGCGGACGCGCGAGGGCGCGCCTGCTCAACAGCGCCAATGGGACGGCACTGCAACTGCCGACCATGCGGGACGCCATCGACGGCGCCACGCGCGTGGCGGCCGACGGCTTACGACGCGCAGATCTGGGTCGGATTGCCGTGGGCGCGAAGGCCGATCTCTCGATCATCGATATCAGCAGCCCGCTCGTCGGTGCCGGTACGCCGGGACCGGAACCACTCAATAATTTGCTCTACGCCAACGGACTCGCCGCGCGTCATGTCATGACGCAGGGGCGCTTTCAAATCTTTGATGGACAGCTCGTGGTAGACGACCAGGCCGCCGTGACGCAGCGCGGCGCGCGCGCCGTGCGCCAGCTCTGGGATCAGTTGCGCACGGAGGGGTGGTTTACCTGAGCACGGCGCCCGTCGTTACACCGACAGGACGGCGCGGAATCCGCGGACGCCGTAGTACGATTGGGCGCCATTGTGATACGTGAACACGGTGTCGTAGCGTCGGTCACAGAAGAGCGCACCGCCACGGGCACGGATCGGCGCCGGTGTGAGAATCCAGCTTGATGTCTTGAGGTCAAAGTGCCCCAGCAGCTGGAGCGCGCGATACTGCCCTTCGGTCAGCAGCGACACACCCATCTCAGCCGCCATCTCGATGGCACTGTGAGCCGGCTGGTGTTCCTTTCGCGACTCAAGTCCCGCGCGATCATAGCAGATGCTACGGCGGCCCGAAGGGCTCTCCGCGGAGCAATCCACAAAGGTGAGGACGTCCCCCGATGCGTCCATTGATACGACATCCGGCTCACCACCGGTGCGCTCCATAGCCAGCAACGATGTCCACGCGCTCGCGTGGTCGCGGAGCCGCACCTCTACATCGGACCACCGTACGGCGGCGTGCCGGGACATATGCCGCGTGAAGCGTTGCTCAAGCGTCGCGAGCAACGCCTCGCGATCGCGATCGTGATCGTTCATACCGGTGGTAACGAGGTGACCTCACGGACGGCAACACGGGCAGGTGGTTCCCTGCCCGTGTTGGCTCGTGTGCGCTTACATCATGATCTGGCGGCTCAGGAACTGCCGCACGCGTTCCATCGCCGCCCGCAACTCCACCGCCAACTCCTTCGACAACGCCTGCTGCGGGGCTGTCGGCGGGAAGTTTCCGCTGTCCACATTCCGGAGCAGGTTGCCAATCCGCTCGCTCACGCGCGGCCCCTCGCTCCAATAGGGATAATTGGCCGGCTTGGCCAGCGTGGTCACCAACGAGTCCAGCTGAGTGATGTCGGCACTCAAGGTGACAACCGCGGCCGCCCCTTCATTGTTCGGGAGCGCAAGCGCCCCACGACGCCGCGCCTCCAACTCACCGCGCCGCGTATCGAGCGCCCGTAAGGTGTCGTTGGCCAGCGACTGAAGCGCCCGAAGTTCCTTCGCCAAGGCAAACTGCGCGGCCAGCCCCTCCGGCGTTGACTTGGACGTGGGGTCCACCCGCAGCTGCACCGGCTGCTCCAAGACTGTGCTCCCCACCGTCAAGCGCACCGTATATCGCCCCGGCAACGCCCGCGGACCACCACTGCCACCCCCGAACTCCTCGTCGTCTCCACCGGGTACCGACTCCCCCGGCGCCGGCGCACGGCGAGGCCGCGCCCCATCGTGCGTCAGGTCCCACGACATCGTGTTGATTCCCGCCGCCACCGGAATGCGCGGAATCGTGCGAATCACCGCCCCGCCGGCATCCAGAATGTCCACCTTTGCGGCTGTCCCCGCTGCCGGTGCCGACGCCAGATGGTAGCGGATAATCGCCCCGTATGCCGGGTTGGGGCCACGGAACAGCGCGTCCCCCAGTGAACCCTTCGCCTGCTTCGTGGCAAAGCGCGTCGCCGTCCGCATACCAAACAGGTACGCCGGCTTCGCCGCGGCCGTCGCCAACTCCTGAATCACCGACGCGTCATCCAGAATCCACGCCCCTCGCCCGTGCGTAGCCACAATGAGATCGTTTTCGCGGCCGTGTACCAACACCTCATGGACCGGCACGGCCGGCAGGTTCCCACCAAGCCGGAACCACGCGCCACCACCCGTGACGCTCACATACAGCCCGGTCTCCGTTCCCGCATACAGCACCTCGGGGTTGCGCGGATCCTCGCGCAGCACCTGCAGATACGCCCCCTCCGGCAGGTTCCCCGCAATACTCGTCCACGTGGCCCCGCAATCGGCCGTTCGATACACATACGGACGGAGGTCATCCATGAACTTGCGCTCAAAGGTGGCGTACGCCGTGCAGGCCGCGCGGCGGCTTGGCTCAACATGGCTCACCACCGCCGCCACACCCACGCCGGGCACCGCGCCGTCCACCCGCGTCCAACTCTTCCCGCCGTCGCGCGTGACCTGCAGGTTGCCGTCATCCGCGCCAACCCAGATCAGCCCCGCCTGAACCGGCGACTCAGCCACGCTGTAAATCGTGTTGTAGTACTCGGCCGTCGTTGCCTCTTGCATCGCCGGCCCGCCGGCCCATCCGTGTTTCGTACTGTCGTTCTTCGTGAGATCCGGCGAGATCGCCGTCCACGTGCCACCGAAGTCCACCGACTTAAACAGCACCTGCGCACCGAAGTACAGCACCTTCCCATCGTGCGGCGATGCCACCACCGGCGCGTTCCAGTTGAAGCGGTACGGCAGCGCATTCACGGGGCCACCATCGTTACGACGCGGCTGCGGGGAAATGTCTTCCTGTTCCCGTGTCTGCATCCGGGTGCGGAAAATCATCCCGCCCTGCGCGTCCGTCACGAAATAGTCGGGGTCATCGGGGTGCGTGACCTGATAGTACCCGTCGCCATACGACACCATGCTCCAGTCATCGGCCAGAATCCCCAGCGGATCACGCGTGCGACTGGGGCCCACCCAATTGCCGTTGTCCTGCAGCCCGCCGCCGAGGAAGTAGAAGGGCTCACGGTTGTCGGCATGCAACTGGTAGAACTGCGCCAACACAAACTGGTTGGGAAAACGCCACGTTGCCGCGCGATCATGCGACACGGCGATGCCGCCATCGTTCACCTGCCAAATACGCTTCGGGGCGCTCGGGTCAATCCACAGCCCGTGGTGGTCACCGTGGATGCGCTGCGAGATCGTGCGGAAGTTGCGCCCTCCATCAATCGACACCGACAGGTTACAGGCAATCGCATACACCCGATCGGCGTCCATCGGATCGATGCGGAGGTCTGAGTAGTAGTAGCCACGGCAAATGGTTTTGGCGTCGTCGCTCACACGGCGCCAGTTCTCACCGTAGTCGTCGCTGCGCCAGACGTAGCCCTCTTTCCGGTTCTCCAGAATGGCGTACACCACATTGGGTGACGATGGCGCCACTTTCACCCCAATACGGCCCAGCAACGACGGAAGACCACCGCCCACCTTCTTCCACGTGGTGCCACCGTCCACCGATTTAAAGATCCCCCCCTGCTCCGATCCCGACGTGAACGTCCACTGTTTCCGCTCGAAGCGCCACATCGCCGCGTACACGATGTTGGGATTCACGGGGTCGAGGTCGAGGTCGGCACATCCATGCCGATCGTCCACATACAGCACCTTGGTCCAGGTCCCACCGCCATCACGGGAGCGGAAAACACCGCGCTCCGCGTTCGGCCCCGCCATGTGTCCCACGGCGCAGACATACACCGTCTGCCGGTCGGCAGGATGCACCATCACCCGGGCAATGTGCCGCGTGTCGGTAAGCCCCACGTTGCGCCACGTTGCCCCGCCATCGGTGGATTTGAACACCCCGCGACCAAAGGACACCGAGTTGCGCACATTCCCCTCTCCAGTCCCCACATACAACACCGACGGGTTCCCCGGCTCCAACGCCAAGTCGCCCACCGCCAACGTTGACTGCCCGTCGGAGAGCGGTTGCCACGTGGTGCCCGCGTTGGTGGTCTTCCAGACCCCGCCAGCGGCCGTGCCCACGTACACCGTATTCGCGTCCCCCTCCACCCCTTCAATGTCCGTGGAACGCCCCATCATGTTCACCGGGCCGACGTTGCGGAAAACCAGTCGGCTCAGGGCGCTGGTGTCCACGGCAGGGCGCGGCGAAACGGCAGGCGCCGCGCGCTGGGCGGAGATCGCGCGGTCGGGACACAGCAGCGCGGCGAGCGCGACGGCCGTGGGTGTCAGAGTACGGATGCGAAGCACGGAGCACCGAGGCTGAAGGCGGGAGCGA
>CANHTA010000235.1 GCA_947463135.1 Gemmatimonadota bacterium
CAACTCCGTGCCGGCGCTGCACCACATGATCGAAGCGAAGAAGCTGGCGTATGCCGATATGCAGCGGTATGACGGCGATCCGCGCTTTGTGAAGATCCCGGTTGAGGCGATGCGCTCGAAGGCCTATGCCGCCGAACGCGCGACACTGGTGAAGGCAACCAAAGCCACCTGCGATCTCGCCGCCGGTACGCCGAGCGGCACCGACAACGGCACGACGTATTTGAGTGCGGTGGATGCGGAGGGGAATATGATTTCCCTCATCCAGAGCAACTACTCCACGGTGGGATTCGGTGCCGGCATCACGGTGGCGGATGCCGGGTTTGTGTGGCACAACCGGGGTGCCGGCTTCTCCTTCGATTCGGCCAGCGCCAACGTACTGGCCGGACGCAAGCGTCCGCTGCATACCATCATCCCGGCGTTCATGGAGAAGGGGGACACACGTATCGCCTTCGGCATCATGGGCGGGTGGAATCAGGCCCAGGCGCACGCGCAGTTTGTGTCGAACATCGCCGACTTCGGCATGAACATTCAGGGAGCGCTCGATGCGCCGCGGTTCTCCAAGGAAACGTTCCCGGGGTGCGACGTGAACTTCGAGTCGCGCATTCCTGATGGCGTGCTCAAGGCCTTGGCCGCGATGGGCCATGAGATCGTGATGCGCGGCGATTACTCGAGCACCCGCATGGGCGCCGGTCAGGCGGTGATGCGCAACTACACCACCGGCATCAATGCGGGCGCGTCAGATCCCCGCAAAGATGGCGCCGCGGTGTCGGCGTTGTTGCCGATCCCCGCGGCATCACGCGCTCCCTCACGCGCGCCGGGCAAGCGATAAGGCGCTACACCCACCACCGCGGTTACACAAAGTGTGTCCAGGCGGCTTGGTAATGGGAGAAGAGCAGGGTGGCGCCGACTTGCGCGGCATACTCGGCCACAAAGCCGCCCTTTCCGCCAATCTCAGGCTGGGAGATCAAACTGTAGTTGCCGGGCTCCGTGCCCACCATCCGCGCCTGGGCCGGGCAATCGTCCACCATCACCAGCGTATCACTGCGCAGTGAACCAACGATTGAGACCAGCTCCTTCAGGTGGTGCGCTGAACTTGGCGTGGTGTTCTTCCAATCCACGTCAAACGAGTCCAGGTACAGCAGATCAATGGTGCGACCCGCGTCGGCCAGCGTTCGCGCGATCTGCCGGAGCACCGGCACGCTGTCTCCCGTGTGCACATGCACCCGGTTGCTCACGAGTTGGCGGCATTGGGCGGTGGCGTTGGGGTCGATGTCCACCGCGTGCGCCTCGGACCCGGCGGGACAGTGCGAGAGATAGTGATCGAACAACACCGACGACTGACCATCGCCGGCCCAATTTCCTGCGATCCGGGTACACCCCGTTTCCACAATCGTGACCGGGCCCGTGCGCTGCAGCGTGTCGAGGTACGCAAACGCCTTGCGAAACGAAACCTCGCGCGCCCCCAGTTTCGGTCCTGCTTCCAGGTCAAACCATGTCCAAAACGCGTGCGTGTCTCGCATCTGAGGCAATCCGATGTTGAAGGCGAGGGACAAACCCCGAAGAATCGCCGTCGAACAGCACACGGCACGGGACGAGTTGACACCTCAAGTATGGGTGGCGGTTGCGCACACGGGTAGGGCCTCCAGCGGCTACTGTTCATCCTGACCGCTGCACGTCTCTTCTCCCTCAACCCGCGAGTCGCTATGCGCGCGTTGCGCTGCCATGCCTTTGACCAGCCTGAAACGCTCTCGCTGGACACCGTTCCCGATCCCGTCCCGGCGGCGGGCGAGATCGTGGTGCAGGTGTCCGCGGCTGGAGTGAACTTTCCTGATGCCTTGATGGTGATGGGTCAGTATCAGGTTCGTCCTCCATTGCCCTTTACTCCGGGCGGGGAAGCGGCGGGTGTGATTACGGCGGTTGCCGCCGATGTTGTGCACCTGCAGGTGGGACAGCGCGTGGTCGTGTTCACACGAACCGGCGCCTTCGCCGAGCGTGTGTGTGCGCCCGCGTCGGCCGCGACCATTTTGCCAGAGGCGGTCACTTCTGAGGTGGCGGCCACGCTTCCGCTTGCGTTCGGTACCGCGATGCACGCGCTCATCGATCGTGCCCACCTGGTGAAGGGCGAAACGCTGCTGGTGCTCGGCGCCTCAGGGGGCGTGGGACTCGCTGCCGTGATGATTGCCAAAGCGCTGGGGGCACGCGTGATCGCCGCGGCGAGTAGCGCGGAGAAATTGGCGGTGTGCCAGTTACACGGTGCTGATGCCTGCATCAACTACAGCTCGGAGTCACTGCGTGACCGACTGAAGGAGCTCACTGGTAGCCACGGTCCCGATGTGATTTGCGATCCTGTTGGTGGGGCACTCACTGAACCTGCCTTCCGAAGCATCGCGTGGGGTGGACGTCACTTGGTGATTGGCTTTGCCGGCGGGGCGATACCCTCGCTCCCCCTCAACCTGCCACTGCTGAAAGGGGCGTCGGTGATCGGGGTGTTTTGGGGTGCGTTTGAGCAACGCGAGCCGGCGGCGAACGCGCGGCATCTCGCCCAGCTGTTGGAGTGGGTGGCGCAGGGGATCATCGCGCCGGTGGTAAGCGCGCGGTATCCGCTGTCCAACGGTGCTGCGGCGCTGCGTGATATTCTGGAACGGCGGGTGGTGGGGAAGGTGGTGATCACGCCGCACGCCTGAGCGGTGCGGGGGGCTCTGGTGTGCGGATTCTCCTGACAGCCACGGCGTAGGCTACGCCGTAGGCTGTAGCTATGCGAAACACATCTCTGAGGTCACCGTTTCACCCGCGCGCGCATCCCCGCGTGCCGGTAGGTGGGTCCGTACCGAAGGCCGCACATATGGCCGCACGTGGCGTGGTCCGTGTGGCGATGCTGGCGCTGGTCGTGCTGGTGAGCGGCTGTGCCACCGTCCACGCCGGCGCCGACTTCGACCCCGCCGTGCGCTTCGACCGCTATCGCACCTACGACTGGGCGGGAGGGGATTCGCTCCCCGTAGGAGATCCGCGGCTGGACCAAAATCCCTTCTTCGATTCGCGGGTGCGAGCGGCCGTTGAGCTCGAGCTCGCCGCGCGTGGCTTTCAGCGCGCGACGACCTCGCCGGACCTTTGGGTGCACTACCATGCCAGCGTACGTCAGCGCGTGGACGTGATTCGGGCAGACGAAGCCCGTGGCTTGTCATCCCCCCGTGAAACGCTGTCGGACCGGGTGCTGGAGTTTGAGGAGGGGACGCTGATTCTCGACGTGGCTGAACCAACCGCGAAGACAATTCTGTGGCGAGGATGGGCGCAGACCGATGTTGGGGGATTGGTTGGCAACCCGAGAGCGATGGAAAAGCGGATTCGGGAGTCGGTCCGGCTGATGATGCAAAAGTTCCCGGTGACGCCGTAGCGCACCATAAGGGGGCATGCCTCAGAACGCGTAGCGCCATTACGTTGCCTGAAGCATGCCGCATAGCCCTTCTGTTCACACAGCGACCCCCGAATCCGTCCTCCGCGACGTGTTCGGCTTTGATGAGTTCCGGCCAGGCCAGCGCGAGGTGATCGACGCGGTGCTCGCCGGCCACGATTGCATTGCGCTGATGCCAACCGGCGCGGGCAAATCGCTTACGTATCAGCTGCCCGCGCGGCTGCTGAACGGAACGGTGCTGGTTATTTCGCCGCTCATCTCGCTGATGAAGGACCAGGTGGACGCCGTGGCGAGCCTGGGCTTTTCGGTCACGGCGATCAACTCCACGCTGGAGTTTGATGAACGCCGCGCGCGCATGGATGCCTTCCGTGCCGGGAAGTACGAGTTGGTGTTCCTTGCCCCGGAAGCGCTCGACGGCTACCTCGGCGACTTCGTCCGTGGCTGTCCCATCTCCCTGCTGGTGGTGGATGAGGCCCATTGCATCAGTCAGTGGGGACACGACTTCCGCCCGTCGTATCGCCGGCTGCAGGGGCTGAAAGAGCAGCTCGATGTCCCGGTGCTTGCCCTCACCGCCACTGCCACCCGTCGCGTGGCGCTCGATATTCTGCGGCAGCTCGGTATGCGGAAACCGGCTGGGTTTAAGGGCTCGTTCTTCCGGCCGAATCTGCGCATCGCCACGCGCAAAAAAGGGCAGGGTGGCAACACGCGTGGGGAGATCCTCGCCCTTATTCGCGCGCACGAAGGGGAAAGCGGCATTGTGTACTGTCAGAGCCGCAAGGGCGTGGATCAGACCGCGGAATTTCTGGTGGCGCAGGGTGTGCG
>CANHTA010000236.1 GCA_947463135.1 Gemmatimonadota bacterium
ATGGCCGGCGTGTACGTGTGGACGGAAGCGCGCGGATTGGGACTGCTGCACATGGTCGCGTGGCCTACCTGGGTGGAGCTGTTGATCGCGGTGCTGGCGCTCGATTTCGTGGCGCAGTGGTTTGCGCACTATCTGCTGCACCATGTGAAGTGGATGTGGCGGTTGCACCTCGTCCACCACAGCGATACCCACGTCGATGCCACCACCGGCACTCGGCACCACCCGCTCGACTACGTCATCCGTGAGCTGTTTTCCGCGGCCACTGTGCTGGTGTTCGGGATTCCGCTGGCGTTCTACGTCTTCTATCGCGTCGTGACGATTTTCTTCACGTATTTCACGCACGCCAACATCCACGTACCCGCGTGGATCGATCGCCCCATGAGCTGGGTCTTCGTCACGCCGAACATGCACAAGTTCCATCACCACATGGAACTCCCCTGGACGGACACCAACTTCGGTAACGTGTTCTCCTTCTGGGACCGCCTCATGGGGACCATGGTCCATGGCGACCCGCTGCAGGTGCGCTACGGCGTGGACACGCTCGAGGGCACCCCCGACGAAAGTATCGCGTACCAATTGAAGGTGCCTGTGCATGGGCGCAGGATGTGACGGTCGGTGTACCGAAACCGGGTTTGTGCGTCTCTGCTTTCGCCCGTGTTCGCAACACCGCAAAGAGCGAATCCACCTACATGGCCATGCTGAGCTGCTCAACAATGGGGGGCAGTGCGTAGAGCACGTTGCCATTGTCCATAGCCGCTCGGATAGCGCGTTGTCGCCAGCGCCGCTCGGGCGGTGACGTACCGGTCGGACAAGTCCGACGGACCCACGGCGGGCACGGGCGGTAACCAGCAGTACGGGCGCCCGGGGCGTAGGATAGGGGCGTGTCGTCATCGCGCGAGTCTCCGGTGCGTTGGCCGTCCTGACCACAACCTCGGTGGAATATGTCCGTACGCATTCGAGGGCTACTGGCCTTCATCCTGCTCGCGCTCCCGGTGGCGACGTCGGCCCAGTCGTCCACCTCCACCCGACCAGTGGTGACGATGGGTGCCGATCGCCTGTTCAGCGAATTTGCCGAGTTGGTGCGCGGTCGTGCGGTCGCGCTCGTGTCGAATCACAGCGGACGCCTGGCGGACGGCTCGCATCTTGCCGATGCGCTCGCGGCACATCGCGATGTGCGGCTCGTGGCGCTCTTCGGCATGGAGTACGACATCCGGAGCAACGATTACTCCGTGCCGCGCGACCCGGAGCGCACCCGCGACGCCCGCACCGGTGTGCCGAAGTACAGTCTATATGGCGAACAGCATAAGCCGTCACCGGAGATGTTGGACGGCGTGGACCTGCTGCTCTACGACATTCAGGACGTCGGGGCCCGCTTCTATGAGCATGTCAACATCCTCGGGTTCATCATGGAGGCCGCCGCCGAGCGAGGGATTCGCGTCGTGGTACTCGACCGGCCCAACCCGCTGGGTGGGCGTGGCGCCGATGGCTTCGTGGCCGACTCGCAAGCGTTCTATCGCTTCGGCTCGTACACGGCCATTCCCGCGCTGCACGGCATGACGCCCGGTGAACTGGCACGCTTCTACAATGGCGAGCGGCGTTTGCGCGGCGGACGCATGGCGGAATTACACGTGGTGCCGATGCGTGGATGGACCCGGGATCAGTGGTTCGATCAGACTGGCCAATCGTGGCGGAAGCCATCACCGAACCTGGTGACGTTCTCGTCGCTGATCGCGTACGCAGGGACCTGCCTCTTCGAGGCGGTCAACGTGTCAGCGGGGCGCGGTAGCGATGCGCCGTTCGAGCTGATCGGTGCGCCTTGGCTGGCGCACGAGCGCGCGGTCGTGTTGCTGAACGACCTGAAACTTCCGGGGGTGCGCTTCGCGGCGGACACCTTCACGCCGGTCCAACAGGCGTTCCATGCCAGACCGCCGATGTACGCCGGCGACCTGGTGCGTGGCATTCGCGTTCACGTCACCGATCGCAGCACGGTGCAACCGTATCGCGTGGGCGTGGCGATGCTCTGGGCGGTGCACGCCTTGCACCGCGACCAGCTCGTCTGGAACGAGGCGACCCTCGACCGGCTGGCGGCCACACCGCGGCTCAAGCAGATGCTGGAGGCGGGGCGTACACCCGCAGAGATCTTTGCCGCGTGGGAAAACGAACTGCAGCACTTCCGCGCGATCAGTGCTGCCTACCACCTCTACCCATGAGCGCCATGCCGTCGTGCGCCCCACGTGAGGCGCGGGCTGGGAGGTAAGTGAGGATCTGGTCGATCACCGACGTCTGGGTGATGACGGCGACGAGGCGCATCGTGACGTGGCATACCGGCCATCGTACCGCGTCGTGACGTGGCTTTGGTCAGGGACAGTGCCCCGCCGCGACGAACCGGCTACAGATCTTCGGGACGTAAGCCGGTTCGCTTCGCTAAGCGCGCCAGCATCCGCGGACCAATCTCCTCGCCATCGTGGAACGCAAACACCGTGTCGATCCACCCCTCACGGGCGAGCACTTTGTGTGAGCTGGCCTCGCGCTTGACGATCCAGCCGATGCGGAGCAGTGCGGCCAAGACGCGGCGCGCTTTCATGGACGGCCATTCACTCATCCGACGTGCGCTCGCCGACTACGCGGCGCGAAAATCGAGTGGGAGCAGGGTGGCCGCGGGCTCGCCATTCTCCAGGCGATCAGCAAGCACGCGGAGCGCGAGCGCTTGAGCGCGTGCCACCGCCTCTTGCTCGGTCGCGCCGTACGCCAGCACGCCGGCGAGGTCGGTCACTTCCGCAATGAAGCGGCCATCCGCTTCGCGATCGACTTCGAGGGTCAGGAACATGGATCTCTCCGCAGGCGAGGGGACAGCCCCTGAAATCTAATACGATGGCCTACAGCGGTATAACGCAAAGATCTGCCGTGGGGCCTGATAACAATGCAACAGGCGAGCGCAGCGAGCCAGTTGCCGTCCTTTGAACAGCCCTGTCGGCAGCAGCGACCCGTTAGCGAGCACCTACACCGAGTGGACATCGCAGATCGTTGGAAGGCGCTGAAACGCCGGCCGCCGTTGCCCCTAAGCGGCGGCGCGCCACCCTGAGACCGCCATGATGAGAACGCCTGACGCGAAGATCAGTGCCAGGCGCAGTCTCATCATCAAGGTGACGGAACCAGGTTGCTGGATCTCCATCGCACGCATGCCGTGTTGGGTCGCGCGCGCGCTTAGGAGCGTGCTAGCGCCCATCAGGCACGCGACAACTGCCATCGGACGGGTTATGGCGATGAGTCCACCACCGATGAGAATGGCGAGCAAGATCGTTGGAAAAGGAGCGATCAGCGACATCGACACAAAGTGGCTAGCGATGGGTTGCTCTCTATCCGCGGATTCCATTGGGAGGGGGTTCGGGTATCGGTGAATTCAGTAATATGATCGCTACCGCCGGCTCCTGCAGTGGGCGTTTCAAACAAGGTGCGCGCGGACGTCGCGTCCAAACAGCCCGTCGCGCGTCGGAACGGTGACAGACCGCGCCCGAGCCGAGTGCATGCTGGGCGCTCCTCGATCCCGGAGCGCGCCGACGCCCGCCCTCAGGTGCTCTTGACGCAGTCGGTCGGTGCCCTATACTCGGACTACTCCGATCAGATTTCCAATCCGGGAGTATGAAGACCGCAGGACGCTCGGACTCGGGGAGTTCCCGGATTCGACCGTGTTTTCTGGCCGACGGTTGGCCGATGCGCTGTACGTACGACTCGCACGCCGACGAGGCCTCCGTGGCGTCAGCGGCACACGCCTCCTGAAGGAGGGAAAAATGAGCAAGCGATGTGCACTCCTGGTGGCATTGTATGCAATCGTGGCCGCGCCTCTGTGCGCACAGACGCCGGCGGCGACGTCGCTGTTCACTGCGCGCGTTCTGGACGCACGCACCGAGCGACCAATCGCGGAGGCGAGCATTCTGCTGGTCGGCCTCGAGCGCACCGCGAGGAGCGACGCGCGCGGCAATCTCCGTCTCACGCAACTGCCAGCCGGCAAGCACATCGCGCTCGTGCGCGCCGTCGGCTACGACTCGCTGGTGTTTGCGATCGATATTGCGCGATCCGATACCGCCGAAGCGGATCTGATGCTCACGCCGATTGCGCAGCGACTTGGAACGGTGATGGTCGAAGCCACCGGCGGGATGATGGCCGCGCGCATGGCGGAGTTTGAGGAACGCAAGAAGATGGGACTCGGTCGTTTCATGGACTC
>CANHTA010000237.1 GCA_947463135.1 Gemmatimonadota bacterium
GATCCGGCGCAGTGTGCAGAGGCCATCGCGCAGCTGATGCGCCGTGTGGAGGAGGCGCGCGTGCAGGATACGGATCTCGTGCGGGTGGGGGTATCGCCGCATGCGCCGTATACGGTGTCGAAGGCCCTCTTCGCCGCCACGGCCGGGCTGGCGCAACAGGAATCGTTGCCCATGGCGGTGCACGTGGCGGAGAGTCGCGCGGAGATGCTGTTGGTGCGCGACGGCACGGGGCCCTTCGCCGACCGGCTCCGGGCGCGCCAGATCGCGGTGGCACCGCAGGCTGAGTCACCGATTGCGTTATTGGACGCGGCCGGCGTGCTGGCGGCCCAGCCTCTGCTCATTCACGTCATTCAGGCCGACGATCGTGATTTGCAGCGCATCGCCGACGCGGGGGCGACGATCGTGCATTGCCCCATTTCGAACGCGAAACTCGGTCACGGCATCGCCCCGCTTGATCGCATGCTGGCCCACGGGATTCGCACGGGACTGGGCACCGATTCGGTGGCCAGTAACGATCGGATGGATCTCCTGGGCGAGGCGCGGCAGGCCACGCTGTTCTGTTCACTCCGCGCGGGTACCCCGGACGCCCTCTCCGCGCACGATGCGTTGGCGTTGGCCACCCGTGGCGGCGCCGAGGCGTTGGGATTGGGGGCGCGCGTGGGCACGCTCGAAGTGGGCAAGGACGCGGATCTGGCGGCCTTTCCGCTGGATCACGAGGACGCGCAACCGCTCTTTGATCCAGCCGTTGCCCTCGTCCACGCCCTCGCCGGCAAGGTGCACGCCACGCTGGTAACGGTGCAGGGGCGCGAACTGGTGCGCCATGGGGCGGTCATCCAGCGCGATGACGGCTTGCCGCAACGCGTGAACGACTGGCGCGATCGCCTGGAGCAGTGGCGACGGGCTTCCACGGCATGATACTGTTCATATAACGGACCCATATACCTGTACACCGTAGCGTGGAGGGGAGGGCGTGATCGCGGGCTGTCTTGCATTAAATGCCTCGTACGAACCGTTAACCATGGTGCCGCTCCGGCGCGCCTTGCGGTTGGTCATCGACGGAAAGGCCGAGATCGTTGAGGCCGAAACCGGCATGCCGGTACGCTCCGAACGCCATGCCTTTCCGCGTCCGGTGGTTATCCGCCTCACGCGTTTCGTGCATGTCCCGCGACGCTTCCGCCGTCAGGTCACGAACACCTTTTTGTTCGCCCGTGATGACTACCAGTGTCAGTACTGCGGACGCCGGTCCACGGAGCTCAAGCCACGGGAATCGCTCACCCGCGATCACCTCATTCCGATCTCGCGCGGGGGCTCCAACGAGTGGACGAATGTGGTGACGGCCTGCAGTGGGTGTAATACCAAGAAGGCCAATCGCATGCCCAACGAGATTGGCATGACGCCTCTGCACACGCCCTCGGAACCGCACTTTGTGCATCTGAGCTGGGCGGTTCGTCGACTCACGCCCATTCAGGCGCAGTACATCAAGGTGTTTTACGGGGAAGAGACGCTGCACGAGCTCGAGAAAATCGAGGGCGCGATTCTCGCCCCCTGATCGTCAATACGGCAGGGCGGGACTCCTCGTCTCCAGCCGTCGCACTTCACCGCCCAGCAACCGACTCGCCAACGACCGCACCCCGCGCGTGAGCGCTGTGCCCGGGCTGCGTTTCCCTCGCACCGCCGGTGATGCCTCGCCGCGGAGCCAGCGTTCGAGTTCGTCGAGGTCACTCACGTCGAGCGTCTGCAGCTCGGCCTGAACGGCCACGTAGCTTTTCCGACCGCGCGGTGGCGTGCCAAGTGCCGGTGCATAGGGCAGTTCACTGGCCGCGCGCGCATCGGAGAAGCGCACGTAGTTTCCAAGTGGCATCAAGCGCCCCTCCACAAAGCGCGCTACGTCATAGGTGCGATCAATCGCATCATAGCGCACTACGATGTCCCATTCGGCGCGACTTTGCACCTCGTCAAACCAGCGCCCGATGGTCCAGACTTCGGCGCGCACATGCAGTCGCGCCGGGAAACCACTGCGCAGCAATTCATCAAACGGCTTTTCGGTGAGCACCCCGCGCACCGCGACCTGCGGTGGAAACATCGTGGGAGCCACCTTCACGCTGATTTCCGGACGTGACTGCGCCCACGCGCGCTCCCCAAATCCGGCCATCAGGAGCAGCAACAGCGCTGAGAGGAGCGCGCGCATGGCGCGAGCCCCCGTGGTACGCGCAGAGCGGCGGAACGGTGAATCCATGTCGCTCAAAAACGTCGACCGAGCCGCAGGTACACATTGGGCGAGGTCCCACGCTCCGACACGGCTTGCGCGACATACACGCCAAAGGTGCCGAAATCGAGACCACCGCCGAGATCGGTGCGCCACGAGTGCAGCGGAGGCACGGAGCCTTTCGGAGAGAACAGGGCGTCTCCACCGCGTGGCCCCACCATCCATCCGCGCCCGGTGTTCGCAAAAATCACCCACGCACCGTCAACCTGCACACGACTCAACACCCAGCGACGATCGCCTAGGTTTTCATCAGTCCCGAACGGGCGCAGGCGAAAGTCGCCCTTCCATTCGGCTTGCAGCAGCGCCATCCGGTCGCAGCGCGCCGGACGTCCGCGAGCCGCGTAGGCGAATTCGTTTTCGCTGGCACAGGTCCCGACATCGGCATCACGGCGCGGTGCCCGAAAGTCAAAGCCGGGGAGTGCATCGATGCCGCTCACGGAGAACCGTCGCTGCGCCGGTAACGCATCGCCGCTGAGCCAGCCCCCCACCACGGCCCGCACATTTAACGAGGCGTTGGGGCCCAAGCGATTGTAGCGACGGAGGTCGAAGAGCGCGCGGGCGTACGTCGTTGCACCGCCGCGGGGCGCCGACGGCCGCGTAGCGCGCTCAACGAAGGGGCCCGCGACCAGCGTGCCATCGCCCCGTTCGTAGTCACCCCGCAGATACCAGCCGGTACGCGGGTCCTGTGCGCTGTTGCGGGTATCGAAGGTGCCCGAGAGCGTAAAGAGGTGCAGCACGCCTTCATCGGCCAACGGGTTCACGCGCCATGGCGCGTCGTTATTGATGAGCGACGGGACATTGCGCGCACGGCGCGAACGCCAGCGTTCCTCGCCGTAGGACGCGCGCAGCTCCGCCCGGCTTCCCGCGAACAGACTCACATAGCCGTGACCGCCATGTCGCTGCCAGTAGTCCCGGTAATCGCGGGAAAACAGCAACGTACTCAGCCCGATTTCATTATCGGTGAGCTGCCACTGCTCAACGGCATCCACTTCATCGAAGAGGCGGCCCCCAACCGCAACGCCCGCGCGGTTACCCTGACGGAGCTCGAAGAGCACCCGATGGCCGAGGTTCTCCTGTTGCCACGCCAGTTGATCGCCCGTGCGGAAAATTCCGACCAGCTCCGCACGCACCTGTGTATTCCCGGCGCGGCTGGCCAGTCGTGGCCCGAAATAGATGGGAAGCCCTTCCACCCGGTTGTAGCGGTGCGCGGTGGTCAGCAGCAGGTTGCTGCGCACGGCACCTCCCGACGGTGGCGCATCGTCGCGCACCCAGCGTGACCAGCGATCGCGAACGTCTAATTCCGCCGCTAACGAATCACCGGCGTCGCGGTAGCGATACGCCGCACTCCATACCCGGATCTCCCCGCCGATATGGGGGCGCTCCGGCGACTCGAACGCACCGCCGATGATGCTCAGCGCCCGCTCAATCCGTGCACCGTCAATGAGCAGGAGGTCACCGTTGAGGACCACAACCTGTCCGGTGACGACGCCGGCCAGTCGCACGCGTCCGTTCAGCACGGCCAAGTCACCGCGCACCGTATCGCGTGGCGCGAGCGCAAAGTCGCCGCGTACCCGTCGGGTGGTTGGCGCGTTCCACACGGCGGTGACCTCACGCACCACGTCGGGGGGAACGCTGCCGAGCCGCCGTTGTGCCGGCGCGTCCGCCTCGCGGCTCCGCTGCGCCAGCGCCGCTGACGGTTGCCACATGCTGAGCCCTACGCACAGCACCGCAACCATCTGCTGCGCCAACCTCCCACGGGTTGAAAGCGCCATCATGATGGAACGTCCTTGCTCAAGGTCATTGCCGGGCTCAACGCGTGGCGTGTGGTGGTACGGATCACGTGGGGGGAGTGCATCACACCGACGATCATTCGCCTGCTGCGGCAAGGCCAAGCCGGCGCATGCGGCGATACAAGTTTGGGCGATCGGTTTGCAAGTGACGCGCGGCATCGGC
>CANHTA010000238.1 GCA_947463135.1 Gemmatimonadota bacterium
CTTCTGGTGCTCCTCGAGATGCGGATCAGGCCAGTAGGCCGACAGCATCGGATCGAGCGAGAAGGACACGAACAGTGACACGAGCACCGAACAGGCAATGGTGAGTGCAAACGGCTTAAACCACTGCCCGGAGAGGCCCTCGAGAAAGGCAATGGGAATGAAGACGGCAATGATGGAGAAGGTGGTGGCCGCCACCGCGAGCCCGATTTCCGACGTCCCTTCGCGCGCCGCGGTATAGTGGTCTTTCCCCATTTCCACGTGGCGCACAATGTTCTCGCGCACCACGATGGCGTCGTCAATGAGAATGCCGATGGCCAGCGACAATCCCAACAGGGACATCGTGTTGAGCGTGAAACCGAACGCCCACACCGCAATGAAGCTGGCCAGCACCGACACCGGCAACGCCAACCCGGTAATCACCGTGGAGCGCCACGAGTTGAGGAACAGGAACACCACCAGCACCGTAAGCACCGCGCCTTCAACCAGAGCACTCTGCACGTTGGCCACAGAGTTTTCCACGCGCGTGCCTTGGTTTTTCACCACTTCGAAATTCGCACCGGCCGGCAGCGTGGGGCGCAACTCATTCACACGCTTAATCACGGCATCGGCCACGGCGGTGGTGCTGTAGCCTTTCGTCTTTTTGACTTCGAGACCCACCGCGTCGCGGCCGTTAAACAAGGAGAGCGTGCGCAGCTCCTCCGTACCATCGATGGCCGTGGCCACATCACCCAGGCGAACCACGCGGCCGCCCTTTTCGGCCACCACGAGCTGCATGAAGTCCTGTGGCCCCTCCAGTCGTCCGCGCAGCCGGATCGTGCGCTCGTCGAGCGTCCCATTCAGACGGCCTACCGGAACGGCCAGATTGCCTTGCTGAATTGCGGCCACAATCTGCGGCACACTCACCCCGGCGGCCTGCATGCGCTGCGGATTGAGATTCACCGTGAGCTCGCGCTTCACCGCACCGGTTACCGACACATCGGCCACACCGGGAATGGCGCGCAACTCGCGGGAGATTGCCGGATCGGCCAGCATGGTGAGCTGCGCCGGACTCAAGGAGTTCGACCACATCGACAGCGTGACAATCGGGCCGTCGGTATCGTTGAACTTCTTGATGATCGGTTCTTCAAGTTCCTGCGGCAGATCCTGTCGCTTCGTGGCAATGGCGTCGCGGATTTCCTGCGTGGCCTCCTGCAGGTCTTTCGAGAACACAAACTCCACGCGCACCAGCGCAAAGCCGTCGCGGGCCTCGCCGTTGATGGACTTGACGCCCGAGATCGACTGAATGGCCTCCTCGATGGGCTCCAGTACCTCGCGCTCAACCTGCTCGGGTGAGGCGCCGGGATACACCGCCGTGGTGACCACGATGGGCGGCTGCACCTCGGGGAATTCGTCGGTTTGCAGCTGCGAGAGCGCCACTACCCCGAAGCCGGCAATCGCCAACATGGCAACCACCGTGAGCAACGGCTTCTTGATGGCAAAATCAGAAATGAACATGGAGCAACCTGAAAGAGTTGGTTCGGCCTGAGGTTAGTTCTTCACGTTCTTCTGCGGCGGCGTGGCGTCCCGGGGCGCCGACACCGTAATCATCGTGCCAACCGAAATCCCGCGTGCCGCCCCCAACAACACGGTATCGCCGCTGGCGATGCCCGTGGTCACTTCAAGGGCTGCCAGCGCATCGTCACGCACGCCCAGCTGGACGTCCACCTTCTCCACCTTCCCGCCCTTCAGTCGCATAACGGTGGGTGCGATGCCCGTCTGATCAATCGCGTTCTCGGGGAGTAACACCCCCACGCGCTTCTGCGAGGCCACGCGCCCTTCTACAAACAGGCCCGCCACCAACCCGCCGGCCGACGCCGGTACCGACGCCAGCAACAGCACCTGCTTGGTTTGCGGGTCCACCACCGGGCTCACCCGCAGCACACGCCCCTCCAACACCCGATCGGACCCGTTCACCGTAAACACCACGGGCGAACCCACACGCACATCCTCCAGCGCCGAAGCCGGCACCGACGCGGCCACCCGCAAGCTCTTCGGATCAATCACGGTGAACATCGGCGACCCCGGCGACACGATATCGCCCGGGCTCACCGCACGCTCAGCCACCACACCAGCGAACGGCGCTTTGATGATGGTGTTGCGCAGCATCTTCTCCGCCGACGACAACCGCGCCTTGGCATCAGCCAATTGCGCCTGCGCACCAAGGTTGGCCCGATCGGCACCTTCCACGTCCCGTTCGGCAATGGCACCGGCCGCCACCAAGGTTTTGGCACGCTGCCATTCGCGCGTGGCCTGTTCGGCGGCCATCGTGGCCTGCGCCACGGCAGAACGGGCCGACAGCGCCGCATCACGGACCGAGGCATCATCGATGCGACCCAGCACCGTGCCTTCGTTCACGCGCTCGCCCTGTTCAACCATGGTGGCGAGCACCGCGCCGCTCATTTCGGCACGAAGACGTGCTTCGCGATCGGCACTCAGCGTGCCCGAGATCGCTGGTCCGCTGCGCAGCGTATCCATACGCGCCACGGCAATATTTTCAGGACCAATGTTCTGGGCCGTGGCGGCCCCGTTGGCGGCCGGTGCGGCCGTGTCTTTACTGCACGCGGTTCCCACCAACGTCGCCGCGAGGAGAACACGGAATGCAGATCGGCGAGTCATGTTTGTCATCGAGTAGGGCCGGTAATCAGAGGAGCCCCCTGCGAGAGCGGGAGCGACGGAAGCAATTCAAGACGTTTGCGGGCGACCTGCAGATTGCGCGCGGCCTGTGCCCGGTTGGCAAGCGCCTGCTGCAACTGGTTACGCGTCTCTGAGAGTTCGATCTGCGTGGAGATGCCTTCACGAAAGCGCACCTCGGCAATGTCATAGGCACGTTGTGCCTGTTCGGCGGTGCCAACGCTGGCCTGCCATGAGGCCTCCGCCTCCGTCAGTTGAGCCACCGCCTGACGGGCGTCCAGCGTTGCCCCTTCCTGCGCCAGCCGTAACCGCTGCCGTGCTTCCTGCACGCCGGCTTCGGCGGCCTGCACTTCGCCGCGCAACCGTCCGCCGGAGAAGAACGGATACGACAGGCCGATCCCCACAGTCCAGTTGGGGAAGAAATCACCAAGACTGCGAGGGAGCACCCCCACCGGATACGCAAGACGCTGGTAGTTGGTGTTGGCACCAATGGAGGGGAAACGCTGCGCCTTGGTGGCGCGCAACTGCTGTTGTGCCACTTCCACCCCTTTCAGCGCCTGGGTAACCGGCGCGCGCACCGCCACGCCGGTATCACTCGCCGCGAGCACGCGCTCCACCGCCGCCCGTACCTGCGGATCAAGGCGAAGCACCTCGGCCACATTCACTACCACCGAGGTAATCGGCTCCGGCGTGGCAACGGGGCCGGACACCGGTGACTCGGCGATACTATCGGTAAGCGCCAGCGACTGATCGGGCGGCACGTTGAGCAGTTGCCGCAGGCGCACATAGGCCAGATCGCGATTCGTGCGTGACTGCAACCAGCCGGGACGCTGATTATCGCGCGTCACCCGGGCGCGAATGAGCTCGAACTCCGAGGCCGAGCCTACGGAGCGCGTGAGCTGCACCTGACGCAGCGTGCGCTCCGACTGGACCAGCGCCGATTCTGCGATCGCCACCAGGCGGTCAGAGAGTAACGCGTCGTAATACGCTTGGGTGACATCCAGCTGCACCTGCGCTTGGGCGCTGGTGATCCCGATATCGGCCGCTTCACGGGAGGCTTTCGCGGCGCGGATTCCCGCGGCTGTACGCCCCCCGGTGAACAGCGGTTGCGACGCGGACAGCCCCACATTGAAGTTGTATTGCGACGCAAAAATCCGCGTAATCGGATTGTCGGCCGCTGACGTGGTGTCCCTGCCCCCGCCGCCGGAGCTGTTATTGCTGGACCGTTCGGCGATCGCCGCAAACTGGTTCTGCAACTGCTTTTGCCAGTTCACGGTGGTGCCGAGCTGCGGCAACAGGGCCGATCGCGCCTGGCCGAGCTGCCCCTTGGCACGTAAGGCCGCGGCGCGCGCGATGGCCACCTGTTCGCTCTCGCCGGCGGCGAGGGCCAACGCATCGGCCAGGGAAAGTGCGCGCGGAGTGCCGCTGCTTGTAGCCGGCTGGGCGGAGC
>CANHTA010000239.1 GCA_947463135.1 Gemmatimonadota bacterium
CGGCGGAGCCCACGGGGACGCCGCGGTGGGACGGCCGCGCACGCCAGACGTCCCCGCTGGGGAGCTGGACGCCGGGGGCGGGCTCGGCCTGCCGCAGCATGCCACGGGGACGATTGGCATACCAGCCATCGTACCGCGTCGTGACGTGGCCCTTGTCGGGAAGGTGGACCCGCACCCGGGCCAGGAACTCCAGCGGGTCGGCGGTCTCGGTGCCCGCCGTCGGACCCTCGGACGTGTCGGACCGGTACGTTACGGCCCTGGCGGTGCGGTCGTACGTCAGCCGCTCGAACGTCCCATCAGGCCGGAACCCGCCGTCCGTGACGTGCAGGTGCAGGTGCGGATGCCAGTTCGCCCGGGAGCCGTGCGTCTGCAGGCAGGCGACGATCCCCACGGCGAGGTCGCGCTCGCCGGTCAGTGCACGAATGGCGGCCGTGACGGTGCGGGCGGCGACGCGAGCAATCTCGCCGAGCAGGCGTCGGCGGTACAGACAGGAGGCGCGCAGCCGCTTGGGGATGGTGAGCACCACCTGCCGGTGCGGCACCGGCGCGAGAAGCGTCGTGTCGAGCCACTGCGTCCAGATGGCGAGCCGCTTGGCGTGACAACTTGGGCAGAAATCTGTGACATTCACGTTGCCGCGGGCGCTGACTCTTTGCGCCGCGGAGCCTGGGGTGAGGACAAGCCGACACCCACGCCTGCGCTGATCAGCGCTTCAGCCGCTCGTAGCCCAGTTCCGACAATCGGGTTTCGTCGTCGGGCCGGGACGTTATCTCTGCCGCCGCCACGGTCTCGTCGTACGGCGCCGTTTGCGGCGGTTTCGGCATGTTGCGGGTCGGCAGTCCCGCCTGTTGAAGGCGCCACTCCCGCGGCCCGGTGCGCACTACACGCGCCGGAATGATTTCGTCACCATCTGCCGGATTGCTCTTATACGCATAGGGGCAGGCGGCCTCGAGCTCGTCGTCGCTGATCCACTTGAGCGGATAGCAACGTGACTTGAAGTCATAGACGAGTTTCGGCTCGCCCGACCAATCCATCAAGGACAGGTGAGGTTCGACGCCCACGTCTCCACTCTCATAGTCGCCGGCCGCGATCATCGTCCGGTCAGGGTTTTGGCCAAAAATGCTGTTCGAGGGGATGAATTGGCCGCCAGGGTATTGGTCAAGCACATCTTGCGAGGGGATAAACTGGCCCGCGGGATCGAACCAGTGTTCGAACGCCTCGGTCCGGCCGTCTTCGTCCGTTGAAATCTCTGTGACCCTGAAAAAGATGCGTTCGCCGCTCGGCGCGCGCGTTTTGAGCGCGCCCGTGAAAACCCAGGGCGAACTTGCATCGGTGAAGCGCGCGACGGCCTTGCCGCCTGTGAAAAGGGTCAGGACACCGCCCTCGCGTTTGGCCACGTCCGGGAAATCTTTGAGCCACTTCGCCTCCCTCTCTCGCGCGGAGACGACTTCTTCGCTCTGGCCATCGGTGGGCGCAAGAGGCGCGGCCGCTGGAGCAGGGGGCGCGTCAGGGGCTTGCGCTACTGAAGCTGGCTCGCGATCGCCCGAAGGCGCCTCGGCGCCCGGGCTGCACCCTGCCGCCGCAATCACAACAAGAGCCACCATGGCGCACTTCAACGCATGTTTGAACTTCATGTCAGCTCCCGCGAGGCGATGAAGATTAGCGTGCAATAAACGGGCAGGTCATCGCTGAGGAATCAAGCGGTCTTCGAAGACGATGACAAACTCCGCCTTCTTGGACATCCATTCCCTAGCCTTCAGTCTGCACTTTTCAGCAACACGGAGCAATATCAGGAAGGCGCGGTTCAGGGCGCCGCGATCTTTTTTTGCTGACCCCAAAGGCTTGCAAGGGCGAGCCGCTTGGCGTAACGACTTGGGCAGAAGTAGCGACACGTGCAGGAGAACGCGAGCAGGTATTCGTGCGTGCACGCATCGCAGCGGATACGCGCGAACCCGTGCTCGAGCACGCCGGAGGCGAGGAACGTGTCAGCGACCTGCGCGACCAGGGGGCGTCGGGGCTTGTAGACGCCGCGCGCCGCCGGCGCCGCGTCATAGCGCCCGTCTTCGACGTCGTACCGGTGCCTACCTCATGAAAACCCACCACGAGCTCGCGGTGCGCGTCGTGGTGGGTTTCGAGCCAGCGCCACCGCCCAATCTTACGGCACGAGCGCCGCCTTGGGCTGCGCCGGCTTGGGGTTCTTCACGTACGTGTCCATCCACGCCACCCAGCGCGCCCACAGATCGAGATCGCTGGCGTACGTGGCCACGCTGTGATCTTCGTACGGATACATGTACAACGCCGCCTGCTTGCCGAGTCCTTGCAGCGCGAGGAACATGCGACGCGAGCTGATGGGATCGGTGCCCTGATTCTGATCTTCGATGGCGTGATACAGCAGGAGGGCGCCCGAGATCTTGTCGGCCCGCAGGAACGGCGACATGTCGAGGTACGTGTCCTGCGCCTGATAGAAGTTGCGACGCTCGCTCTGGAAGCCGAAGGGCGTGAGCGTGCGGTTGTACATGCCGTCGCCGGCGATGCCGGCCTTGAAGTTGGGCATGAGCGACAGCGCGTTCACCGTGCTGAAGGCGCCGTAGCTGTGACCGCCGAGGCCCATCTTGTCGCGATCTACGAAGCCGGCTTCCACGACTGCGTCGAGCACGGCATCGAGGTTTTCCTTGAGGTCGCGCGTGTAGTTGTCGTTCATCTATTACGGATGCACTCCCCTGATCTGCGCGTGCAGGGATTCGGCAACGGTGAGGGTGTGCGCATCCGTGTTCCGTGTCGCGATGGCGTGCTGTCGTTCGAGGTCGAGAGCGCGCCCACCGTGTGGTGGCGGACTCGCACGGGCGTGCCGGCCCTGAGTGATTGCGGTGAATCTGTATCGTTATCGGATGTGCTCGGGCTCTTCTTTGAGGTGTACGGCGTGCGCTCGGGGGACGATGTGGCCATTACGCTCTCGTTTCGTCATCGGGAACGAGGCGGTTTACTCACGTGGCTTTCGGATGTGATCGTTTCCGGAAGCCGCGGGCGCATGAGCGACGGAAGCATTACGTGGAGCCTGCCAGCGGTGGCGGCCGCTCCAGGTGTGCCGTACAGCATTACGACGGACCTCGATATGCGCGCGGCACCGCGAGGGAGCTACGATCTCACGATCAGCATCGTGACAGCGGGGCGGCGAGCCACGTCGGCACCGCGCACGGTGGTGATATCACGCTGACCCCAGTGTCAAGACGCCATCGACTGAAAGGCCGTACCGTGTTTATTTGGGAAGCGTTTGCGTTCAACTGAGCGGCCTGTCGGTGACGTCTGGTGCTATGCGCACCATGCAAAAGGCGGATAGATTTCAGGTACCCTTTCGGAGGATGCTATGGACTGGCGCGAACACATCATGGTTGACGTTGGACGTCAGGGTGGGCAGCCCTGTCTGCGCGGAACGCGCGTCCCCGTCTACGTCATCCTGGATAACCTCGCCGCTGGCGAGAGCGAGGAGACGATCCTCGGTGAGTATCCGTCGCTCACCCGCGCGCATATCCGCGCGTCCCTCGCATTCGCTGCTGAGCTTGCGCACGATCGCATCGTCCCGATTCCGGCGTAGCGTGCGATTCAAACTCGATGAGAACCTGCCGCGCGCGGCGCGCGCCGTCCTCGCCGAGCACGGCTGGGATGTGCATGACGTGCACGAGGAAGGACTCGCCGGGGCGCTCGACACGGTGATTCGCGCAGTGTGCGAACAGGAAGAGCGGATACTCGTTTCACTCGACACCGATTTTGCGGACGTACGTCTAGTCGATCCTGTAACATCACCGGGTGTCATCCTGTTGCGCCCGCCCGACCAATCGATTCAGTCGACGGTGTCGTGCCTCCGGGGAGCGGTCCGACTGCTCGCGACGGAGACACCGAGAGGTGCCTTGTGGCTCGTCGCACGGGATCGGGTGCGCGTGCGGCGGCGTGTCGGATAGGAAATTGAATCGGGGTCGCCCGAGTATAGAGTGCGATCACCGACCGCGCGAGCACCGACCGATGGGCGGCGGCGTGCCCTCCGCCGCGCTGGCGCGCCGCGTGGGCCGTGAGAACGGCGGGTCCCGTGGGGGGGCGATGCCGAC
>CANHTA010000240.1 GCA_947463135.1 Gemmatimonadota bacterium
GGTCCGGCGATCCACCGCGACCGTGGTGACCATCGGTGGAGCGTCCGGCTTGGTGCCGCAGGCGGTGAGCAGACCGCCAACGAGCAGGCCGCTACCCCACCATCCCGGCTTCATCACACCATGGAGACGACGCCAGGCGGGGGTAGGCATTAGAGCTCACGCCCGACAAGGGCTGAAAGTTGTGCGCGGGCAATGCGACCATCCAGACGGGCCTGAATAAGCGCTTGTCGCGACTCATTGAGCTGCGTTTGTGAGGTGAGGAGATCGAGCAGCGTCGACGCGCCGAGCGCGTAGCGCTGCTGCTGCACTCGCAGATCTTCCTCCGAGGCGGCAATGGCTGCCAGCTGCACCTGCACGCGCGCCTGCGCATTCTGCAACGACCGCACGAAGGACGTCAGATTCTGACGGGCCGCGAGCTGCGCGTCCCGCAACTGGGCTTCGGCATTCGTGAGCGCAACGTCCGCCTGTACGGATTGCGTTTCGCGCGAGAATCCATTGTACAGCTGATACGTCATGTTGAAGTTCAGCGTCTGGCGGCTTGCGTGATCGCCACCAACGAGGAGCAGATTCCGGCCAACGAAGCCGGCGCTGTTCTGGCTGAAGGCATAGTTATACCCCATGGTCAGCGTCGGCAGATACGTGGATCGCTGCGAACGCTTGGCCGCTCGTGCCACGGCAACATTGGCCGTGGCCAGTCGCACTGCGGGACCATCGGTGGCCAGAACGGCCAGCTCGTCCTCGGTGGGCAGGGTGAGTGGCGTGTCGAGCGTATCGGCAGGCGACGCGGTGATCAGCGTAGTTGACCCTGCAATGCGGGTGAGCGATGCGTTGGCCACGCGCAGGTCGTTGTCTGCGGTGAGCACGGCCAGGCGCGCATTTCCCACCAGAATGGCGGAGCGCAGCGAGTCGGACTTGGTTGCCACCCCGGCCGCTAACCGCGCACTGGATGCCTTGAGTTGCTGCTCGGCCTGTTCCAATTGCGCCGCGGCCGCGGCCGCCGATTCACGGGCGGCGAGCGCCGCGTAAAACTGCTGCTTGACTTGCAGGGAGGCATCAAAGCGCGCGGAGGTGGCCGAGACATCGGCCACGTCGGCCGTGGCACGGATGCGCTTGATTTCCGAAAAGCGTCGCCCGCCGTCGAAGAGCTCGACGTTGAGGCCAAGGCCATTGTTGTAGCTCCACGGATTGCCGGATAACGCCGTGAGCTGGCCGTTGAAGTTGTTGATGGTGGTGCCTTGGGTATGTCCGCTGCCCGCCGACATGTTCACATTGGGCGCGTACGAGCCAAGCGCTTGCCGGCGTGCCGCTGCCGCGTTGCGGTCGAGCCCGCGTGCCGCCACGGCCGCCGGTGCATTCCGGCTGGCGAGCTCGATGGCCTCACGCAAGCTGATCGGGCGGGCGCCGTCGTCCGCTGCCGCCGTCTGTGCGCACAACGGGGCGGCCATCGTGACCGCCCCGAAGAGAGCAACGCCGATGATGGTCTGTTCCAGTCGGTACCAGCACGTCACTTGGTTTCACCTCGCGCACGCGCTGCGCTGTCGGCGGTACGTTTGTTACGCTCCAGCAGGGCGCGGAAGGCGGTTTTCTGCGTGTCGTCAAGCGTGTTCATCATGAGCACGCGCGCACTGTCGCGTACGCCATCGAGCGTGGGACGGACGGTTTTCATGATCTCGCGTGACTCCCTGCGCCGCCAATTCCACACTGAGTCGATGACGATGCGCTGGCCGGAGGACAACTGCAGCTCGCGCGCGAGTTCATCGAGCATCGCGCGGTCGCTGAAGGCGTCCGGACGCGGTGGGGACACCACGCGCTCGGCTGCAAAGCCAACCGCTCCCCCAGTGAGAAAGGCACCGAGCAGAAACATTATCGCGACCGATTTTGGACGGGGACTGGACACAGATCGACCGGGGCTAGTAGTCAAGCGGATGCAAGTATCGCTCCGGCGCATCTTCGGGCAGACGCACCCGAACGCGGGTGGTGAGCGTGGCATCCTCCAAGGGCAGCGGCAGCGCAGATTCTACAGCCGCGCGCTGAGCTAATTCGCGCGCCGTGGCATCCACCTCAGCTTTGCGGACGTACGTCGCGCCGGCCACCAGTAAACCGATCGTGGCGGCAATGAGCCCGGCGGTTCGGATATCCGTTGACCGGAATTCGCCGAACCCGCTCCACCAGGTGGGGCGCAGCTCATTCAGCGGCACGATGCCCAAACGCATCCCTTGCATCACGCGCGCTTCCAGCCCGCTCCAATAGTGCTCATCGAGCGGTGCGGCATAGTGATGACGCAACAGGTCCGTCATTTGTGGATCCGCACCCGGGTCGCGCCCGTCGTCGTTCCGCGTGATGTTCATTTCTCACTCCGAAGATTGCTCAGCTGTCGCCGTAGGTGCGTCCGAGCATGGTGCAAGTCTGATCGCGCCGTTCCTTCGGGAATTCCGAGGAGGGACCCGATCTCCGCGTGCTTATAACCTTCAACGTCGTGCAGCACGATCACTGCGCGTTGTCGTTCGCCGAGGGTATTCAGGGCGCGCGCGAGGCGCGACCGTAACTCATGGGCTTCTGCAGGATCTCGATGCGGAGACGATAAGGTCTCCGGTAACTCATCCGCGTCGCGGACTTTACGCCGACGGGCGATGTCCAACGCGGCATTGGCCACAATGCGATGCAGCCACGCTCCGAACGCCTGCTCCGGACGAAACCGTTCGAGCGCCCGAAACGCATGCAGGAACCCTTCCTGCACGGCGTCCTCGGCATCGTCGTGCGATAAGACGATTGAGCGGGCCACAGCGTACGCGCGACGCTGGTGGCGACGCACCAAGCCGGCAAACGCCGTGTGATCCCCAGCCTGCGCCGACAGCACCAATTCCCGCTCTTGCAGCGCCTCGGCCGACACGGGTCGGTCACTCCCCATGTCGGGGGAGGCAGCTGGAAAGGTGAGAGAGATGGCCGTCATTGGTCAGATTAGGGGTCATACGGATTACGCATCGCCAAGAGGAGGCGTTGAGCGCGGCGGCTCCGCACCCGCCAGCCCCAGTGCGTCCGCCTCCGCCTGCATGGCCTGCAGCACGAGCCCAATGTGCGCATCCAGCGGGACGTCGAGGGCGGCGGCCCCCTGAATGATGTCGTCCCGGTTCACGCCGCGGGCAAACGCCTTGTCTTTCATCTTCTTTCGTACCCCGGCCACATCCACATCGGTCACGGCTCGTGAGGGTTTCACCAGCGCGCTTGCTGTAATCAAGCCGGTGAGTTCGTCCACCGCGAACAGCGCTTTGGCCAGGAGGGTGACCCGAGGGACCCCCGTGTAAGGCGCATGGCCCAGTACCGCCTCACAGAGTTCGTCCGGCCAGCCCGCCGCCCGCAGCACCCGCACCCCTTCGGCCGGATGTTCCGCATCGGCCGCCATCGCGGCATTGGGGAACCGCTCGTAATCGAAGTCGTGGATGAGTCCGGTGAGCCCCCACAGCGCTACGTCCTCCCCAAGGTGCGTGGCATAGGCCCGCATCGCACACTCCACCGAGAGCATATGCTTCCGAAGCGACTCCGAGGCCGTCCATGCATGAACGAGGGCCAGGGCCTCTGAGCGAGAGGGGAGGGACATGAAGAGCGGCGTGGGAGGAAGGGCGCGTGAGGGGGGACGGTGCAAGTTTAACGGTTTGTGCCGTTGGCGGGTGGTTGGGGAGCGCTCCGGCTAGCGCAGATGCGCCGGCGCCAGTTTGGTACTCACCCACCCGAGCAGGGCGTCCACCGCGATCGCCATCGCGGCGGCGGGGATCGCGCCCGACAACACGAGCCGCGCATCTGCGAGGCCAAGTCCGGTGACAATCGGCTCGCCGAGCCCTCCGGCACCGATAAACGCCCCAAGCGTGGCGGTGCCCACCGTGAGCACGGCCGCCGTCCGCACGCCGGCCAGCACCATCGGTGCCGCCAGCGGGACCCGCACCCACCAGAGCTGCTGCGACGACGTTGCCCCCATGGCGGCCAAGGCGGCGACGGCATCGGGATCGGCCAGCCGCACGCTGGTGTAGGTGGCACGCGCAATGGGCAACAGTGCATAGGCCCAC
>CANHTA010000241.1 GCA_947463135.1 Gemmatimonadota bacterium
CTGACGCCGGTGTCGCCGGTGTACACGAGACGCCGCTCCCCGTCTGCCACGGAATATGCTACGCTCTCCACCGTATGTGGTACCGACTGCGTGTTCAGGGTCACCATCTCGCCCAATCGCACGATTTCGTCGGCCACGATCTCTCGCACGGTGAGGGGATATCCCGGGGCAAGCATCCAGGCGCCGTAGACGCCGGCCATGCGCTCCATGAGTGCACCCGTACCGGGAGGTCCATACACCGTCACGGGCGCGGTCCGTGCCGGACGCTGCCCCCAGCGCCAGCCCATGAGAAGCATGGGAAGATCGGCGATGTGATCGGCGTGGAAGTGCGTGATCGCTACGTGGGTAATGGACGACCAGTCTATGCCGAGCGAGGCCATCCGATGGACGGCGCCGCTGCCGCAATCGAGCAACAGGCGCACCGGGTGGGGGCCACTGCCGCATTCCACGAGGTGGGACGCGCTCACACGCGACGCATGCGGCGCCGCCGTGCCCGTGCCGATGGTGGTCAGTTTCATGTGGCGCAACGCAGACGGCGCATGCTTAGCGCCCGCGGAACAGGATGCGCCGAAAGGTCGGCGCGCCGCCGCCACTGCTGAAGCGCGCCACGTACACCCCTGGTGCGACCGTACGACCATCGGTCGCGGTGCCGTCCCAGACAAAGCGGTTATCGCAATTACTGCCGCCCCCCGGCGCGCCGCGCCCGTACCGACCCGCCGCCAGTTGGGTGGTGCCATCCGGGGTGGGCACGATGGTGCGCACGACATTGCCACGAAGATCGAGGACGTCGAGCGACACGGTGCCACCGGGCTCTCCCACGTCGAACCAGAAGCAGGTACTGAAGGAGGTGGCCGATGGAAACGGATTGGGGAAGTTCTGGTACAGAATGGTGGTGGTGGGGAGCGGCGGATCAATAATGAGAAACGTGGCCAGACTCGCCGCGCGTGCGGCGTCCCCGTTGGGCAGCGTGGCGCGCACACTCCACCGGTACGACGTGTTCGCCTGCAGGTTGGTTGCCGCGCGGAACGTTGTGTCGCGGAGTCCGGCGGCCCCTTGCTCTGGGCGCCCGGCATTGGTGATCTCCAGCGAGTACGTAAACGCACCGGCCGCCGGCGTCAGGCGCGCGCTCTTCCACACGAATAACGGGCGACGCACGTCGAAGATGTCGCCGGTGGCGGAGTTGGGAGCGACGAGCGTGAGCCACGCGGGGACGGTCCGCGGACCGGTCGCGTTGGACTCCGTGCTGGCACCGTTGCTGCCTTGCACGCTGGCCCGCCAGTAAATGGTGGCCTCACTGGGCAACGCGCGGGTGATTTGTACCGCGATGGTTGTATCCGTGGTGGTGAATGACGAGTCGACGGCGAGGGATTGGGGCGTGAACTCGGCCGCGGTGGCGATTTGCACCCGTACCCGTAGCGGGCGTTGATTCGCGAACCCAATGGCGCGCACCACCAGTGATGGCGTGAGCGAAGGCAACACCGCGGACGTGGGTCCATCAACGAACACCGCCTGCGCGCGCGCGGTCGCCGGCAGGCACAGCAGCGCGGCCGCACCGCACCAGGTTGCCGCGCTCCACCAACGCCGCCGCGCCACCGCGATCACGCCGGCGATGGATCTGCCGCCGAGTCTTCAGCCGGTTCGGTACCCGACGCCGTGGCCCCGTGGTTGTCCGCGTCGTCGTCGTCGTCGCCGTTGATGGCGCCGGCCACGCCATCATCCGGGACGATGGTCTCGTCAACCTGCTGACCACCGCGCAGGCGCACGCTTACGATGGACGATACCCCCGGCTCCTGCATCGTGACGCCGTACACGGCGTCGGCAGCCTCCGACGTGGTGCGCGGATTGTGGGTGATCACAATGAACTGGGTGCGCGACTTGAAGTCGTTCAACATCTTCACGAAACGCCCGATGTTCTGGTCGTCCAGCGGCGCGTCCACTTCGTCCATAAGACAGAAGGGACTCGGCTTGGTGAGGAAGATGCCGAACAGCAACGACAGCGCCACGAGCGCCCGTTCACCGCTGGAGAGCAGGTGAATGCGCTGCGTTTTTTTACCGCGTGGTGAAGCATGCACTTCGATGTCGCAGTCGAGCGGCGCATCGGGATTCTCAAGGCGCAGATCACACTCGCCGCCGCCGAACATCCGCAGAAAAATCTGACGGAAATTCTCGCGGACCTGCGAGAAGGTCGCCAGAAACAGCTCCCGCGCCGTGCTGTCGATTTCGCGGATGGCCTGATGAAGCGATTGCTTGGCGGCCACGAGATCATTCCGCTGACTGGTCAGGAACTCCAGTCGACGCTGCTCCTCTTCATGCTCTTCGATGGCCAACGGATTCACCGGACCGAGTTCGTCGAGTGATTCGCGCAGTTGCTGGGCCTCGCTCCGTAAGGCCTCCGTTTCCAGATCGAGTTCTTCAAACCCGTCCAGCAGATTTTCCAGCGTGCGCCGCCATTCGGTTTCGAGGCGCTGACGAATCGCCTCGCGGCGCCCCGACAGTTCGGTGTGGCGGAGCTGCGCACCATGGAGCTGCTCGCCCAAGGCCGACGCCCGACGACGGGCTTCATCAAGCGTCCGTTCGGCGCCGTCGAGTGCGTGGGTTGCAGCGGCGACGGCGCGTTCGGCCTCGACCAGTCGGGCGTCGGCATCCGCCAGGGTTTTCTGCTCGGTGTCCAGCTCCGCGCGCCAGGTTTCCAGCTGTTGGGCCAGATTCTGGTCGGCTTCGGAGAGGTTCGCCAACTCGCGCGCGAGTGATTCAAGGCGCGCCGCGGCGGTGGAGTCCTCCTCGTTCAAGCGCTTCTCACGGTCAATGGCCACCGAGAGACGCGCTTGGGCCTGTGCCTGTGCCACCTGCCAGGTCGCGCGTGCCTCACGCGCCTGCTCCTGATCCCGTTCGGCAACCGAGAGCGTTTCCCGCGCTGCGTCGATATCGGCATCGGCTTCGCCGGCGCGTGCGTGCAGCGCCTCGGCTTGTTGCGCCAATTGCTTGGTGCGCCCGTCGAGCTCCTCAATCCGCGAGATCAGCCGTTCGGCTAACGCGCTCGACTGCTGCAATTCCCGCCCCGCGCGTTCGCGACGGCGTTCCACTTCCTGCTGCACATCGGCGGCACGCCGTGCTTCCTGCTGTGCGCGATTGGCGGTCTCCGTGGCGGTCTGCTGCATGCGCTCCGCCTCGCCCAGCGCCTGACGCGCCGCGTCGGCGGCCAGCGTGCAGGCATCGCGGCGCGCATCGGCCGCCGCGAGATCGGACTCCAGTCGGGTGATCTCGGCCCGGCGCTGAAGCGGTCCGGGACCGGTTGCCGTTCCCGGAAGGAACACGGCGCCCCGCTCGTCGATGAACGCCTCGCCGCTGTCAATGGCGCGAACCTTCCCCAACAACGCACGGACCCAACGCGAAGCGGCGCCAGACGATTGCACACTGGCCGCGAGGGCATCGGCGTCGGCACCCAGATCAAGGACCACATCAAGGGGCAACAGCAACAACGGGCCGGGTTGGGTCGACGCATGCCACCGACGTACCGCCGCCGCCGCCTCCGCATCACGCACAACAATGGCGTGCATGGTGGCGCCAAGATAGCGCTCCACCAGCTTCGCTGCCTCGCCATCGGCGCTCAGGAAGTCGGTGAGGGGGCCCAGCACCGCTCCGTCGCCAAAGCGCTCGCGCTCCTTCAACAGCTTCGCCGCCGACGGAGCGAGTCCAACACGTTCACGCTCCAGTGCCGCCAGCGCGTTCAGGCGCCCTTCAAGAGCGGTACGCGATTGCACCGCACTGGCCAAGGCACTGCGGGCTTCCGCATCCGCAGTTCGCGCGGTGGCCGCGGCAAGGCGCGCGCCTTCGAGGTCATGCAGCGCCTCCTGGGCATTCGCCTGCGTGATCTGGACCTGCTCGCGCGCGGCAATCAGTTCACGTTCCGTGACATCCAGTGCATCGGCCAGCTGCTGTCGCTCAATTTCCAGGGCGTCGCGACGCTGTTGCGTGTC
>CANHTA010000242.1 GCA_947463135.1 Gemmatimonadota bacterium
CATCCATGGTGCATCGTGTGACATAGGAATCACCGTCTCCACCGGCGTATGCACTCGAGTACCTACCGTAATCGTATTCGATGCGGCCCCGTTCTGGCGCTCCCCATCCTCGAACGTCCGAATCAACGGAGAGCCCGGGGATCTCCTTTAAACCCGCAGGAAGTTCGAGTACGAGGGTTCCGGTGCGCACTTTCTCCCATCGACCTCTGTCAACACCGGCGATGCCGCACGCTGGGGAGTTCGCGACCCCAGATGTTCCACTGCACGCCAGCAGCGATAGAAACACACCGCAAAGACAGGTACGAAACAGCATTCGCAGGTCGCCTTCGTAGAAGGAGTGCGTGTCGCGCTTGCCGAACGCCTCCGCTTCAGCGCACGTTCGGCGACACCGCAGGGATCTTACGGCCGCGCGATGACGAGAAGCGCAGCCATCTCATCTTCCGCTTTGGTGACAATGAGATAGCCGAAATCGCGCGAGTGCAGCCAGAGCTGCTCATCATCAGCCGTTGCCAACCCCACATCGCGAACATGCGTCGATCCGGGGTAGAGATCGGAGAGACGATGCGCGAGCGAGGGCGCCAAGTTCTCATCAAACAGGAGCCGCGGTGGCGGTACCGCGGCCCGAGTTCCGGGAGTCACGCCGCCACGTCGCCCGCGAGCCGACGTTCCCGATCAGCCGCAAAGGCGAGCGCAGCGCGAATATCCTCGCGCTCCAAGTCCGGAAAGTCCGCCAGAATTTCATCCTCAGACATTCCGCCAGCCAAGTAGTCAAGAACGTCGTACACCGTAATGCGCAGGCCGCGCAAGCACGGCTTACCGCCGCGCTTCTCTGGCTCGATGGTAATTCGCTCCCGATAGTCCATAGACGAAGTGTACGGTCGCTTCCGAACGGCCGCCAGACATTCAGATGAGCCCGCCGTCCCTCGGCCGCCGACAGATGGCGTCTGAAGCTGGCGCTCCAACACCATGCGCGCGCCTGCTTCAGCGGCAGCGAGGCCAGCGAATCGCGCAGGGCAGCGTGTACGCGCAGACAGCGCGGCTAATGCCGTAACCACCAAATCACGATCGGAAATCCGAGAAACCCACACAGCATCAGGATGCCAGCGGGCCGCGCGAAATTGACGGTTGCGCCGAGCAACTCGTCGCAGCCGCGCTTCGGCACGAAGGGCCGACTGTCTCGGCGGCTAAAGTACAGGCTATCGAGGACCCAGTTGTCCGGGTTCGCCCACTCCGCATCATCGATCTCAACTTGCGACATCGCTGCGACTACCGGTGGTTGGTGTGCCGAACGCATGGCGCTGTCAGCAGCAACGTTTCGTTAGACCTCAGCGCCGCGACTGCCAACGGCGTGGATGACGGCGGCTGTGAATGACCGCAATCACCGATACTCCTCGAGTAGTGCCCACGAAGAACACCACGTACGGGAATCGGCGAAGCGGCACCATGCGAATATCGTCGACCGCGATCGCATACTGCTCAGGTGCGCGCTGAATCGAGGTGAATGCGACCGAGACGGCCCGTAGGAATTCATGTCCGAGTCCGACACTTCGCGCTTCGTACCACTAAAACGCCTCCGCCATTTCTGCGCGCGCCTCGCGTCGAACGAACAAGCGCGGCGTCACGCGCCGCGCTCACCGATCTCTTTCACGACCAGGTCCCACGGCTCGCCCGGATCCCCGTCAGCCTCGAGCGCAGCGCGGCGGCGGCGTAGCTCGTCGAGGACGGGCTCAGTCGGCTGCTGCGCCGAAACGGGCAGGCTGTCCCAGAGCTGCTCCGCGAGCTCGATACGCTCGTCGGGCGTCAGGTGACTGAAGTCTAGAATCGGCGAGGACATACTTGGAAGGTGTCGCTGGACTGGCCGGCGGACAAGACCGTCCTTGGCGGTCTAACGCCCGGCTGCAGCAAGCATCGTTATGTGACGAACTGGTGCTTGGACAGACCCGTCACGACAACTGCGGCGGATGCGCCTTCCGAGCGTGTGCCCATGACCACACGCATCCGGCGATAAGCAAAAAGATTATGCCGGTAAGCGCGTCGTCAGCCCACGGCGGTAGTGCGTAATCCATCACTTGGAGGCAGCGGCGACTTCCCAGCACCACCCAGCAGAGTAGCGGTAGCCAAGACGTGTGCGCGTGAGCGCCCCAAACAGCGCGGGCTGATCCACCCATGAGAGCAGCACCACCCAAGATCCCCGGTAACGCGAAGTACGTCGTAGCAATTAGCCTCTGACCGATCGAAGTGGCGCTCGGCAGCCACGAAAAAAAGCCGACTGCGAGAATCACCGACGCCCCAACCAAGATGAGCCCGCTCCACGCTCGCCGAGTAATCGACATTACTTCTCCGAGTTTGATGCGCTTTGATGAGTCCAAACGGCACTGCATCTAAGCTACGCTAGGGTTGATTATCACTTGCGAGCCGCCCGGCAACCACACGCCTCGCGAAGGCTTTGAACACATAA
Organism: Gemmatimonadota bacterium; assembly: GCA_947463135.1. Taxonomy (GTDB): domain Bacteria; phylum Gemmatimonadota; class Gemmatimonadetes; order Gemmatimonadales; family Gemmatimonadaceae; genus Gemmatimonas. The sequence goes on from CANHTA010000242.1 coordinate 2,459, forward strand.
CGCCCAGCAGCAACGTTTCGTGAGCGTGCCTCTAGCCGGCGCGCGGCAACGGCTTCAGTCGAGCAATGGCGGCAGCTTCGGCGGAGCGCAACGCATGCCACAGGTCCCAATCCTGCTGGAGGCCGAGCCAAAAGTCCGCGCTCATGCCGGTCACCTGCGCCAAGCGGAGCGCCGTATCCGGCGTGACCGCGCGCTTGGCGTGAATCACCTCGTTCAGTCGTGGAAACGACACGCCCAGCTGCACGGCGAACGCCGACTGCGAGATCCCGAGCGGACGAAGGAACTCCTCCAATAGCATCGCACCCGGATGCGTGGGCGGGCGATGCGTGGGCAGACGCCGCTGCACCAGCGCCGGCGGCCGTTTAGTGGTAGTCCGTGACTTCGACATCGTCGGCATAGCCGTCCTCCCACCGGAAGCAAATCCGGAACTGATCGTTGATGCGGATACGGTGCTGTCCGCGCCGCGTGCCACGCAGCGCCTCCAGTCGATTTCCCGGCGGAATCGCCAGTTCCCGTAATTCCCGAACGCGGTTGAGCTGCGTCAACTTGCGCGCCACGGCCGGCCACAACGGCGCAGGGCACGCACGGCGCGCGCGCCGGCTGTCGAGTCCGTTAAACAGGTCTTCAGTGGCGGCGTCGGCGAACGTGCGTATCACAGTATCTATTATAACGGGTACCGTAGCATTGTGTCAGCTCGCCCGGTCACGCATAGCGCCTGGCTTCTGCAGCGGGCGATAAAGTAAAACGCGAGCGCAGCGAGCTACCGAGTCGCCCGACTGCAGCAAGCATCGTTATGCGGCGCCGCGACGGCGCGGACGATGCAAGGCTTCGACGACCGCCGCCGGATTGTGGGCGGCCACTTGCAACAGCGCGAGCGCGGGACCGTCTGGCACCCGGCGCCCCTGTTCCCAATTTCGGAGCGTGGCCACGCTGACGCCGATCATGAGCGCGAATTCCGATTGCGACTGGCCGAGATCCGCGCGCACCGCCTTCACATCGGTCGGCTTGAACGTGCGCGAACGTGACGGCTTGCGCTCGCCGCGGCGGATTTCACCAAGCTGGCGAACGCTAGTCAACAACTCTTCGAAGGCTTCTGCTTTCACGTGAACTCCTCGCGGACCACGCGAGCCAACGCGCGGATCTGTGTCGGCGACAAATCGCCTTGCTCGTTCTTCGCGTACATGTACACCATGTAGCACAGGTCGTCATCGACGGCCCAGTAATAGATCGTGCGAACCCCACCGCGCTTTCCACGCCCTTCCGCGCCCCAGCGCAGCTTCCGCAGACCGGCACCGCCAGGAATGAGCGCCCCCTGCTCGGGGCGCAGACTCAGCGCGGCCTGCATCGCACGGTACTGCTCGTCATCAAGATGCCGCCGGAGACTGGTGGTGAAGACCGGCGACTCGATGAAGCGCATGAAGAACTATAAGCCATTGGCGTAGTCGGCGCCAGCCGCCGCATGGATCATTGGACTAGCAGCATAACG
>CANHTA010000243.1 GCA_947463135.1 Gemmatimonadota bacterium
GAGCATGAGCACCTGCGCGCGCCGCTGCAGCAACGTTCGCCGCCACCAGACGAACGCGATCAGCAGGCCCATCACCTCAAGCGTCGCGTGCGCGTGCAGCAGGGCGAAGTCGGGGACAGGATCGCTGACGGGATTGTGCATGGCGATGCCGTACCATGCCACGAGAGCACCCGTCACGCCGACCATACTGAGATCGAGGGCGAGCGTGGTGCGAGGGACCCCGGAGGGGGGCGCACTTGGCAGGTGCCGGAACGCCGCCAACAGCGCCAGTTCGGCCAGCAACGGGATGATGACGCCGATCAGATCGGCGACCGCTGGCGAGAGGGGACGCACCACCAGCGTGGCCAGGAGGTGGGCGACGGTGGATAGCGCCACCGCTACGGCCACGCCCTTCCAGAACCGGCGCGTCCCACGATCGAAGGCCGGCACGCGGCTGGTGTGCCACGCCAGCACGACCGCGGTGATCGCGACCACAACCGGGGCCAGCGCGCGGATCCAGCGCTCGGCACCCTCCTCTGGCGCACTCAAGGCCATCCACAACGTCACCGCAGCCGTGTACACCAACAGGGCCGCGGGAATCAGTCGGTCCCGGAATACCCCAAACACGGGAGCGCTCTGCTCCTGACGACGATCGAGCGCGCGCCGGCGGGTGGTGGTCCGGGTGCTGCCCGATCGACGCGAGGGGACGTCGGCGGGTGAGGGCATAACACGGGGGGTCGGAGTGAGGCGAGGCGTTCCCAACACTCAGGGACGCCCCCGGTACCCGAACCGTCACGCTTTTGGCCGAATCACCTAGGCAGTGGGAGGCACGGGACGCGGTGACCGCGATCCCGACGGGCGGTGCGCAACGCGCAGCACGAACAGGACGACAAAAACCGCTGCGTAGAGTATCGGCTCCTCGCGATCTTTCTTAACGGCCCAGAGGAAATGGACGCAGCCAGCCACCGCGGTCACATACACCAGGCGATGCAGCCGATTCCACCGTTTCCCGCCGAGACGTCTGATGGCGGCCTTGGTGGAGGTGAGCGCCAGGGGGATCATCAGCACGAACCCCAGCATCCCCACCGTGATGTACAGGCGTTTGAGGATGTCCTCGCCAATCGCGGACCAGTCGAAAAACTGGTCAAGCACGATGTAGACGCTGAGATGCCCCAGCGCCCAGAAGAACGTGGCCAGCCCCAGGAACCGTCGCTGCACCACGAGCCACCCCCACCCCGTAAAGCGCATCAGGGGGGTAACGGCCAGCGAGGCGGCGAGCAGGCGCAACGCCCATTCGCCGGAGGCATGCTCCAGTTCCTCAATGGGTTCGGCCCCGAGTTGATCGAGCAGGAGCTGCGCGACCAATACCAGTGCGGGGGCGACCACGAGCAGCCACAGCGCCGGCCGGATGAGCCGACGCACCGGCGCCTCGGCACGCGCCAGCATGGTGGGGTGCGTCGGGCTCAGTAGTACTTCCGGAGATCCATGCCCGTATAGAGCGACGCCACTTGGGCGGCGTATCCATTAAACGGCAGGGTGGGGATCTTCAGGAATTGGCCGATCCGACGCTCCTTGGCCTGACTCCAGCGCGGATGGTCCACCAACGGATTGACGTTGGCATAAAACCCGTACTCGCTGGGATTGGCGTCGTTCCAAGTGGTGTTCGGCATTTTTTCGGTAAACTTGATCTTCACAATGGCTTTGATGCCCTTAAAGCCGTACTTCCACGGCACCACGAGCTTGAGCGGGGCACCGTTCTGATTGGGGAGTGCCTTCCCGTACATCCCCGTGGCCAGCAGCGCCAAGGGGTGATTGGCCTCATCAAGCCGTAACGCCTCCTTGTACGGCCACGGGAGCACGGCCCGCGCCTGCCCCGGCATCCGGCGGGGATCGTACAGGGTGGTGAATTCCACAAACTTGGCACTGGGGAGCGGCTCACAGCGGGCCACCACGTCCTTGAGCTGGACCCCCTGCCACGGGATCACCATGGACCACGCTTCCACGCAGCGATGGCGATAGACCCGATCCTGCACCGGCAGCTTGCCAACCAGTTCGTCGAACGAGAACGGCCGGGGCTTCTTCACCAGCCCCTCCACGTTCACCGTCCACGGCATCGGCCGGAAGTCCTTGGCCAACTCCTTGGGCTCGTCCTTCCCGGTCCCGAATTCGTAATAGTTGTTGTAGCTGGTCGCGTCTTCCTCAGGCGTCAGCTTGTCGAGCTCCTGACGCCCCCCGGTGCCGCGATCGAAGCGCATGGCCTCCAACGCCGACGGCGCGACCAGTCCGCCGAGGGCAAGCACGCCCGCCGTACCCACAAAGGCGCGACGGTTCTGGTACACGGTTTCCGGGGTGATCTCGGAAGACGGGAGGTCGGCGGGACGGCGAATCAGCATGGGCGTCGAGGTCGGGGTCAGAGGTACCTACATTCTATCAGAAATCGTGTCGTTCGGTTCCCACGAGTTGCGCCCCGTCGGGTGCAGACGCTCCTCCCCCCCTCGCGATCCGCCCTCATGCGCTATACCACACTCGGTTCAACCGGCATTTCGGTATCCCGCCTCTGCCTCGGCTGCATGAGCTACGGCACCCCGGACTGGCGCCCCTGGGTGCTGAGTGAGGAGGACGCCCGCCCGTTCTTCCGCCGCGCCATCGAGGCGGGCATCAACTTCTTCGATACCGCCGACATGTATGCGCTCGGCGTGAGCGAGGAGGTCACCGGGCGCGCCCTCCGCGACTATGGCCGCATGGAGGAAATCGTGCTGGCCAGCAAAGTGTACTGGCCCATGGCACCGGGCCCCAACCGGCGCGGTCTCTCGCGTAAGCACATTGTGCAAGCGTGCGAAGCGAGTCTCAAACGCCTGGGGGTCGAGACCATCGATTTGTACCAGATCCACCGCTTTGACCCGAACACCCCGATTGAGGAAACGCTCAGCGCACTCGACCACCTCGTCCAATCGGGAAAGGTGCGCTACATCGGTGCGAGCTCCGGCTGGGCCTGGCAGTTCGCCCGCGCGCTCGGCACCTCCGACCTCAAGGGCTGGTCGCGGTTTGTGAGCATGCAGAATCACTACAACTTGCTGTACCGCGAGGAGGAACGCGAAATGATTCCGCTGTGCGCGTCGGAGAAGATTGCCGTACTGCCATGGTCCCCGCTCGCCCGCGGTCTGCTGGCCGGCACCCGCACCACCCTCACCGACCGCACCGCCACCACGCGCGCAGCGCACGATGCCTACGCGGTGGGTTTATATGAAGGTGACAAGGACTGGGAGATCGTAGACGCCACGCGTGCAATTGCCACTGAGCGGAACGTGCCAATGGCGCAGGTTGCGCTGGCGTGGCTGCTATCCAAACCCGCCGTCACCGCACCGATTATCGGTGCCACTAAGATGTATCAGCTCGACGAAGCCCTCGGCGCCGTTGACCTCGTATTGTCCGCCGACGAAATCACGCGGCTCGAAACATCCTATCGTCCACACGCGGTGAAGGGGCACGAGTAAATCCTCGTGCGCATCAGACACGGTCTGTTACCACGAGCGCTGGCCCGGTTTAACGAGCGCAGGAATAGAAAACGGAAACAAACGGTTTCGGCCTGACACGGAGCAAATCCGTTCTTCTCCGTTCTTATCTGTTGTTATCCGTTCAAGCAGGAACCGTCTGTTTCCGTTTTTTTTCCATCCCCACAAGGCGCTCTTGATTCCCAAGCGCAGGGATACAAAACAGAAACAAACAGTTCCTTCCTGAACGGATACGAGCGGAGAGGAACCGATAGGAATGGATTCGCTCCGCCCAGATCCGTTCTTCTCCGTTCCTATCTGTTGTTATCCGTTCAAGCAGGAACCGTCTGTTTCCGTTTTTTTCCGTTGTTTTCCATCCGTGTCCGTCCGTTTCCATTCCTATCCCACCAGCGCCAGCGTCAGTCCAGCGTTTTCGAAAACCGTCGCACCGACACCATCAGCAA
>CANHTA010000244.1 GCA_947463135.1 Gemmatimonadota bacterium
AGCCACTGGCCGATCAGGCGATGATCACGAAACATGGGCAGATACTCGTGTTTATCGCGCAACGTGGCGTCAAGAAACGCGGAGATGTACACCTCGGCAAACTGACGCTGGTCGGCCTGTGAGATCAGGCCACGGGTATCGAGGGTGCGCGCACTGCGCGGACCACCATCGAGGCTTCCCCACGTGGTGTTCCATTGACCGTGATTGGCGCGGTATACGAACACCGCACTCTTCAACCACGGCTTCCCATCGGTAAAGCGGATGCGCTCGTACTGCGCAAGTCCATTGAAGGTAGACACGTCGCCGTCGTGCGACCCGTGCATGAGCAGATAATTGTAGTTCGCGAGCGGCGTGGGCTTATCAGCCGGGCGGTACTGTCCGTCTACGGGCGCGATGGCCACCAGCGACTTGATGTCGAAATTGAAATCGAACTTCACCGTGGCATCGTCGGGATAGTACGCCAACCGGTTGAACGCCCCCGCAACGGTTACGGCTTCACCCCCGCGCGAATGTCCCATGAGCGCGATGTTCTGCATATCGACCTTGCCCTTGAGCGGCGAGCCAGTGGAATCATTAAAACGTTTCCACGACTGCAGATGCTTCAGCAGCATCCATCCGCGCGCATCGTTTTCGCCCCGGATGTTGCCGTTCAAAAAGTTCTCGTCAACGGAAGCCACGATGTAGCCCCGCGATGCGAGCAGTTCGCCAAGGTACCGGTAGCCCGGATCGGAAAACTGCTTCATGTCGTGGTTGCCGTGCACCACCAATACCAGCGGAAAGGGGCCGGCCGCGTCGGGATACCACACACGGCCGTTCACCGGCAACTTGGTGAAATCGAAGCCCCAATACTTCTTGCGGATTTGCGCCTGCTTGGGATCGGGCGCCGCGGCGAACTTGGCACCGTTCACCACCGCGGTTTTGAGGGTGACCGAGTCGCGGAAGACGGCACGCTGCTTGTCGGTACCGCTCCCGTAGTACAGCGTCTTCACGGCGAAGGCGCCCGGTTGCGACGGGTTCGGGGCGGTGAGGACTTGGCGAGACAACACGGTGTCCGAGTCGTCTCGCGCCAGCTTGAGGGGGGCCGCACAGGCGGCCGCGATGACAGGGGCAGCGAGCGCCAGCAACCGCACGAGCGGTGCGCGCATCGGTTCGATAGTGCAGCGGTGCATAGAGACCGTCGAGAGGTGAGCCATGCCGGGCGAGCCCGACACCACACCCAAGTTTCGTCCTTGCGACGTTCTCGCGCAACGGTGAGGCGTTAGCGCCTCAGCACGGAGCGGTACACGGCAAAGAGGCGGTCAAACACGGTGCTCCAGCTGTGCTCTGCTTCGGCGTACGCACGTCCGCGCGCCCCCAGCATCGCCAGATCCTGCTGGAACAGCTGCACCGCCTCGTGCGCCAACGACGCGGGCTGGCGGAGTTCGTACACCGCGCCGGCCCCACTCTCTCGCACGCGCTCTACGACGGCACCAACGCTCACGCTCAGCACCGGGGTGCCACTGGCCATCGCTTCAATCGCCGACAGCCCGAAGGTCTCAATAGGTCCGGCCGCGATGTACACGTCCAGCGACGCCAGCAGGTCCGCCAGCGCCTCGCGGCCGTGTACGAACGGGACGAAGATGACACGCGAACCGTACGGGTGCGCGCGGAGTTGCGCCTCCAGCGGGCCGGCGCCCACCAAGGCGAGTCGCGCACCGCAGCGCCGCTCCACCTCGGCCCATCCGTCGAGGACGACATCGAGCTCCTTCTCGCCGGCGAATCGACCCACGAACGCGGCCAGTGGTCCCGGCGGCAAACCAAACTGCGCACGCGTGTCGCTGGCATACGCGCGGCGCGACGGGGTGAAACACGCCAGATCGACGCCCAGCGGCACGTGCGCCACGCGATCGATACCCACCCGCGACAGCTCCCGTGCCGAATACTCTGACGCCACGATCGTCATGGCGAACAAGCGATCGAGGCGACGCAGGTAACTCGACGAGGCGGCGATCAGCGCGCGGGGGACGGGCCCAAGGCGGTCGGCACGGGGCGTGAGCAGCTGCGTGAGGTTGGTGTGATAGAAGCTCACCAAGGGGACATCGAGCGCGCGCGTGGCGTGTTGAACGATCCACGGTACCAGGAACGGACTGCCAACCTCGATGAGACTGGGCCGCTCCTCGCGGATGATGCGCCCAACCGTGCGCGGCGCGAGCATGAACCGATAGGGACGCTGCCGGGGGATCGGCGGCCCCTTCAGCCGATAGGTGCGGACGCCGCAGGCATCGGTCACACTGTCGCGTGCACCCGGCACCACCATCGTATGCCGCAGCGACGGGCGTGCGGCGACGTAGTTCCCCTTCTCAAGGAGGTAGGTACGAATTCCCCCACTCGTCTCGCCGAACCATTCGGTAATGTCGAGAACGCCGAGGTCGGCATCGGCACGCAGCAGCAACAGTCATCTCCCTGACGAAAAACGAAACGATGGCCAACGCTCCCAAGAACGCCGGCCATCGTCGCATCGCTGCGCCCGCGTCAGTCGGTTTAGTGCATGCCCGACAGCGCGGCCACCGTAGCGGCCCCTGCTGGCGTCTCGATGACGAAGGTCACGCGACGATTGAGTTCGGCTCCATCGGCAGTCCCCTGGGCGCCCGGACGAACCAGACGCGTCTTGCCATAACCTACCGTGCGCAGCGCGGAACCATTCATACCCTTGGTCACGAGGACGTCACGAACCGCGCTGGCGCGCTCGCGCGAGAGGCGCAGGTTGTAGTCGGCCGAGCCTGCGGGGTCGGCGAAGCCTTCGATCGTAATGGTGGCGCCCTTGTAGTGCTGGTTCGCGACCTGCGCGAACTTCGTCAGGGCCGCCTGATCGTCGGCGCGCACGGTGGCGTCATCGAAGGCGAAATGCACCGGCATTGCAAACTTCACCTGCCCTTCCATCGCCGTGATCTTTGCGCCGAACTCAGTGCGCATCGTCGTGAGATCGTTCCGCAGCGCGTTGAGATCGGTACGCAGGCCGTTCACATCCGTCCGCAATGCCATGTCGCCGGACACGCGCTCGGTTCGCTCAGCGTCCAGCGCAACGCGCTGCTCTTCGAGCCCTTTCCGCACAAAGCCCTTCGTGGCACAGGCGCTCAGCGTGGTCGCCGCCAACACAACCATGGCCACGTGTCTTACCTGTTGCATGATGTCTCCTTGTCGCCGTTCGTGAGGTGGTGCGAGAAAATCGCAGGCCATCCGTACGGACATCCGTACGATTACCCATCGGGCCCGCGATGCCGGTGCGTCACGCATATCGCGAACCACGAAAGGGAACCTTGCCCCGCCACACGGCATTCGATGTGCCGCCCATCACGCATCGCGTTTCGGAAACGGCGCATCGTGCGCGCGATCACCACGCACGCACCACGATCGGCAGTCGGGCCCGCCTCAGCCCGGCGCTTTCGCCAACCACTCACCGCCGTCAATCACGAAGATCGATCCGGTGATCCAGTCACCTGCCGGCGAGGCGAGGAACGCCACCATGTTGGCGATGTCACGCGGTGAACCCCACCGCCCAAGGGGAATCCCCTTCTTCGCGAACTCGGCCATGCGCGCATCGGCCGCCGCGAAGACGTCGGGGACGCCACTGTCCGCGGGCGGTGTGAACGCCTTGCGCACGCCTTCCGTGGGAATCGGCCCCGGCGCGATCGCATTCACGCGAATGCGCTGCGGTGCCCACTCCACGGCGAGTGTGCGCGTGAGGGCGTCTACGCCCGCCTTGGCCGCCGTGGCATGCGCCATCATGGGCCAGCCGCGATAATGCAGCGTCATGGAGGTGCTCACGATGCGCCCACCGGCCTGGGCCGCCATGATGGGATACACCGCCTGCGAACAGTAGAAGGTGCCGTACAGATCGATTTCCACCACGCTCTTCCACGCGTTCGGCGACAGCGTGGCGCTGGGCGCGTAGAA
>CANHTA010000245.1 GCA_947463135.1 Gemmatimonadota bacterium
AAGTGGACGTGCAAAATACCCTCGTCAATTATCCGCTGTACCGATACGGTACCCCGGAGCAGCGCGAACGCATTTTACCGCGCATGGCCGCCGGCACCATCGGGGCGTATGCACTTTCCGAGCCGGGATCCGGGTCTGACGCGTTCGGCTTGGCCACGCGGGCCGAGCGGGTGGAAGGGGGATGGACGCTCACGGGTTCGAAGGCGTGGATCACCAATGGCGGGGAAGCCGACATCTTTGTGGTGTTCGCCAATACGCGTCCGGAGGCGGGCTACAAAGGGATCACGGCGTTTATCGTGGAGCGCGGCACCCCCGGCTTTTCGGTGGGCAAGAAAGAGCACAAGCTTGGCATTTGCGCCTCAAGCACCACCGCGTTGCACTTCGAAGACGCCTTTGTCAGCGATGCCAACGTGCTGGGTGAGGTTGGCCAGGGCTACAAGATTGCCATCGAGACCTTAAACGAAGGGCGCATCGGCATTGGGGCGCAGATGATCGGCGTGGCGCAGGGGGCCCTCACCGCCGCCATCGCGCATCTCAAGGAACGCAAACAGTTCGGCAAAGCGCTGGCCGATTTTCAGGGCATCCAGTTTCAGGTGGCGCAAGCGGCCACCGAACTCGAAGCCGCACGCCTCATGGTGTATAACGCCGCACGCCTGAAGGACGCCGGTCAGGACATTGCACGCGAAGGGGCGATGGCCAAGTTGTTCTCGTCGCAGATGGCCGAAAAGGTGACATCGCTCTGTGTCGAACTCTTCGGTGGGTACGGATACACGCGCGAGTATCCCGTGGAGAAGTTCTATCGCGACGCCAAGATCGGCACGATTTACGAAGGCACCAGCAACATGCAACTGCAGACGATTGCCAAGGCCGTGCTGAAGTCTTAACGCGCATCGCGCGATCCGCTCCACGGGGACGTATCATTCGACATGCTTGAAATCGTCATCGGGGTTTTCGATACACTGCTCGCCGTGCTCCGCCCTGCGCTGTTCGTGGCCGGCGCGGTCACGGCCGTGGCGGCCGGCGTGTCCTATGCGGTGCGCACGCGGCGCATTTCCCCCTTCTCTCCCATCGCGCGATGGATGCGCACGCGGGTGGACCCCTGGCTGATTGCGCCCATGGAGCACCGGATACTGCGTGCCGGCGGCACACCGTACGCCGCGCCCTGGTGGGCCCTCGCCGCAGTCATTGTCGGCGGACTCATCCTCCTCTCGGCCGTGGGGTTCCTCCGCGATCAGCTGCTCATGCTGGCGTACATGAGCGCGTCGGGGGCGTCGCTGGCCGCCCTCGTGGTGCGCTGGACGTTCGGGATCCTGCGCGTGGCGCTCTTCGCGCGGGTGATCTCCAGCTGGGTGGGCGGCAGCGCCTACTCCCCGTGGTGGCGCTGGTCGTACGTCCTCACCGAATGGTTCCTCGCTCCCCTGCGTCAGGTCATCCCGACCATCGGCATGATCGACATCACGGTGCTCATTGCCTACTTCGGGCTCGGCATTCTGGAGCGCGTCATCACGGGCGCCCTGCTCCGCTAAGCGGCGGAACGGGGGCCCAATCGCCCCATTAGGACCGCCCTATTGGACTCGGGGCGCCATTGTAACGGTTACTGCATCGCGGAACCGCACCCGACCATGTCGTGTTCTACAGATAAGTTAGGACCAGTCGGTCCTACACCTCATCTAAGACTTTTCGGAGCGTTTCTGATGCGTAAGCTGTCTATGCTGGTCGCTGGTGTAATGTTCGCGGTGTCCGCCCCGTCGGTGGTGCAGGCGCAGGATAAGGACATCGTGGAGACCGCGGTGGCCGCGGGTTCGTTCAAGACGCTCGCCAAGCTCCTCACCGACGCTGGCCTGATCGAGACGCTCAAGGGCCCGGGCCCGTTCACGGTGTTCGCCCCGACGGATGAAGCCTTCGCGAAGGTGCCGGCCGCCACGTTGGCCGCGCTGGGCAAGGACAAGGCCGCGCTCAAGAACGTGCTCCTGTACCATGTCGTCGCCGGTAAGGTGATGGCCGCCGACGCGCTCAAGCTCGCGGGCAAGGGTGCCAAGACGGTGGAAGGCCAGGAAGCCAAGATCACCGTGATGGGTGGCGTGCCGATGATCAACCAGGCGCACATCGTGAAGACGGACATCATGGCGAAGAATGGCGTGATCCACGTGATCGACGCCGTCATCCTGCCGCCGGCCAAGTAACGCTGTAACTGCGAAGTAGGGAGTAGGGAGTAAGGAGTAGGGAGTAACGCGGGGTGACCATCACGGTTGCCCCGCGTTACTCTTTTTCGCACCCTCCTACCCCGGCTTCATGATCGCTTTCCGTACGCTCGTTGGCGCGGCTGTCCTCGCGGCGCCATTCGGTCTCCTGGCGCAGTCCGCGGCCCCCACCGCCCCCGCCGACCTCATCGTCACCAACGCGCGGGTGTATACCGCCGACGACGCGCGCCCGCTGGTGGAAGCCTTCGCCGTGCGCGACGGTCGCATCACCTTCGTGGGCTCACAACGGGAAGCGGCGGTGCTGGCAGGCCCCGCCACCCGCATCGTCGATGCCGGCGGACGCACCGTGATCCCCGGCATGGTTGATGCCCACGCGCATTTCAGCGGACTGGCGCAGACGCTCCGACAGGTAGACCTCACCGGCACCACGAGCCTGGCCGAGGTGATCGCCCGGGTGGTTGCCAAGGCACGGACGGTGCCCAAGGGGACGTGGATTACCGGTCGCGGGTGGGATCAGAACGACTGGGGCGTTACCGACTTCCCCACGCACGACGCCCTCAGTGCGGCGCTTCCCGATCATCCGGTGCTGCTGGAACGGGTGGACGGCCACGCCACCTACGCCAACATGGCGGCGATGAAGGCCGCCGGCGTCACCGCCGCGTCGAAGGCGCCTGTGGGCGGTCAGATCATCACCGACACCCGGGGGCAACCAACGGGGGTGTTCATTGACAACGCCAGCGATGTGCTGGAGCGTCAGGTGCCGGCCCCGACAGCGGCCGAATACACCAGTGCCCTCAAAGACGCCATTGCCCTGATGCACCGCTGGGGGCTCACCGGCATGCACGACGCCGGTGCTACGCGTGGTGCCATCGAACGCTACGAAGCGCTTGCGAAGGCGAATGAGCTGAACCTTCGCCTGTATGTCATGATCGGTGACGACGCGGCTGCGCTCGATCATTACTTCGCCAAAGGTCCGCAATCGGCGCTCTACAACGGTCAACTGTGGGTGCGGGCGGTGAAGCTGTATGCCGATGGCGCGATGGGGTCGCGCGGCGCCGCGTTGCTGGAGCCCTACAGCGATGATCCGAATAACGTGGGCTTGCTCAAGAGCACGCAGCAGCACATCCGCGACATCGCCGAGCGTGGGCTCAAGGCCGGCTTTCAGGTGAACACTCACGCCATCGGTGATCGTGGCAATCGTGTGGTGCTCGATGCGTACGAGCAGGCCTTACGTGCCGTCCCCCGCGCCGACCATCGCTTCCGCGTGGAGCATGCACAGATCTTGCACTACGATGACATTCCCCGCTTTGCGCAACTCGGAGTCATTCCCAGCATGCAGGCGAGTCATCAAACGAGTGACATGTACTGGATCGGGAAGCGGCTGGGCCCTACGCGACTGTTTGGCGCGTATGCGTGGCAATCCTTGTTGCAAACCGGCGTGGTGATCCCCAACGGAAGCGATTTCCCCGTGGAACAGGTGAATCCGCTCATCTCGTTTCACGCCGCCATCGCGCGTCAGGATGCGCGCGACTGGCCGGCCGGTGGGTGGTTTCCCGCGCAGAAAATGTCGCGCGAAGAGGCGCTGCGCAGCATGACCATCTGGCCGGCGTATGCCGGCTTTCAGGAGCAGTCGATGGGCTCAATTACCGTAGGCAAATACGCGGACTTTGTCATCCTCGACATGGACATTATGCGCGTCCCGGTTGAACTCGTG
>CANHTA010000246.1 GCA_947463135.1 Gemmatimonadota bacterium
CACGCCGAACATGTTCGACCTGCTGTCGGTGCGCTATATCATTCTGCCCGATACGCAGCCAGTGCCGGGCTTCCATCAAGTCGTGCCGGTTTCGCCAACGGCATTCGGCACCACCGCCACGTTGTATGAAAGCGATGTCACGCCGGCGTACGCGCGTGTGATGCCGGTGTCGGCCAAGCTGAGTGAAGAGCAGGGGCTGGCCACGATCATCGATCCACGCTTTCCGGTGAACAACGTGGCGTTGTTGCCGGATACCTCGACGGCCACGTCGCCCAACGCCACGCCGCCGTTCCCGGCGCCGCAGGTGAAGGCCACGGTAACCGAGTGGAGCGCCGGCGCCATGCGCATCGCGCTCGCGGGCGCAGAAACGGCCACCAGTCAGCTGGTGGTGTCGGAGAACTGGTATCCCGACTGGCACGCCGAAGTGGATGGCAAGCCGGGCGTGGTGCGGCGCGCCGATCACACGCTGATCAGCGTGGATATTCCGCCGGGGGCGAAGGAGGTACGGTTGTGGTTCGACTCGCCAACCTACGCGCGCGGCAAGATGATCAGTGTCGTGTCGCTGCTGCTGGCGGCGGCGATGATGTTCGTGCCGATGTTCTTGGCCGTAGGCCGGAAGAAGACGGCGTAACTACGGCCGCGTTCCCATCGGTTCACCCATGCGCACGGGCACTTCGGTGGCCCAGTGCGCGGTGAACGCGACGGTCTTGGGCGGGAAGAGCATCACCACGGTGGAGCCCAGCAGAAACCGTCCCATCTCGTCGCCCTGGGCGAGATGGATGGCCTGGTCGGTGTAGTGCCATTCGCGCACGGTGCCCGGGCGCGGCGGGTTCACGATGCCGTGCCACACGGTGGCCATGCTGCCCACGATGGTGGCGCCCACCAGCACCATCACGAACGGGCCGTGCGCGCCCTCGAACAGGCACACCACGCGTTCGTTGCGCGCGAAGAGCCCCGGCACGCCGCGCGCGGTGGTGGGATTCACCGAGAACAAGTCGCCCGGCACGTGGATCATGCGCACCAGCCGCCCGTCGCAGGGCATGTGAATGCGATGATAGTCCTTCGGGCTCAGGTAGATCGTGGCGAAGGTGCCGTTGGTGTACGGCGCAGCCAGCGATGCATCGCCACCGACCAACGCGGTGGTGGAGTAGCTGTGCCCCTTGGCCTGAAAGAGCTGGTCGCCGGCTATGGGCCCAAGCTGACTGATGGCGCCGTCCACCGGGCACACGTACTCGGCCGCGGCGATGGGTCGCGCCCCGGGCCTGAGGGCGCGCGTAAAGAAGTCGTTGAAGGTGGCGTAGCGCGTGATGTCCGGCTCGGCCGCTTCGCTCATGTTCACGCCGTATTTGCCCACGAACCAGCGGATCACCGAGGTGGTTTGCTCGCCGCGCCTGGCCCGCGCGAAGGCGCCGGCCAGCGAGGTGAGGGCCTGCTTGGGGAGCAGGTACTGGGCGATGACGAAAAGGGGCGAAGACACAGTCCGGAATGTAACGTACAGGCATGATATCTTGCCGACTTTCCGTGCTCGCGGCGGCAGTGCTGGCGGCGGGCGCGTGCGCACTCCCCCGCACGCTCCCCGCGCAAGTCATTGCCGGCCGCGTGACCGACGACCGCACGATGCAGCCGGCCATCGACTACGTGGTGCGCCTCGTACAAATGTCCGACACCGGATTGGTGGCGCTCGCCGAAACGACCACCGACCCCAAGGGCCAGTTCACCGTGGTGGCGCCGAGTGCGGGGAGGTACGTGCTTTCCTTCGGACGTGCTGCCCCGCGCCTACATCGCGTACCGGTGGAGATCGAAGCTGGAGCGGTACCGGCGCCGAAGGAGTTCGCGTTGCCGATTCAGCGGGAGTCGGACACGCGGCCGTATGTGGACGTGGATGTGGACTCGGCGGGGCTCTTTCCCAAGGGAGTAGTTGGCCCGGCGTTTCCCAGCGAGCAGCGACTGGCTGGCGCACGCGGTTCGGTGTTCGCGATGTTTGTCGTCGATACGACCGGCCACCTCGAGAAGAACAGCGTGCGCCTGTTCGCCGGAACACATGCGGATTTCGTGCACTCCGTCGAACAATGGCTTGCGGTCGGCACGTTCCGCGTCTCGCACGTTGGCCGCGTTCCGGTTCGCCGACAGGTGTGTCTGGCGGTGGCGTTTCAGGTCGACACCAACCCCCGTGAGGCGCGCCCGCTTGCCAAGCCGAGCGTTCCCCCCGCGGGGCTCGCGAACGCATCACGAGCGCTCTGCTCGCGCGCGGTTGAGGGAGCCGGGATGATCACGGTTTCGGCGCAGCGCTAAGCGCTTCCCGCTAGAATCACCGCATGCGCCGATCCCTCGCGTTCGCCCTTCGCCTCCTCCTCGTGCTCTGCCTCCCCGCGCCCGCCATGGCGCAGGGACGCATTCTCGTGGACACGATCCGCTCGAAAGCCATCGCCGGGAACGCCATCGGCGACACCCCGGATCGCGAAGTGTTCGTGTACACGCCGCCCAGCTACGACCGCACGCCCACCCGGCGCTTTCCCGTGCTGTACCTGCTGCACGGCTTCACGTCGCAGCCGCGCGAGTGGCTCGATGGATCGTATCAGGGGCTCGACCTACAGCAGACGATGGACAGTCTCTGGCGCGTGGATGCCGGCGAGTTCTTAGTGGTGATGCCCAACGCCGACAACGCGATGGGTGGCGGCTTCTACGTGAACTCGGCGGCGTTCGGGAAATGGGAAGACTTCGTGTCGCAGGAATTGGTGCAGTACATCGATGGGCGGTACCGCACGCGCACCGACCGCGCGTCGCGCGGCGTGGCTGGCCAATCGATGGGGGGATTCGGCGCGCTCTATCTCGCGCAGCGGCACGCCAACGTGTTCGGCACGGTGTACGCGATGAGTCCGTGCTGCACCGGCCTGGTGGGTGAACTCGCGCCCACCAGCGACGTGTGGCGCTACGTGCGTGATTCCACGATGGCAGCCCCGCCGGCAATGGCCAGCAGCGTGCGCCTCGCGCGCGCGATGACCGCCGCCTTCGGCGCGCCGTACGACCAACCTGGCGCGTGGGCGCAGTTTCTGCCGGTCGATCTGCTCACGAAAGACGCCACGGGGCTTCGCCGTAGCTGCGCGGTGGTGATTGAGTACGGTGTCGATGACGCCATCGCCAGCGTGCCACTGGGGTCACGCGCCTACGCTGATGCGCTGACCCGCGCGAAGATTCCGTATCGGCTCGACGCGTTCGCTGGCGGGCACACCGACCGCACGCGACAACGCTTCGAGCAGCGCGTGCTGCCGTACTTCGCGCAGCAATTCTCCGGCGCCGCGCCAAGCGGGAATTGCACGCCGTAAGGCGGAGCGCGTGATCTGGCATCTGTTCGCTCGATCCATGCCGTTGGCAGCGACCTTTCCGGTGTTCGTGGCGCGCCGCTACGCCAGCACCACCGCCCAGTCATTGGCGTTCAGGAACTCCTCAAGCACGCCCGACACGTGGAGTGACGGCTCAGGAACCGCTGGTCGCCTCGACGGTGGGTGTCCCGCCGTCGTGCTCACCAAACCACGCCAGCGCCTCGCGCCACAGGGGCTCGGCCCGTGGGCGGAAGTAGCCCATGTGGCCGATCGGTCCGAGCCCGCGCTGCACCGGGTCGATATCCACCGCCCGCCATGGGGTGCCGCGGTAACCCTCCATGAACGCATCCCGCGAGGCCGGTGGCGCCCATCGGTCGTCGATCGCCGTGGCCGCGGTCACCGGCGTGGTGACCTGCGCGAACTGCGCCGCTACATGGCCCATGGCCGGATCGTCAAAGAAATAGCGCGGGAATCGGCACCAGCGCTTCCAGTCGCGGTAGACGCCCAGCGGCAGGTCTTCCCCCATGCCGAGTCGGCTCCACGCCAGATAGCCAAACGTGCGCACCACCAGCGGCCCTATGGCGTGCCACAG
>CANHTA010000247.1 GCA_947463135.1 Gemmatimonadota bacterium
AAAACCCGGCGAGATACGCGGCCGAAAACAGCTCACGGCCCGTGCTCTTGGGCGGGGGCTCATCAAAGTACGGATGCTGCAACGCCTCGGAGACCACCGACTCAATCACTTCCCCGCGCGCCGCGATCAACCCGTCGCGATCGTAGGGCTCCCCGGGGAACAGGGCGCGCACGGCGCCGTCGATGATGACCACACCCGGGCCCGTATCGAAGGCACGCACGTCCGACATCCCACGCTCAGCGATGACGCTGGCGGGCGGTACCACCGTGACGTTGCCGATGCCGCCAAGATTTTGCAACGCGCGCCACTGGGTATCGTGTGCGAAGAGCATGGCATCGGCGATGGTGACCAACGGCGCTCCCTGTCCACCAGCGGCCACATCACGCGAACGGAAGTCCGACACCACGTCGCACCCCGTGCGCTCGGCAAGACGCGCGGCATCACCGATTTGCCAGGTGCTATGGCCCGGCTCGTGCCACAACGTCTGCCCGTGTGAAGCCACCACCGCCACCTCCGCCGCCGTGACCCCCGCGTCCGCCATCGCCGCCAGCGCGGCATCGGCCAACCAGTCGCCGACATCGGCCTGCAGCCGACAATACGCGTGGGCCGTCCCCTCTTGCATGGCCTGTTCCAAACGGGCGCGTTCATCAGCGCGATAGGCGCGATGCGTAAAGCCCAACAGCGTACACGCCACGCCCCCGTGCGGCCGGTCGTGAAAGTGCGCGACCGCGGCGCTGATGCCATCAAGTGACGTGCCCGACATTAATCCAACCGCCACGCGTCCCGGCGGCAGGTCCCGCCGTGGGATACCGGTTGGGTGTGCGGTCACGACAGCACCGGCGGCGGTGCCGTTGCCACCACGCGACGGACGACCCCCGCGGCGGCGTCCAGTCGCTGCTGCGCCGTCTCTGCATCAACCTGCAAGGCATGCATCACCAACGCCACTTTCACCACGCCGCCGGCCTGCGAGAGCAGTGTACGCGCAGCATCGCGCGGCAGCGCGGTCACTTCCATCACAATGCGTTCGGCCCGATCCTGTAACTTCACATTCGTGGCCCGAAGGTCCACCATGAGGTTGCCGTAACTCTTGCCCAGCCGAATCATGGCGCCGGTGGTGAGCAGGTTACACACGAGCTTCGTGGCCGTACCGGCCTTGAGTCGGGTTGAGCCGGTAAGGATTTCCGGTCCAACCACGGGCAGAATGCAAAGGTCCGCCACGGCGCGCATGGCCGCAGGAGGTTCTGTGCAGGCAATCAGCAGCGTGCGCGCACCACGTTCACGGGCCCGGGTGAGTGCCCCCCGAACAAAGGGCGTCGTGCCTGACGCCGCGATGCCGCACACCACATCGCCCGCCGACACCGCGTGCTCGTCCATCACAGCCGCACCCGCCATGGGATCGTCTTCCGCCCCCTCAATGGGATGACGCAGCGCCCGATCACCACCGGCAATAATCCCCACCACCATGGCGGGGTCCGTGCCAAAGGTGGGAGGGCATTCACTGGCATCGAGCACGCCAAGCCGACCCGAGGTACCCGCGCCCACATACAGCAAACGACGACCCTCGCGAAAGGCCGCTTCGATCAGCGTAATCGCGTCCGCGATGGATTCCCGTTGACTGGCAACGGCATCGGCCACGTGCTGATCAGCCGCATTGATGAGATCAACAATCTCCAGCGGCGATGCAAGATCGATATCCACGGTGTCCGGATTACGACGTTCCGTGACACGAGTCTCGTGTGGCAGTGCAGGCACGGGAATGGGCATGGGGGCAGGATACGCGGCGTGCTCGGCTGTCGTGCGCGACCCGGGCCACGTATGTTTCTCGGATGCGGCCAACGATGTTGGCAGCACGCGCGACGGCGGGTGTTCGCTCTCGCGCTCCCGTCAAACTTAGGAGTCGCCATGCGCGAATCGCAACCCGCATCGCCGGGAGCTGCGGCGCTTCATCCGTGCTCGCGATCCGTCGTCAGGTCCCGCGGTTTCCCATCCGATCCGCGCCACCGACTTGCGTGGGTCTGCGGGGTGGCGGCACTCGCAGCATCGCTGTGCGCCAACACGCTCTCTGCACAAATCCGCGGACGACCGGCGGCGCGCCCTCCCGACGCCGGGTGGTGGGTTTCCGCTGGAGCTGCCGCCATGATCCTCAATGACATCAGCGACGGCGCGACCCGCTCCACCTGGAGGTTTGGCAGCGATCCGCGATGGCAACTGCGGGGCACTCTGGAAAAAGCCCTCGATGAAGCAACCACGCTTGGGCTTTCGGCCGGCTATGGCCTTATCGACCTTACGCTGGTCCCGATGACCTACACCGCCGCGAAGCCGCCCACCTCACCCGCCCTCCCCGCCATCTGTGCCGCCGGTTGTGAGGCGCAAACACAACTGTGGACGCTCATGGGGCAGTTCCGCAGCGGCGGTGGCAGCGGATTCCATACGTACTTTGAGGCGGCGGGTGGTGTAACAGGATTCCGCGACATGCGGGTACGCCCCGACAGCACGGGCCTCGCTGGTGTGCCGCTCGGACCTGCCAGAGGACAGTACGATCTCTCCGGCTCACTGGGCGCTGGTTTCGGCTACGGATTGTCCAGCCATCTGCATCTTTCGCTCGTGCAAGAGTTCGGCATGGGCTGGCATGCCAAAACAGATCTCCCCGATGGAGTGGCCCGCACCTGGCGGGTGCGCACCACGCGCGCCGCGCTCCGCTTCGGCTTCGGGTCTCATCGCTAACGTCTTCGTCCTCCTCTATGTCCCGTCATACGCACAGCGGCCTGGTCCGCCTCCTCGCCACCGTACGCACGCCACCGCTCGCGACAATCGCACTCGGTGCCTGCGTGAGCCTCAGCCTTGGCGCCTGTACCCCTCGCGGAACCCCCGCCTCCACGCTCCCCCGTGGTGATGAGCAACGGGCACGGGTGGCCGCGCAGTTTCCAGACGGGTGGCGCCTTCCAGCCGGTGCGACGGCCACCTTTGCCCCGCAGGCGATGGCGGTGAGCAATAGTGTCGAGGCCAGTGCCGCTGCGGCGGAAATCATGAAGGCGGGCGGCAATGCCGTAGACGCTGCCGTCGCACTGGGCTTTGCGTTGGCCGTGACGTGGCCGGAAGCAGGGAACATCGGCGGTGGTGGCTACTCCATTGTGCACTTGGCCGACGGCCGTTCCGCTGCCATCGACTACCGTGAGGTAGCGCCGATCGCGGCCACACGCAACATGTACGTGGACGCCAACGGGAAGGTCACAAACCGCAGCATTGAGGGGCATCTCGCCAGCGGAGTCCCGGGAGCGGTGGCGGGGCTCAACGCCCTGTTAACGCAATACGGCACGATGCCCTTATCGCGGGTCATGCAACCCGCCATTCGACTCGCCCGCGAAGGCTTTGTGGTGGACACGGCATTGGCCGGTTCTATTGCCCGCGCGGCCGCCATGGTCTCCCGTCAAAGTCCGGTTACCCCGTTCTTCCCCAACGGCAAGGCGCTCCCCGCCGGCGCCCGACTGGTGCAACCCGACTTGGCCCGCACGTTGCAAGCGATCGCCGACCGCGGTGCGCAAGCGTTCTACGCGGGATGGATCGCCGACTCCCTGGTGGCCGAACAACAGCGCGGCGGGGGGATTATCACGCGCGATGACCTCAAGGCCTATACCCCCGTCACACGCCAAGTCATTGCGAGTAGCTATCGTGGCCATCGTCTGCTGGCGATGCCGCCTTCCTCATCGGGCGGCGTGACCATGACCGAAGCGCTCAACATCCTCGAGCAATCGGGGACGATGCCCGCGTACGGCAGCACACGCTGGTTCC
The DNA here is from genome assembly GCA_947463135.1 of Gemmatimonadota bacterium. Classification (GTDB taxonomy): domain Bacteria; phylum Gemmatimonadota; class Gemmatimonadetes; order Gemmatimonadales; family Gemmatimonadaceae; genus Gemmatimonas. Next base: position 3,790 of record CANHTA010000247.1, read on the forward strand.
ACCTGGTGGGCAGCGCATTCCAACGCGCGTTCATCGATCGTAACAGCAAGTTGGGCGATCCCGCCTTCGTTCAGGTGCCCCTGGCACAGCTCACCAGTAAATCGTACGCCAAGTC
>CANHTA010000248.1 GCA_947463135.1 Gemmatimonadota bacterium
GTGGGCAACGGCGGACATCGACAAGGTGCGCTAGCCCCCGCCCGCGCACGGCGCATGTTGGCGGTGTTGCTACGCAGCCTCGATGGATTCCAGCAGCTGTTGGCGTTGCAGGAGCTGCGTGTAGCGCCCTCCGAGGCGTACAAGTGCGTCGTGCGTGCCTGATTCCACGATGTGTCCCTCGTGAAGGACGAGAATCTGATCGGCATCGCGCACGGCACTCACCCGATGCGACGTGATCACGACGGTGCGTCCACGCAGGGCTGTACGGAGCGCATGGAGAATGGCGGCTTCCGTCTGTGTATCCACCGCAGAGAGGGCATCATCAAGCAGTACGACGCGCGGCTCACGGGCGAGTGCTCGGGCCAGCGCGGTGCGTTGCTTTTGTCCGCCGGACAAATTGATGCCACGTTCGCCAAGGCGGGTGTCCAAGCCGTCTGGAAAACCGGCGATCGTCTCACGTAATTGTGCGATGTCGGCGGCGTGGGTGACGCGTTGATGGTCCTCGGTGTCGAGCGCATACCCGATATTGCCGCCAACGGTTTCGCTGAACAGCAGCGCTTCCTGTGGCACGTACCCGAGTTCCGCACGAAGCCGGTGGATTGGCAGGTCACGGATGTTCACGCCATCCAGCAGAATGTCGCCTTCCTGCGGGTCGAAGATGCGCGGGATGAGATCCATCAGCGCGCTCTTCCCCGATCCGGTGGCGCCGACGATGGCCAGTGTGCCACCGGCCGGCACGCAGAAGGAGAGATCGCGGAGGATCCAGCGCGACTCGGCCGGCGTGTCGCCTCCACCTATTGGCGGATAGTGCGCATCGACTGCTGCCCCATCTTCACTCACTCGCACGGGTCGGGGATACCGGAACGATACGTGCCGGAACTCGATCGACCGCCCTCTCTGGCGTGGAGCCTCTCCGCCCGCATGACGCTCGTGGCTGGTGTTATCAACGTCCGGGAAACGTTCCCCACCGGTTGCCGTTGCCGTTGCCGTTACGTGTACCGAGACCGGCACGGCATCGAGCAATTCCATGACCCGTGCCATTGAGGCGGCGGCGCGCTGGAAGAGATTGATGGTCCAGCCCAGCGCAATGAGCGGCCAGGTGAGCTGGGCCAGGTAGATGCTGAAGGCAACGTACCCACCCACGGTGAGCTGCTCGTCAATGAGCAGGCGTCCCCCCACGCCAATGGTGATGGCGCTCCCAAGTCCGGCCAGGAGCCCAAAGCCGGGATTGAGCACGCCATTGAGCGTGGCGAGGCGCATGTTGGCACGGAGATACGACTCGCCGAGTGCCACGAAGCGCGCCGTTTCCGCACGCTCTTGCTGATAGGCGCGGACCACCCGCACACCGGAGAGGTTTTCCTGCGCACGCGTAGTGAGCTGACTGAATTGGGATTGCACCGCTTCAAATCGCGCATGCACTAACCGGCCCAGGCGCAGCATGAGCACCGGGAGCCCGATCATCGGGAGCAGGGCCAGTCCCGTGAGCGACGGACTGATGCGCATCATCATGAGCACTGCGAAGATGCTGCCGAACACGGTGTTCACGAGGTACATCACCGCGGGCCCAACGGCCATGCGCACGGCACCAAGATCATTGGTGAGTCGGGCCATGAGGTCGCCGATGCGCCAGCGGGCGTACCAGCCGGCGTCCAGTGTACTCAGCTGCGCAAAGACGTCATGCCGGAGGTCGGTTTCGATGCGACGGCTGACTCCGTTCAGTACCAGCCGCATGACAAAGCGCAGTACTCCACTGGCCAGAGCCGTGACAAGCATGAGTCCGCCAATTCGTATGATCGGCGTGCCGGACGTCCCAGGGCGGAGTGCCTCAATGCCGCGCTGCAGCATTGCGGGAATGAGGCTGGCGAGAAAGGCGGCCGCGACCACCGAGAAAAGCCCGCACGCAACTTGCCAGCGGTACGGGTGGTAATACGGGAGCAGCCGAATGAGCGCCTGCCGTGCCGACGGGGTTGGTGTGTCGGGTGTGCGTGCGCTCATCGGTGGTTACCGGTTCCACAGACCCGTGGATTTTCGGCTATCATGTGCGTAGGTACGCCGGTCCCGTTTCCCGTCTCAGTCTCAGGAGTTTCTGCATGCGTGAATCTATGCGCTCGTTGCGTCCCACGATGTTGCTGGCGACGCTGTCACTTGTGGCGGTGACTGCCTGCGGCGGCAAGGATGCAGACACGGCCACCTTAAACGCCGACAGCACACTCGGCCGCGATCTGGCCATGGCAACCGATTCCGTGCAGCCACAGCTGGCGGATGTCCCGGCGCCCCCACCGCCGGCGCCCGTGGAAGAGGCGCCAGCCCCGCCGCCGGCTCCCAAGCCGGCTCCGAAGCCGGCCCCGAAGCCGCGTCCGGCCCCGAAACCGGTGGCCCCTGCACCAACACCCGCTCCGGCGCCCGCTCCGGCCCCGGCTCCGATAACGGGTGTGGTCGCCTCCGGCGCCACGTTCCGATTCGTCACGAGCGGCAAAGTGTGCAGCAATACGGTGACGGTGGGCGAAGCCTTCTCGGCGTCGTTGACGGAGTCCGTTCCCGCGTCCAATGGCCTGATGATTCCCGAGGGCGCGAAGGGGACGTTTGAGGTGGTCGAGGCACAAACCGCGAAGAACTCAAACGATCAAACGATGCTCACGGTGCGGTTGGTGTCCGTTACGTATGACGGTCGCACGTATCCACTGAACGCGACCGTGCAGTCCACGTCAGCGGAGCGTGTGCGTAGTGCTACCAAGGGTACCGACGCGAAAAAGGTGGCCGGTGGCGCCATTCTCGGTGCAATTGCCGGACAGGTGCTTGGTAAGAACACGAAGGGCACGGTGATTGGCGCCGCCGCCGGCGCGGCCGCCGGTACCGCCGCCGCGGCCGCCACGGCCAACTTCGACACCTGCATTAACGCCGGCGCCAGCATTCGTGCCACACTGGACGCGCCGGTCACGGTACGGCCCATCGCGGTGCCCTAAGGGGAGCGCAGCGAACGGCGCGCGTGCGCCGTTCGCTGCGTGCGCCGTTGTTGGTCGCGCGCTCAGTACCCTACCGCTCCCCCACTACGCCGCGGTTCGGGCATCCCTTCCCATCCGCCGTTCACCCGCATGATGGCGTTGATGTTGACGAGGGCACGGAGCTTCCGCATGGCGTATCCCATCTGCGAGAGCGAATCGAGCACGGCGGGGCGTAGGCCGCCGTCTTCGTAGGTGAGCGAATCGGGGAGTGCCTGATGGTGGACACGGGGCGCGCGCATGGCGTCAGCGAGCGACATGTGGTGGTCGATGACGTTCAGAATGACCTGCGTGGTGCCCGTGATAATGGTGGGGCCGCCGGCCGCGCCCACCACGAGCATCACCCGCCCTGCGGGATCGAGCACGATGGTGGGTGACATGGCGCTCAGCATACGCTTGCCCGGCTGAATGGCGTTGGCCTCGCCCTGCACCAAGCCGTACATGTTCGGCGTGCCTGGCTGCACCGCGAAGTCGTCCATTTCATCGTTCAGCATGAAGCCCGCGCCGCGCACCCACACGCCAGACCCCCACGAGTTATTCAGCGTGGTAGTGGTGGACACGGCATTCCCCAGCGCGTCCACCACCGAGTAGTGCGTGGTGTGTTCCGGTTCGCGTACCGGAGCGGTCATCAGCGGTTGCAGCTCGGCCGTGCTGGTGGCGCGCGTTGCTTTGATGGTGGCGGCCAGCGACTTGGCGTACGATTTACTGGTGAGCTGCGCCAGGGGCACCTGAACGAAGGCGGGATCGCCCAACTTGCTGTTGCGATCGATGAACGCGCGTTGGAACGCGCTGCCTACCAAGTGGAACCAGCGTGTGCTGCCGTAGGCGGGCATCGTACCCGTTTGCTCGAGGATGTTGAGCGCTTCGGTCATGGTCACGCCGCCCGATGA
>CANHTA010000249.1 GCA_947463135.1 Gemmatimonadota bacterium
AGCTGTGGGCGAATGCCGATGAACCGCTGCAGCCGGAGGTGCGGGCTGCTCGCGAGGCGATCGCGCGTCTTCGTGAACGCTCCGGTGTCTCCCCGTCCCCTTGCGATTTGCGGAAACTGGGGATAACCCGAAGGGATGAGTTGCGCACTCCTCCCTCCACCCCGACGTGCCGTGATGCCCCTCTTCCCCTCCAGCACTGCGGTTTCGCTGCTGGTCGCGTCTGCCGCGCTGGCCACGACAGCTCCTGCTCAGCCGCCCGCCCGCTCTCCCCGGCAGGTGGCCGCTGCCAATACCGCCCCCTCCACGACGCCCGCGCCGAGCGCCGAGGCGGTGGCACTCAAGGCCCTGCGCTGGCGATCGCTGGGGCCGGTGAATCAGGTGGGGCGCATCTCGGCGATCGCCGGCATCCCCGGTGATCCGTACACCTACTTCGTGGGCGGCGCCAACGGCGGCGTGATTCGCACCACGAACGGCGGCGTCACCTTCGAACCCATCTTCGATGGGCAAACCGCCATTTCGATTGGCGCGATTGCCGTGGCCCCGAGTGACCGCAACGTGGTGTATGTGGGCACCGGTGAAGGGAATCCGCGCAACAACGCGTCGGTGGGCGACGGCATGTACAAGTCCGTGGATGGCGGCGATCACTGGACGCACATTGGGCTCCCCAAATCAGACAAGATCGCGCGCATCATTGTGGACGGAAAGAATGCCGACATCGTGTACGCCTGCGCGATTGGACGCGAATGGGGACCCAACGAAGAGCGCGGTGTGTTCAAAACCACCGACGGCGGCACCACGTGGAAGAAGGTGCTCTACGTGGATGCGCAGACCGGCTGCTCCGACATCTCCACCGACGCGAACAACAGCAACATCATCTACGCCGGCATGTACACGTACCTGCGCAAGGCGTGGAACCTGAACAGCGGCGGTGGCAATACGGCGGTGTACAAGTCGGTGAACGGTGGCGCCACGTGGGAGCGCCTCTCGGGCAAGGATCGCACGTTGGGGCTCCCCAAGACGGCGATGGACCGCATTGGTATTGCCGTGAGCCCCAGCGAGCCGAACGTCGTGTACGTGCTCACCGAAACACGCGAAGAAGGGGAGCTGTGGCGCACCGACGACGCCGGTAAGTCGTGGCGCATGATCAACAACGACCGCAACATCAACTTCCGGCCGTTCTACTACGCGGACATTCGCGTGGACCCCAAGAACTCCAACCGCGTGTGGACGTTGTCGGGCGGGTTGTACTTCTCCGACGACGGCGGGCGCAACTTCACCACCATTGGTCGTGGTGTGCACGGCGATCACCAGGCCATGTGGATTGACCCGGTTGATCCGCGGCGCATTCTGGAGGGCTCCGACGGCGGCTGGCAGGTGAGCAACGACGGCGGTAGGAACTTTGAGGTCATCAAGAGCTTTCCGTTCACGCAGTTCTACCACATTCACTACGACAATCAGGAGCCGTACTACATCTGCGGCGGCCTGCAGGACAACGGCACGTGGTGCGGCCCTTCCAATTCGCTCAGCCCGGCCGGCGTGATGATGCGCGACTGGTACAACGTGAGCGGCGGCGACGGTTTTTCGGGAGTGCCCGATCTCGAACGGCCGTGGATCATCTACTCCGATGCGCAGGGCGGCATGATTTATGTGACCGATCGTCGCACGGGCTCGCAGAAGATGATCTACCCGTATCCCAACCGCATTGGCTCGGTGGGTGACGCGATGCTGGGCCACAAGTATCGCTTCAACTGGAACTCCCCCATTGAGCTCTCGCCGCAGAACCCGGGCACGGTGTACTTCGGTGGCAATGTATTGTTCCGCAGCCGCAACCGTGGGCAGTCGTGGGAGGTCATCTCCCCCGACCTCACCACCAACGATCCCAGCAAGCAGCAGAACAGCGGCGGCGAGATTGTGGTGGACAATACGGCCGCCGAGTTTCATACGACGCTGCTGAGCATTGCCCCGTCGCGGTTGGACGAGAATGTGATTTGGGTGAGCACCGACGACGGCAACGTGCAGGTTACGCGCGACGGTGGAAAGAGCTGGAGCAATGTGTTCAAGAACGTGCCCGGGCTCGCGCCGTTTGCGTGGTTGCCGACCATTGAGGCGTCACACGCGAACCTGGGCACGGCGTACGTGGTGGCCGATCATCACCAGGACGATGACTACGCGCCGTACGCGTACATGACCACCGATTACGGGAAAACGTGGACGAGTATTCGTGGTGACCTGCCGGCGAATGCAGGATGGGCGCACGTGATTCGCGAAGACCCCAAGAACCCCAACCTGCTCTATCTGGGCACGGAAATGGGGCTGTGGGCGTCGTGGGACAAGGGCGCGCACTGGGTGAGCCTGCGCAACGAACTGCCGGTGGTGCAGGTGCGTGACATCAAGGTGCACCTGCGCGACAACGATCTCATTGTGGCCACGCATGGTCGCGGTGTGTACATCCTCGACGATCTCGCACCGCTCCAGCAGCTCGGCGCCGCCATGCGCACCGACGCGACGCTCTTTGATATCCGCTTGGCTACCAACTGGGTGACGTGGAGCAAGGACGGCGATCTTGGTCAGCAGATCTGGGCGGGGGACAATCCGCCGGAGGGGGCGCTCATTTCGTACTATCTCAAGGCGGCGGCAGCCACCGCACCCGCGATTGAGATAACCGATGCAAGCGGAAAGGTGGTGCGCAGACTTCCGCGACTGTCCAACGTGGCCGGTGTAAACCGTATCGCGTGGGATCTGCGCGGTGAGGGAGCCGGGGGGCCGCCCGCCGGCGGTGGTGGGCGTCGTGGTGGTGGCGGCGGTGGTGGTGCGGCCGTGCTGCCGGGCACGTACACCGTGACGCTGCGCGTGAACGGCACCACGCACACCAAGACCGTGCAGGTGCGCAACGATCCGCGGTCGGAGATGACGAGTGCCCAGCTGGTGGCACAGGCGGAGGCGGCCCAACGTATGGGCGCGGTGAGCGGCGAGGTGAATCAGACGATCGAGGCGATTGACAACATTGCCCGGCAGCTGACGAACCTGCAGGGACAGCTGCGGGCGGCGCCGGCACTGCCCGGTGGTGAAGGGGCCGCGGCGTACGCGCCGGTGCTCACCGAAATCACGGGGACGATTGGCGATCTCAAGCACTTCCGCGACAGTGTGATGGCGCGCCCGATGGCGGGGCTCGGGTATCGCCAGTATCCGCGGTTGCGCGAAGAGGTGCAGTCGGTGTCGCGCATGATCACGCAGCCGTTCGGCCCACCGAGTGAGGGGGAACTGCTGCGCAGCACAGAGCTGCGGGACGAGTCGGTGGTGGCGCAGCGTCGATTGGAGAACTTGGTGCGCACGCGGGTCGCGAAAATCAACCAGCTGCTGGCGGGGACACCGCACGTGATCACCTTGCCGCCCCGGGCGATTGTGCCGTAGGGCCGAGTAGCGAAGACCCATGCTGTGACGTACATCTCGCCGATGCCTTGGAAACGGACAGCGGCGATCTTCCTCACCAGTCAGGCGCTGTCGCTCTTTGGCACGGCGCTGGTGCAATACGCCCTCATGTGGCACGTCACGCTTACGACCAAGTCGGGCGTGCTCATGACGGTGTACATCCTGGCGGGTTTCGTGCCGGCGTTTCTGGTGTCGCCCTTTGCAGGGGTATGGGCCGACCGACATGATCGCAAGCGCGTGCTCATGCTGTCCGACGGCAGCATTGCCGTGGTCACGCTCATTCTGGCGTTGGTGCTGCAGACCGGTGGGCAGTCGCTCGCGCTCATCATGATCACGGCAGCCGTGCGGGCGGTAGGGCAGGCCATTCAGCTGCCGGCGGTGGGCGCCTTTCTCCCACAGTTCGTCCCGGCTGATCAGCTCACGAAGGTGAACGGCATTTCCAGCACCAT
>CANHTA010000250.1 GCA_947463135.1 Gemmatimonadota bacterium
AGCGCAGGGATAGAAAACGGAAACAAACGGTTCCGGCCTGACACGGATACGAACGGAGAGAAACAGATAACAACCGATCCGCCTTGTGACGCGATCAACATGGTGGCTCGCCGGCAGTTCAATTCAAAAACTCAATTGCGCAGTTACGCCACGATCGTCGTCGCGGCCACGGAGCAAATCCATTCATCTCCGTTGCTATCCGTTGTTATCCGTTCCAGCAGGAACCGTCTGTTTCCATCCGTTTCCGTCTGTTTCCGTTGTTCCCCATCCGCACAAACGATCGCGCGGAGCGCGCTCACGGATAGGTACGTCTCCAGGCGGCGAAACCATCCACCATCAGGCCCACGCCCGAGAACAACACCAATCCGTGAGAACGCGGCCTGCTACGAAGCCGGAGGCGGCGGCGCCGAGGCGGTGCGCCTCGCCGCCGACGTAAGCATCACCAGCGCCGCATAGATCACCACCACCACCACCACCCACCGCATCGCGTCAAGCGGCAGCGACTTCACCAGCAGCGCCGCCACCAGCACCGCCGGTATGCCGCCAAGCGTCAGCCCCAGCGCCGGGCGCAGCGCAACGTGGCCCGCTTTGAGAAAGCGCATCGCACCCACCAGTGCCGCGAAAGCCCCGCTGCCCATCATAATGGGAAAGGCGGCGCGCGGATCCATGCCCAACACACTGAGGAGCACGAAGGTCGGGCCGTAGTTGCCAATGCCCAGCATGATCAGGGCGCCAAAAATGAAGTTGATGGCCAGCGCAATCCAGAGGCGTCCCGCTGACAGCGACAGCGCCGCGCCGCCGCCGGGCATCAGTCCCAATTGACTCAGCACCATGAAGAGCGCGGCCACGAGCAGCGCAATGCCCATGCCCACCTGAATGGGTCGGCGGGGCAGTTGCGACACCACCCCCGCGCCCAGCCATCCACCCGCCAGCGCCGTCGCAATCATCAACGCCAGCAGCGTGGCGTCAATTTGTACCACCGTGATAAAAATCAGCGCCTGCGTGGCCACCGGCAGCGTGAGGCCAACAATCATTGTGGCCGGCAACCGTTCGTCCGGCACCATACGCAGCGCCTTGAAGGCGGTGGTCGTGGTGGCGAGCGAGCCAATCCCAAGCGTGTCAAAAAAGTTGACCACAACGCCAATCAGCAGCTGTACCACCGATGGCCACCGGCGCACACCGGACTCGGCGACAATGGCCCGCCCATACCGCACCGTGAATACCAGCCCCAGTGCGCCAACGGCCATCAGCAACGCGGTACGGATGTCAGGCATGGACACCACGCATGAGGGTGCCTGCGCTTGCGGGGGCGGTCAGCCCGTCCATCGCCGTCTCCGGCGTCGGCGCCGCCGGTGGGACGGCAGCAGGGAGCCGTTGGCCCAGAAACAGGCCGATACCAACGAGCAGTCGGGTGGTGTGGCGGATCATGGGCCAAAGAGTAACGTGCGAGGGGAACGGGTGACCAGCCCGGCGTTCAAATCATCCCGGTGGCGTAGTTTAGCCATCGCGCGATCCCGTTTCGCACTCCATGTTCAAGGTGACGCCGTCGTGGCAAGCTATCCACGACACGGCCACAGCACGTTCGTCCCATCGTCTGGCGTTACGCCCTCCCCCGGCGCGCGCCGGCTTCGCCTCAAATGATCCCAATGCAGACACCGTCCCGTCGTCGCCCCGCCCTTCGCTCCAAGGTCGGCCTGCTGGTGGTGGCGCCGCTCTTCGCCGCGTTCGTGGCGTGCGCCAAAGGCGATCCCGCCGCGGCCACCGACTCCCTCAGCGCCACCTCCACCGCCGCCGAGGAAGCGGCCGAGGAAGCGGGGCGCCCCGCCCTCGCGCTGCCGGTGATGGCCGAAGAGGCACGCGACGGCGACCTGGTGCTGCGGGTTACCACCACGGGGCAGGTGCGCTCCGATGCGGTGGTCCGGCTCCGCGCCGAAGTGTCGGGGACGGTGGCGCAACTCATGGTGCGACCGGGCCAGTCGGTCACCAAGGGGCAGCTGCTGGCCCGTCTCGACGAGTATCCCTTTGACCTCTCCGTGCGCGACGCGCAGGCCAGCAGCGACGAAGCCGAGCAGCGCTTTCTTGAAAGCTTCGTGCCGGAGTCGGTGGTGACCGGTCGCGGTCCCACGCCCGAGCAGCGCAAAGCGCTGATGAACAAAGCCGGCCTGGTCGGTGCGCGGTTGCGCTTGGAACGCGCCAAGTACGAGCAGGATCGGGCGTCCATCCGGAGCCCGGTCAATGGCACGGTTGACGCCATCGACATTGCGGCCGGCGAAAAGGTGAGTGCAGGGCAGGCACTCCTGACGGTCGTGGACACCCGCAACCTGCGCATCGAGGCGCAGGTGCTGGAACACGACCTGCCGTTGGTGCGGGTAGGCGGCGAAGCCAGCATCAGCAGCGCCGGCGCGCTCGGTCGCGTGCTGCGTGGTCGCGTGGATGCGCTGTTGCCGCTGGTGGATTCCGTCACCCGCGCCGGCCGCGCCATTGTGCGGGTACAGGGCGATGGCACCCTGCGCCCAGGGATGTATGCCGATGTGCAACTCGAGGCCACCCGATTGCCGGGGCGTCGCATGGTCCCGTCTCGGTCCGTGATCGAGCGCGATGGCCGTCCGTTGGTGTTCGTGGTGAAGGATGGCCGCGCGCAGTGGACGTACATCGTTCCCGGTCGTACCAACGGCGTGGATACCGAGCTCCTGCCCGATTCCGCCACCGGACAGGTGCCGGTGAATCCGGGCGATCAGATCATCACGGAAGGCCATCTCACGCTGACGCACGACGCACCGGTGCGGGTAACGGCGCCGCGCGAAACGGGCGAATCGACTCGCGGCGGGAAAGCGCCACGCGATCGCGCGTCCAATCGTCGGCAATAAGGAGGGCGGCGCGTGAGTCTCGCCGCCTATGCGGTGCGTCGCCCTGTGGCGACGCTCTCCGCCATTCTGGCTGTCGTGCTGCTGGGCTCCGTGTCGCTCAGCCGGTTGCCGGTGTCGCTGCTGCCCGACGTGTCGCTGCCGGTGCTCACCATTCGCACGGTGTACACCGGCGCCGCGGCGCCTGAAGTCTCGCGCTTTGTGGCCGAGCCAATTGAGGAAGCGATCGGTGCCACACCGGGGCTCACCGAACTGCGGAGTGTAAGTCGCAACAACGAAGTCACCACGACGGCGCGCTTTGCCTGGGGTACCGACATGCGCGCCACCGTGCTGTCGGTGCGTGAACGGCTCGACGCCGCGCGCAGTCAGCTGCCGGAACGGGCCGACCGCCCCACGCTACTCACCAGTGATCCGGGTGAACGGCCCATTGCCGTGCTGGCGATTCGTCAATCCCTGTCGCAAGCGGCGAAGGACGCGCGGGCGCCCGGTGGTGGCGACCTCCGAAGCCTGGCGCGTACCGCCACCGAAGTGCATGCGCGGAGGCTGGAGCAAATCGAGGGCGTGTCGAGTGTGGCGGTGGTGGGCGCGCCCGACGATGAAATCCGCGTGGAGCTCGACCCCGACAAGCTGCGCGCCCTCGATCTCACGCCGGAAGATGTGGCGGCCGCGATCCGGGCCGAAAATGCCACGGGTGCCGGCGGTACCATTCGCAAGGGACAGTTCCGCTTCTCGGTGCGGGCGCTCACCGAGTTCCGGAACCCGGCGGAGATTCTCGATACGCCGATCGGACGCGTGGGGGCCGGCATCACGCTACGTGATGTGGGTACCGTGTCGCTGGGGTTGGCCGATCCGCTCACGCTCACGCGTCTCGATGGCGCGTCGGCCATCGGGATGGTGGTCTACAAAGACGCCGGCTCGAATACGGTGGCGGTCACCCGTCGCATGACCGACGCCATTGCGGAGCTCGAGAAAGAGTTTCCCGGCGTGTC
>CANHTA010000251.1 GCA_947463135.1 Gemmatimonadota bacterium
AGATTGGTGGCGGCGGCAAACCGTCGCCGTTTATGACGGGGGACGCGCGCCAGCACGTGCGTGCGATGCGCGGCGCCGAGGGTGTCGCGTGCCCACTGTTCATAGCGCCCGAACTCGTTGGCCACATGCTGCAGCGCCAACTGTACAACCTGCCAATCGTGCGGCGTGACGGGTGAGCGCAGCGGAGGAAGCTCACTGGGCTGATGCAACGGCAGGGCGAGCGGCCGCGGTACCAAACGCGGCGTGATCGCGTGACGCGACAGGAACACGCCATGCGCGATGTGCGCGGGCGTGCAACCGGTGGCGAGCGCGTGCACGGACGGTGAGGGGTCGGCGATCGCTCCCACGTAGATCCCGAACCCCCAGCAGAGCAGCTGTCGTGAGGGATCCACCGACGGCAGCCGATAGCATGATGTCCCGCCGGAGGCGCCGCGCCGCCGCTCGAAGCCGAAGCGCGCCAGCGCATTGCCATCGGCGTGCCGAATGTCGTGGCCGATGTACCACAGCTGTTGGTCGACCAGCGTGGTGAGGCGGAGCGGGCGCGGAGCGTGCGTGGCCATTTAATGATACTAGGTTCGCAATACAGAAAGTCAATCGGCCCGCGCCCTGCTATCTTTCACGGGATGAATCCTTGCACGTGCACCGCCACGCACGAGTCGCGTCGTGTCGTCCTCACGGGTGGACCCGGCGCCGGCAAATCGGCCGTGCTTGAGCTGGCTCGCCTCTTCTTTTGTGCGCATGTGCGGCGCCTGCCAGAGGCCGCCGGCATCGTGTTCGGCGGGCATTTCCCCCGGAATGGACGCGTAGACATCCGCCGGGCTGGGCAACGGGCCATTTACCATGTGCAAGTTGAACTGGAATCCACCACGATGGTGGACAATCCGGCCATGGTGATCTGTGACCGCGGCACGCTGGACGGTTCGGCGTATTGGACTGGGAGCGGCACACTCTGGGATGCCGTGGGCACCACGCGTGATATTGAGCTGGCACGGTATCACGGGGTGATCCATCTGCGCACCCCCACCGCCGGTGCCTACAACAATGACAATCCGTTACGGATTGAAACGCACGACGAAGCGCGCGCGATTGATGCGCTGATCGCCGAAGCGTGGGCCGGTCATCCGGGGTACGTTGAAGTGCCGGCCAGCGATGACTTCTTGGGCAAAGCGGCTCATGCGCTGCGGCTGCTGCGTGAGTTCATGCCCGCGTGCTGTCGCGGGCAGGTGCGCTCGCTCTCAACGCGCTAACCGGGAATTACACGCTAATGCGTGAGCCCGTACACGACGTAATTCGTGGCAAACTTGTAGGCATCGTTGGAGAAGTTCACGGGGTACCAGCCGTCGCCTGACCACTCCATGTAATCGCCGATGTCATTGTTGTAATTGATGATGACCTGCAGCCGTTTGGTGGGATCGTTGTCCTCGTAAATCCCGAGATATTGCGCCTTCGCCAATGGCGTGGCGGGATGGGTCATCCCGGTCAGGGTGGTGATATGAAAAAAGCTGTTGAAGATGGGATGGGAGACGTGCATGGGCATGATGCGCGCCGTTGGCAGCACCATCTGCATCGCGGTTGCAAAGACATTCCATTGCCGGTCGAAGTAGAAGTCATCGACAATGAGGAAGCCCCCCTTCTGAATCCAGCGGCGTAGCGACTCGGCTTCCTGTTGTGTGGGATACCAGTAGCCGGGTTCGGTGAGATAGGCGATGGGATAGTGATTGAGCGCCGGATCGTCGAGCACATGGACGTTGCTGGCGTTGCGATGGAGTCGCAGCGTGGAAAGGTCTCCTAAAATGGTCATGAAGTTGCGCTCCATTTGCGGGTAGTCCGCACTCCATGCCATGCGAGAGCCCTGCGTATAGCGCAGTCGCACGAAGGTGAAGCGTCCGTCGTACGGGACGTTGGGTTCCACCAGAAACCGCTGCCGCTGTGACCACGCCATCGGCGCTGCGATCAGCGCCGCGATGAGCAGCAGGGCGGTTGTCACTGAGGCAACGCGCAGCGCACGTTGGAACCGCGAAGATGGGGGCACGGTGTGATGGCCGGAGGAGTAGAGTAAATTGCGGCCGCCCGGTCTCCCCGTCTACCCGATCCCGCGTATGGCACGCTCCATGCTCCGTCACGCCGTCGTTCTGGCGCTTCCGCTGCTGCTGGCACCGTCAGCGTTGGGCTTTGCTCCCGGTGCCCGCGTGCTGCTTGATGCGCACAACGCCTACCCTGAGCGTGGTCAATGGAGCACACGCCTCAACGACGCGCTCGCCACCGGTTTGCCCCTGGCGATTGAGCAGGATCTGCACTGGTATGTGGCCCCAAACGGGTCGGCGCAGCCGGTGGTGGCGCACGATGAGGACGCGCTTGAGGGGGCCCCCACGCTGGACGCGTATTTCTTTGCACGTATCCGGCCACTCATGGAGCGTGCCCTCACGGAGAACCGGCGTGAGACATGGCCGCTCATCACCCTCAATCTTGATTTCAAGGACAATACGCCGGCGCATCTCAACGCGATCTGGACGTTATTGACGCGCTACGAATCATGGCTCACCACGGCAACGCGTACCTCCACGCCGATGCGTGCCGAACCGCTCACGGTTGGACCGTTGCTGGTGCTGACCGGCTCGGATACGGCGCAACAACGCCGCTTTCATGATGAGGTACCGGTTGGTGCGAAGCTGTTGGCGTTTGGTGCTATGCGCCCCGTGCCGGTGGCCGGAGCCACGAAAGCGCTTCGGGCGCGTCGCGCCATCCGGATGACGAGCGCCGAGCATATCTCGGTTGCCGCTGGCAACTATGTGCGGTGGGTGAACTTTCCGTGGACGGTGATTGAGGCCGGCGGACAGCAGAGTGCCGGAGCGTGGTCCCCGGCTGACTCGGCACGACTGGACGCGTTCGTGCAGCGGGCCCACGCGCAGGGGTTCTGGATCCGCTTCTACACCCTCGACGGATTCGTGTCCCAGGAGGATCGCGGCTTCACGGCGTCGTACAATTTTGGTTCCCGTGCGGCGGTGGCGTTACGATGGCGCGCGGCGATTGCCAGTGGCGTTGATTTCGTGGCCACCGATCAGTACGCCGATTTCGCGGCACTACGTCGGTAACCGCGGCGCCACTACCGGCAATCATGGCGGTGATGATGGCGGTGAACATGGTAGAGCGTCCGCGCGCCAACACACCGGTGTCAGGGAATCACCGCCCGTAGCATCCTGCGTTCCCCGATGCGGTGGGGCCCGGTTTGTGCCATGATGTCCCGTATGGATCGACGCCACTTCATCACGCTCACCGGTGCCGCGGGACTCGCGTCATTCACGTCACCGTCGCGGTTCGCGGACGCGGTGCGCCACCTGCAGACGCGTGGCCGGTTCGCGCCGCGTGGGCCGTTCGCGCGGGCACCGCTGCAGATACCGCCAGATGTCTCGGCCGATGGACTCACGCTGCGGGCGGCCGTGCGACGCGTGGAGATTGCCCCAGGGGTGCCGGTTGAGGCATGGAGCGTGGGGGACGGACCGGTAGGGCCAACGATTCGCGTGCGAACCGGCGACAGCGCGCGCATCACACTCGAGAACGCCTTGCCGGAGCCGACCATTTTGCATTGGCATGGTCTGCGTGTGCCGGAACAGGCCGATGGGCATCCGCGTCTCGTGATTCCCACGGGTGGCCGCTATAACTACGAGTTCCCGGTGATCGATCGCGCAGGAACCTATTGGTATCACGCGCACCCGCACCATCGCACCGGTGTGCAAGCGTATCGCGGCATGGCCGGTATGCTGCTGGTGAGTGATGCGGAGGAAGACGCGCTCAACTTGCCGCGCGGCGCGCATGAGCTGCCGCTGCTGATACAGGATCGACGGCTGACGGCG
>CANHTA010000252.1 GCA_947463135.1 Gemmatimonadota bacterium
AAGCCGGCTTCGGTGACCACGATATCCGCCAATGCCAGACCGGCGCGCGTGGCCACCAAGCTGTTGCAGCCGTGCGCGATGTTGCCGAACGGACCGGCGTGCAGAATGGCCGGGCCGCCCTCGAGCGTTTGCACCAGATTCGGGCGCAGCGCGTCTTTCAGCAGCAGCGACATCGCACCCGTGGCCTGCAGATCGCGGGCGCGAACGGGGGTGCGCTCCTTGCCGCTGGTGGTGCCCACGATGATGTTGCCCAGCCGTCGCTCCAGATCCTCGGCATCGGAGGCGAGCGCCACGATGGCCATGACTTCACTGGCGGGGATGATCACCCACCGCTCCTCGCGCATCACGCCGTTGCCGGCGCCCACGCCGATGATGGCCTGACGCAGCGCGCGGTCGTTCATGTCGATGGTACGCGGCCAGGTTATGCGCTTCGTGTCGAGCCCCAACGCATTGCCGTGATACAGGTGATTGTCGAGCATCGCCGACAACAGGCTGTGCGCGCTGGCAATGGCGTGGAAGTCGCCGGTGAAGTGCAGGTTGATGTCGTCCATGGGCAGCACCTGCGCGTAGCCGCCGCCCGCTGCGCCGCCCTTCACGCCGAACACCGGACCCAAGCTGGGCTCGCGCATGCACAGCACCGCGTTGTGTCCAAGGCGGCGAAGCGCCTGCGACAACCCCACGCTCACCGTGCTCTTGCCTTCACCGGCTGGAGTCGGGTTGATGGCCGACACGAGCACCAGACGTCCCTTGGCAGGCTGCGAGGCCAGCGCCAGCGGCAACTTGGCCTTGTAGCGGCCATACTGGTCGATGTCATCGGGGTGTAGCCCCAGATCGCCCGCGACGGCCGTAATCGGGCGTAGGCGTGCCTGTTGGGCAATCTCGATATCGGACGGGACGTGGTGGGCAGTCACGGTGATACGGCTCCGATGAGAACGTGAAGGACGGTCGAGGGCGGTGGAGGGCGGTGGAGGTGGGGCCATCGGGAAGATATCGCCCGGTGCCGGGATTGGCTGTGCGACTGCGGCGCGGCGGTGCATACTTCTCCCCGTCACCCCGGTTGGCCTCCCTCGTTCCCATTCCCGGATCCCGCGATGTCCCACGAACCCTCGATCACTGACGTGCGTAAGCAGCACTGGGATGACATTCCCGTCGAAGCGCTGACCCCGCTGATTGGACGGCGGCTGATTTACAGTGAGACGATGATGCTGGCGCACGTGTATCTGAAGAAAGGGGCACTCGTCCCGGCGCATCAGCACATCAACGAGCAGTTCACTTACGTGCTGTCCGGGACACTCCGCTTTTGGCTTGGCGAGCATGCCGATGCACCGGGCGACACGTACACCGACGTTGGCGCCGGCGACGTATTGGTGATCCCGAGTAACGTGCGCCACCGCGCCGAGGCGCTCGAGGACACGCTGGACGTGGATATCTTCAATCCGCCGCGGCAGGACTGGATTGACAAGACCGACGACTACCTCCGCGGGGCGCGGTAATGGAGCTCGGCATTCAGGGGAAAGTGGTCCTGGTGTGCGGTGCAAGCCGTGGGATCGCCTTTGCCGCCGCGGAAGAGTTTGCGCGCGAAGGGTGCGCGCTGGTGATCTGTTCCCGTGATGCGGCCTCGATTGGGCAGGCCCGGGAGAAGCTCGAAGCCTTGGGCGCGCCGGTCACCGCCATCGTGGCGGATCTGGCCACGGAAGAAGGGCTGCGCGAGGTGATTGCGCAGACGATGGCGGCGCATGGACGCGTTGACATTTTGGTGGCCAATACGGGCGGTCCACCAACTGGTGCGGCGATGTCGCACAGCTGGGAGAGCTGGAGCCATGCCAGCGACCTGCTGCTGCGGAGTGTGGTTGAACTCACGCGGGCGTTTGTCCCCGGCATGCGCGAGCGTCGGTGGGGGCGGGTGATTGCGATTACCTCGCTGGCCGTGAAGCGTCCACAGGGATCGCTGGTGCTCAGCAACAGTTTGCGCGCCGCGGTCACTGGCTATCTGCGCACCCTGGCCGACGAAGTCGCGAGCGACGGGGTGACGGTGAACTCCGTGCTTCCCGGCTTCACCGCCACCGAGCGGCTCGATGCGCTGGCGAGCGCCACTTCCACGCGCACGGGCCAGAGTCGCGAGTCGGTCTTTGACGGGTGGAAGGCGGAGACGCCGGTTGGGCGGCTTGGGCGCCCCGACGAGTTGGCTGCCGTGATAGCTTTCCTCAGTTCCGCGCGCGCCGGGTTTATGACGGGGCAAGCCGTGTTAGTGGACGGCGGTGCCGTGCGTTCCCTCCTGTAGCCTTCCCCCTTTTCACTGCAGCGATCCGACATGAGCCAAATTGCCGAAAGCCAGTGGATCTGGCGCGATGGGGCGTTCATTCCGTGGGCGGACGCCACGGTTCACGTGCTGAGCCATTCCGTGCAGTTCGGATCATCCGCCTTTGAGGGCATCCGGGCGTACAGCACCGCGCAGGGTCCGGCCATTTTCCGACTGCGGGAGCATCTCACGCGACTGATGATGTCGTGCAAGATCTACCGCATGGAGGTGCCGTACACCATCGATCAGCTCATCGATGCGTCGCGTGAGCTGATCACGCGCAATGGCTTGGAATCGTGCTACCTGCGTCCCATGGTCGTGCGCGGCTACGGATCGGCCGGGATGGTGCCCACTGGTGCGCCCGTCGAGGTGTACCTGCCCTGCTGGCCCTGGGGGACCTATCTGGGGGCCGGTGCGCTTGAGCATGGCGTTGATGCCTGCATTTCGTCGTGGCACCGGGTGGAGCCGAATACGATTCCGTCCATGGCCAAGATTGCCGGCAATTACCTCAGTGGTCAGCTCATCAAAATGGAAGCGTTGGCAAACGGCTATGCCGAGGGGATCGCGTTGAGCCCGAGCGGGATGGTGAGCGAAGGCTCCGGGCAGAATGTCTTTCTCGTATCCGGTGGCGCCATTATCACCACGCCGCTTGATGGCACCATTTTGGGGGGCATTACGCGCGATACCATCATGACGCTGGCGCGTGAAGCGGGGATTCCGGTGCGTGAGGCACATATCCCGCGCGAGATGCTGTATATGGCGGACGAAGTCTTCTTTACCGGCACCGCCGCCGAAATCACGCCAGTGCGCAGCATCGACAAGATCACCATCGGTGCCGGCAAGCCCGGGCCGGTGACCACCCTGATGCAGACGCAGTATCTCGATATCGTACATGGTCGCAGGGATGACACGCACGGCTGGCTCACGTATTGTCGCGCGTGAGCAGACCGTGGTGACCGCCGGGGGCACGTCATGGCGCTGACGTCCACGATGTACGCGTTTGAGGTGGCCCTCGCCAACGTGGATCGCGGTGTATACGAATCGCTCGAGTTCCGCATGGCGATGCATCCGTCGGAGTCGGCGGAGTACTTTGTGGCGCGCCTGTTGGCGTATTGCCTGGAGTATCGCGAGGGCATTGCCTTTTCCCGTGGGATATCCGATCCGGATGAGCCGCCGCTGAGTGTGCGCGATCTTACCGGGAGTCTCCAGCGCTGGATCGAACTCGGGGCGCCGGATGCCGCCCGTTTGCATAAGGCCAGCAAGGCGGCGCCGACGGTGGTGATTTACACCCATCGCGATCCGGCATCGCTGCGGCGGCAATGGGAGGGGGAGAAGATCCATCGCGCGGAACAGATTGCGCTGTACGCACTCGATCGTGCGTTGGTGGACGCCTTGGTGCTGGTGTTGGACCGGCGCATGCGGCTGGAGCTTTCGGTCACCGACGGCACGATCTTCGTGAATGTGGCCGGCACGACGTTGAGTGGCATACTCGATGTGTCAACGGTGCGCTGACGTGATGCGTCCGATGCGTGCGCTCACG
>CANHTA010000253.1 GCA_947463135.1 Gemmatimonadota bacterium
ATGGCCGCCTCGGGAAAGCGCGCCGTAAAGGCCGGTGCAACGGCCGCCGTCATGGGCATTTGGTAGGGCAGCGAGGATGGTGCGCCGTCAACCATCTGAAAAAAGCGCGCCACCGTGGCCCGCACGCCCGCCTGCTTCGCGGCGCTGGTGGTGCCAACCACCAGCGGCTCGTAGAGGCCAACCTGCAGCCAGTGATAGCCCCAGATCAACCCGTTGAACTTCGGATAGCGCTTGCGGAACGCCAGCGAGTACGACTGTTCCTGCATGAGGGCCATGGTCTTGGGCTTCGAGCTGAACGCGAGGTCGGGGCGGCTTTTGTAGTAGGCCAGCAGCCGCTGCGCTTCGGCGTCGCGCTGCGTGTCACTCAGTCGTTCGTCGGCGAGGATGTCGTACAACTGCCGGTGCAACAGATGCGCCCAGTCAAACATCATCTTCGCTTCCGGCGCGAGCTGCGCGTACATGGGCTCGATCGCCGCCTCTTCAAGCGGTACACGGGGCGGCTTCACCAGTACCGTTTTGGTGAGATAGTCGAACTCCTGCTCCTCCAGGCGCGACGCGGGCGCATTCGGCTTGGTCCAGAGCGTTTCGTACAAAATGGCGTGGCCGTAATCGAAGGCATTGAACAGGCGATCCGCCGACGCATACCGATTGCGGAATGTCCAGTTGTGTGAGGCCTGCAGGTAGAACTGCTCGTAGGTGGTGGTCCACTGCGCCTGCGCTACACGTGGCGTGATCGCGGTGGAGAGTGAGATTGCCGCGCCGAACACCGCAGCGAGTATCGCGCGCGAACGGGTACCTGTCTTCATGGAATGCACTCGCATGTGATGGACTCGTGGTTAGCGGCGGGGAGACCAGGGGAGGCCCAGCGATACGGCGGCACCAGCGGTGAAAAACCACCCGGCATCGTCACCGGACAGGCGATAACCGCCACCACCATCAACGGCGAGTCGTGGACTGAGTTGATAGCGGGCGCCACCGGCCACGTCCCACGCGGTGGCTTCGGCGGCGCGAATCGGCTGCGACGTGACCACCTCGGCGGTGAGCAACAACGAGCGCAGCGGCAAGGCGCGATCCACCGCCATGCCCACCAACCAGCGCGATAGCTCCGCCGTGGGTGCGGTGCGGCCGGTGGCCGCGACGGGTGCGTCGCCCACCGTGATCTGACCGTTCATGTGGAATCGCGCCCACGGAAAGGTTTTGGTGGCGATCGCTTTGAACGACGGATAGGCCTTATCCGGCGCCATCGCGCCGGCGGGGACAATGACATCCACCACCACGGCCAGTGCCGGAAGTTTTGTCTCCCGGTTCAGGTTATACAGCACCGACGCTTCGATACCGGCCAAGGCCGTCGTGCGCCGACCGGCGCCCCCCTCCACGTGGGCCAGGGGGAAGCCGATTTCGAGCTGTGTGCGTGGCAGCAGTCCCACGGCCAGTTCCGGTTCGATACCCCAGCGGTAGCTTCCGCCGCGACCGCGCTCCAAGCGCAGCGGCGCCAGCTGCACTTCAACGGCGCGCCGCTCAATGGCATAGGCGTCTTCAATGCGGATGGGTCGTCCCGCATCGGTGTTGTAGTAGTCGGTTTGGGCCGCGAGGGGCGCGAATGGCGCCGCGAGCACCGCGATGAGGATAACGCGAGCCACCACGCCGAAGCGCGGGGCGATTGCATACAGAGGCATACGTGTTGGGAGGCGAGCAACGCGCAGGATTGGGCGCCGCGATGGGCGCCACGAAGGGCCAATGCACACCCCAACGCACGGCGCGGGGCGGGTACGGGCAGCGGCAGCGTTCAGGTCGGCTCAGCCGGCAACATCACGGTGAGCCGAGTGCTCAGCCTCGCGGCGGCGGGGGCTCGGGGGCGAGATCGAACGACACGGGCCAGTCGGCGGCCCGCACGGGGCGGTGCACATCAATGGCCACGTCCACGGTGGACACCACAACGGCCGAACTCGCCACGCCGACGGCCGCACACGCCATGGCCATGGGGCATCCTGCCAACTCGTGCGGCTGCTGAGCAGGCGCTGACGCGGGGGCACTTGGCGTGGCGTGGTGATGATGCGTCGGGGCGGCGTGGTGCGTGGCCGCCGCCGCCCCGGCACCTTCTGCTCCGGACACGGCCACTTGCACGATCGGGCGTTCGCACGACGCGCCCGCCGCCGGCAGGATACCCTGCAGCAGCTGCACGCCGAACAGAACGACGGCGGCGATGTGTCGGCTCACGCGCATGCGGTTGATAGTAACTGAGGGTCCTGAGAACAGGGAGGCGCTACGGGCGCTCGTCGATGCTACGCTTCACCGCGTTCATGGAGTGATCATCAACGGCTGCGGCGTACGTCCCGAGCGACCCGAACCACGCCGGTCGCCACGCGGCCTCCACCTTCAGCCGCCGGTACAGGGCGTCGTCGAACTCGATCGTGGCTTTCATCATGGCAATATACCCAGCTAACAAGGAAACCAGCCAACGGGGCGGTGGCGGTGTTGGTAGGGTACCAGCGTCCGGCAAGCACGGTGTCATCAAATCCATGCGGTCGTGGTAGATCCACCGCTGCCCCGTTGCCGCATATTTACCATCGCCGCCGGTTCTCCCTCGTCCTCCCGCTTCGGAGTTGCAGGATGATCGCTCGTTCGACACGCCGTGTCGCCGCTCTCGCCGCATTGCTCTCACCGGTGCTGGCACCGCAGCGCGGTGGGGCTCAGGATCGCTCGCAGTCGCGCTCCATGGTGTTGTCGAAACAGGGCGTGGTGGCCAGCGAAAGTGTGCTGGCCTCGCAGGTTGGCGCCTCCATTCTCGAGCGCGGTGGCAACGCCATCGATGCCGCCGTCGCCATGAACGCCATGATGGGTCTCGTGGCGCCAATGAACGATGGCATTGGCGGTGACCTGTTCGCGATCGTGTATGAAGCGAAGACGGGCAAGCTCTACGGACTGAACGCCTCGGGCTGGGCGCCCAAGGGGCTCACGGTTGCGCACCTGCGCGCCAAGGGCCGGACTACGATGCCCGGGCGCGGCATTGATGCGGCAACCGTACCCGGTGCGGTGAACGGCTGGGAGAAGTTGCTCACGCGCTTTGGCCGCAAGCGCTTTGCCGACGTGCTGGCGCCCTCCATCGCTTACGCCGAGGCGGGATTCCCGGTGGGCGAAGTGGTGAGCGTGTACTGGAAGGACAGCGAAAAGGTGTTGCGCGAAGATGCCGCCACCACGAAGACGTTTTTGCCTGGCGGCCGTCTCCCGCAGGCCGGTGAGCTGTTCCGAAATCCCGAGCTGGCGCAGAGCTATCGGCAGATTGCCGCCGGTGGTGCCGCCGCCTTTTACAAGGGCCCCGTGGCCGCCAAGCTGCTGGCCAGCAGCAAGACGCACGGCGGCACGATGACTGCCGCCGACCTGGCCGAGTTTGACAGCGAATGGGTGGAGCCCATCTCGACCACGTATCGCGGATGGACGGTGTACGAGTTGCCGCCCAACGGGCAGGGCATCGCGGCACTGGAGATGCTGAACATCATGGAGACGTTCCCGCTCGCGTCCATGGGGCACAACTCCGTGCCGGCGCTGCACCACATGATCGAAGCGAAGAAGCTGGCGTATGCCGATATGCAGCGGTACGACGGCGATCCGCGCTTTGTGAAGATCCCGGTTGAGGCGATGCGCTCGAAGGCCTATGCTGCCGAACGCGCGACGCTGGTGAAGGCAACCAAAGCCACCTGCGATCTTGCTGCCGGCACGCCAAGCGGCACCGACAACGGCACGACGTATTTGAGTGCGGTGGATGCGGAGGGGAATATGATTTCCCTCATCCAGAGCAACTACTCCACGGTGGGATTCGGTGCCGGCATCA
>CANHTA010000254.1 GCA_947463135.1 Gemmatimonadota bacterium
CCGCCGGGGATTCGCCCCATTACCGGCGCCCGGGTCCTTGGCATGTTCGGCGACTCCATCACCACCGACCACATCTCGCCGGCCGGTTCGATTGCCGCCGCGAGCCCGGCCGGCAAGTATCTGCTCTCGCTTGGCGTGGAGAAGAAGGACTTCAACTCATACGGCGCGCGGCGCGGCAATCACCAGGTGATGATGCGCGGCACGTTCGCCAACATCCGCTTGAAGAACGAGCTCACCGGTGGCAAGGAAGGATGGTGGACCGCCACCGCGCCGGGTGCCGAACCGGAAGCATTGTACGATGTGGCCATGGCGCGCTTGAACGCGGGCGTGGCGCAGATCGTTATTGCCGGCAAGGAGTACGGCACGGGGTCGTCGCGCGACTGGGCGGCCAAGGGGACCATGCTGCTGGGCGTGCGGTCGGTGATTGCGGAAAGTTTCGAGCGCATTCACCGCAGCAACCTGGTGGGGATGGGCGTGTTGCCGCTGGAGTTTGTGAACGGCGAAACGCGTCAATCGCTGGGGCTCACGGGTTTTGAGCACTACGACATCGAGGGACTCGACGACACGCTGACGCCGCGTGCCACGCTCACGGTGAAGGCCACGGCGGCCGATGGCTCCGTGAAGACGTTCAGCGCCCGCTGCCGTATCGACACGCCGGAAGAAATGCAGTACTACAAGCACGGCGGCATTTTGCCCTACGTCCTGCGCAGTCTGGTGGGGAAGTAAGTCAGGCACGTGGGCGAAGCCGTTCACCCGTGAGCGCACCCGTTGTTGTGTTGGTCAACCCCGCGGCGGGGCGGGGCCGCGCCGTACAGGTCGCGGCGCGGGTCGAGCGGGCGCTCCGCGCGCTCGGGCTCACGGTGGAGTTGCACGCAACGCGGGAACGCGGTGATGAAACACGCGTTGCGGCGGCGGCCAGCGCGGCGGGTGCCCGTGCGCTGGCCGTGGTGGGCGGGGACGGCGCCATCAGTCACGCCGCACGGGGGTTGCTGGAGGGCGAAGCGCAGGGGGGCGCGCGCGTGCCACTGGCGGTATTTGCTGCGGGAACAGGAAATGATTTTGCCAAATCGCTGACGGTGCCGGTGCATCAGGTGGACCGTATGGCGAGGCACGTGGCGGCTGGACGCACCCATGACGTGGACGTCGGCTTCGTGAATGACGTGCCGTTCGTGAATGCCGCAGGCTTTGGATTCGACGTGGCGGTGCTTGAGCGGATGCAGTCGCCGGGGCTGCTTCGTGGCACCGCCGCGTATGTGAGCACCGCGCTTCGCGCGCTGTTCGGATACCGCGGCGTGTGCGTGGGCGTTGGCGGTGCCGAGCCCGCGCACCGGTTGATGCTGGTGTTTGCGAACGGGCAGTACTTTGGCGGCGCCTTTCGTATTGCGCCCCACGCGCATCTGTCCGACGGGGCGCTGGATTGCATCGCCATTCACCACGTCGCGCCGCTGGCGCGCCTCCCGCTGTTCGCGAGGGCTCTGCGCGGCGCGCACCTGACGTCACGGCATGTCTCCTGCCACCGCGACCACCGCTTCCAGTTGCATTTCGAGGCGCCACCGCGCTTTGAAACGGATGGCGAACTACATCAGGCAGCGTCCCGTGATGTAACGGTAACCATGCGCACGCGTGCGCTCTCCGTAATCGGGTAGCCTGCGTATGCAGAACACCCCGCCACCGGAATCCCGGTAACGGGGTGTGCGCGCCCCTCCACGAAGCACGTCCTGCACCTCTCCCTGCACGAACAGCCCCCTCCCAGGTAGGCGTTTCCGCACCACGACGGAGTGGCAGGGATCGTGCCAGCGCCGGGCACACCCGCGATCTATGGCGACTTCCCTCTGGACACGGCTCGGAAACCGTTGCCCGGGGTAGTACGTTGTCCTCACACGGGGCCAGGTCGCTGTCATCCCTCGGTGACACCCTGCCCGCCCACCGACCTTTATCCTTCCGGAGTTCC
This sequence comes from Gemmatimonadota bacterium, assembly GCA_947463135.1. GTDB lineage: Bacteria > Gemmatimonadota > Gemmatimonadetes > Gemmatimonadales > Gemmatimonadaceae > Gemmatimonas. Next base: position 1,952 of record CANHTA010000254.1, read on the forward strand.
CGATGTCCATTCGCTCGCGTGCCGCGCGGTTCGTTGCGGTGCTTGCTGTTGCCGCTATCGCGCCGTCCATCACGGGTGCGCAGGCCGCTGCGCCCACGCCTCTGAAGGTGGGCGAGATGGCGCCCGATTTCACCGTGACCGTCGTGACGCAGGCCGGTGTGGCCGCCAAGCCGTTCAAGCTCTCCGAGCACAAGGGCGAAACCGTGGTGCTGGCGTTCTTCCCGAAGGCGCGCACCAGCGGCTGCACGGTGCAGATGGAATCGTATCGCGACAAGTACGCGCAGACGTTCCAGGGCGGCAAGAAGGTGACCCTCGTGGGCGTCAGCATTGATACGGACACGGCGCTGATCTCGTGGGCCAAGGACGCCAAGTTCCAGTTCCACTTCGCCGCCGACACCGACCGCAAGGTGGGCGTGGCCTACGGTGCGAACGCAGGGGCCGGCTACCACAAGCGATTCCTGTACGTCATCGATCCGAAGGGCAAGATCAGCTACGTCGCATCGCCGTTTAATCAGATGTCGGCCGACGCCTACACCGACCTCGGCAACGCGATCGCACAGGCCGGCTCGCACTAAGTCCATCGCGCCACCTGTTTCGCCGGTGAACCACTCGCCTCAACCCCGCGCCCTGCTCTCGGCACTGTATCATGCCGCGGTGCAGGGCGCGGCGCCGTTTCCGCGCACGCGCGACGCCGTACACGCGTGGTTCACGGCGCGCCCGGCGCTGCCGGCCGACGCGCCGGTTTACGTCATTGCCCTTGGCAAGGCCGCCCCCGCCATGATGGCGGGGGCGCTCGACGCCCTCGCGCAGCTGCAGCGCACGGTACAGGGCGGGCTGGTGGTGGCCGCGCACGAGCCCAAGCAGGGTGAGATCGGCCGGGATCTGCCGTCGCACATCCCCGTCATGATCGGTGACCATCCGGTGCCGGGCCCGGCGTCGCTCGATGCCGCCGATGCGCTCGACGAGCTGGCGCATCGCGTGAGTGACGGCAGCATCGTGCTCGTGCTGCTCTCCGGTGGCACCACCGCGTTGTGTGCGGCGCCGATCGCCGCGTTGTCGCAGGCCGTGGGTGATGCCGATCGGGCACAGGCGCACCTGGCCCATCTCGCGGAAACCCTGTTGGCGTCGGGGCTCGCCATTCACGAAATGAATGCCATCCGGCGCCGCGTGCTGCGGTGGGGCGCCGGACGCTTGGCCGTGCGTCTCGTGCAGCACGGCGCCGCGTATGTACCGGTCTTTGCCGTCTCCGATGTCATCGGCGACGAGCCGGCCGTGATCGGCTCCGGACCGTGCACGCCCGATCCGCTCGATGACGCCACCTTCCTCGCGCTGCTCGATGCCCACGGGATGCGGTCGCGCGTGGAGCGGGTGATGGGCACGGTGCTGGGGCTTGAAGGCGACGGCCATCCACCAGCCGTGCCAGCGAGCGACCACGCCGCGTTTTCACGGGTGGACTACACACTGGTGGCCGGCAACGCCGACGCCGTACAGGCCATGGCGCACGAAGCCCACGCGCGTGGCCTGGCGCAGGTAGTGGTCCTGCCACTGCCACTGGAGGGGGACGCCACGCAGCTTGGTGATCAGCTCGCACGGATGGCGCTGCACGCCGCCACCGACGTGCCCGGCGACACGCTGCTGGTGTGTGGCGGCGAGCCGGTGGTGAACCTCCGTGAAACCGCCGATCGTGCGCTGTCGTGCGAAGACGAGGCGTTAGGGGAAGCTCCTTGGTCGGATGAGCCACTGCGCGGCGGGCGCATGCAGGTGCTGGCCCTGTCGGCCGCGCTCACGCTGGAGCAGGCGGCAGCGGCGCACGCGGCGCGCGCGTGGCACATCAGCGTGCTGGCCGCGGGCACC
>CANHTA010000255.1 GCA_947463135.1 Gemmatimonadota bacterium
ACTGCTCCGATGATGACTGGCCGCCAACGATCGCCGCCGTGATCGGGATCATCGGGTACACGCATGGCGTGAGCGACGTGAGCACGCCGGCCCCGAAGAGGAGCGGGATGGCGGCGGCGGGGCTGCTGGACAGGGTGGCCGCGACGTCGGCGATTTGGAGGAGGGCAGGCATCTCACGGAAGATACGGCTAAAGGGCTGGGGGCGTTCCCTCCGTCCTGAAGGTGGGGTGCTATGGGCTGTGCGCCGTGGGCCATGGGCCATGGGCCATGGGCCATCGGCCGTGGGCCCAGAGCAACGACTGGCGGCTCCACCGGCAGATTATCGATGGCGTTGCGGGGTTCGCAGCGAAAGCGTGCCTGAACGAGGTGCCGGCAGCATACTGTACCCGTGTTGCGTTGTCGACACACACACACACCGCCCCCCCTACTCCAACGTCCCCTCCCGTCGCACCGGATCCAATGCGCCTGACTCGCCGGCTTCTGCTCCCCGTTCTGCTGTCCGTCGCCACCACGGCTACGCTCCCGTTCCCGGTTGCGCTGGGGGCGCAGGGCACCACCATTCGTCCCGATGCCGATCCGCGCATCGCGCAGCTGGTGGCGTCGGTGTCGCAGGCGCGTCTGCAGGCCACGGCGACCACGCTGGCCGGCTTTGGTACGCGCTCCACGCTCTCCGACACCGTGTCCACCACGCGGGGTATTGGCGCGGCCCGGCGCTGGATTTACAACGAGTTCACGCGGATGAGTCCGCGGCTGCAGGTGTCGTACGACCGGCACATGTTGGCGCAGCAGGGGCGCATTTCGCGCGAGGTGGAGTTGGTGAATGTGGTGGCGGTGCTGCCCGGCAAGAGCGCGCGTCGGGTGTACATCACCGGTCACTACGACACGGTGAACTCACGTCGTCCGGTTGGTGCCGATGCCACGGCGACCGCCGCCGGTGCGGCCCCTGCGGCGCCGAGCGCACCGTTGGTGCGTCCCACCATCGACCACAACGCCGATGCGCCGGGGGCGAACGACGACGGCAGTGGCGCGGCGCTCACGATGGAGCTGGCGCGGGTGTTCGCCGAGAGTGGGATCGTGTTTGATGCGACGCTGGTGTTCGTGACGTGGGCGGGTGAAGAGCAGGGGTTGATTGGCTCGATGGCGCATGCCACGGCGCTGCGCACGGCGAAGGGCGTGGTGGAGGCGAACTTCAACAACGACATCGTGGGCAGCAGTCTGGGTGGCAACGGCATTATCGACGGCGAGAGCGTGAAGATCTACTCGCTGGGTCCCGAGGACTCGCCCAACCGCTCGCTGGCGCGCTACGTCCAGCGCGTGGCCGGCACCTATGTGCCGTCGCACACGATTCGCTTGATGGCGCGGGAAGACCGCTTCGGTCGCGGCAGCGATCACTCGTCGTTTACGGCCAACGATTTTCCGGCAATCGTGTTCCGCGAGGCGAACGAGAATTACGAGCGACAGCACTCGCCGGACGACAAGCTCGAGGGGATGGATTTCCGCTACCTCGCGCAGAACACGCGGGTGAACGCGGCCGCGGCGGCCTCGGTGGCGCTGGCGCCCCCGGCCCCGCGCGTGACCACCAGCGGCGGATCGCCGACGCTTGGCCGCGGCGCGTCGGGGTACGACGCCAGCTTGCAGTGGCAACCGTCGGCGGGGGCGGTAGCGTACCGCGTGTACTGGCGCGATGCGTGGTCGAACGACTGGCAGAAGTCGCAGGTGGTGGGCAACGTGACCACGCTGCTCCTGCCGAATGTCTCGATCGATGATTATGTGTTCGGCGTGGCAGCCATTGGCGCCGACGGCCACGAGAGTATCATCAGCGCCTATGTCTCACCGACGCGCACGATGAGCCCGGTGCAGTTACGGAAGTAGCGTTCCCCCCACGTGTTTCCCCCTTACGGAGCAGACCATGATACGACGGGAGTTTCTGGTGACATCGGCATTGGGCACGGCGGGGGCGTTGGCGGGGCCGATCGGTGGTGCGGCGCCGTACGGGGCGGGTAACGGCAGCGGACTGCTGGAGCCAACCGCGCGGGAGTGGGTGGACGGGATGCCGACGGCGCCGATGCGCACCGAGCGCGCCACGCGAAAGATCCTGATTGCCGGCGGCGGTTTTGGCACCGCGTTTATTCGCTACATGGCCGAACTCACCGGCAAGCCCCGTCCGCGGCTGTTGTACCTGCCTACGGCGTCGGCCGATCGCGACACCTCGGCGTTGAACTGGTACAAGGCCTGTGCGCCGCTGAACGTGGAGCCCCATGTGCAAAACATGTTTATCGCGAGCACGGCGCAGTCGCTGGGTTGGGATGAAGTATTGCTGTCGATGGATGGCATTGTGGCGTCGGGCGGGAATACGCTCAACCAGCAGGCGATCTGGAAGGCACAGGGCATTGACGTCCTGCTGCGGCAGGCGTGGGATCGTGGCATCGTGCTTGGCGGCGCGAGTGCGGGCTCGCTGTGCTGGTTTGAAGAAGGGACCACTGACTCGCGTCCGAAGGCATTGTCCACGGTGCAATGTCTGGGTTTTCTGCCGGGCAGTCATTCGCCGCATTACGACGCCGAGCCGGGGCGTCGTCCCTTGTACCAACAGCTGATCGGTTCAGGAGCGATGAAGCCGGGGTATGCGTGCGACAACGACGCCGGGATCTACTTTGAGGAGACGGCGGTGAAACGTGTGGTCCACACCCGCGCGGCGGCGAAGTGCTATTACGTGAGCCTGGTCAACGGGAAGGTGGCGGAGCGCACTCTGGAACCCGAGGCGATTTAGCTAGTTTCCGCTACGCGGTGGTTTCGTCCTGATATTTCTCTGGTCCCGGATTCGGCACAACATATGGCTCCGCAGTTCATTTACGTGATGAAGGCCCTGCGCAAGGTGGTTCCACCGTCGCGCATCATCCTCGATGACATTTGGTTGTCGTTCTATCCCGGTGCGAAGATCGGCGTGCTTGGTCCGAACGGCGCCGGTAAGTCGTCGCTGCTGCGCATTATGGCGGGTGTCGATACCGAGTTTCAGGGCGAGGCGTGGGCCCACAAGGGCACGCGCATCGGCTACCTGGCGCAGGAGCCGGAGCTCGATCCCACGCTTGACGTGCGTGGCAACGTGGAACTCGCGCTCAAGGCGCAGCGCGATGCGTTGAACGAGTTCAACGAGATCTCGCTCAAGTTTGCCGAGCCCGATGCGGACTTCGATGCGTTGATTGACCGGCAGGGGAAGCTGCAGGAATACATCGATCAGCACGATCTGTGGAATCTCGATAACAAAATCGAAGTGGCCATGGATGCGCTGCGCCTTCCGCCGGGCGATGCCGATGTCACGAAGCTGTCGGGTGGTGAAAAGCGTCGCGTGGCGCTGTGCAAGATTTTGCTGGAAGAGCCCGACATGCTGCTGCTGGACGAGCCCACCAACCACCTCGACGCCGAAAGCGTGGCGTGGCTGGAGCATCACCTTGAGCGCTACACGGGCACCGTGGTGGCCATCACCCACGATCGCTACTTCCTCGACAACGTGGCGAAGTGGATTCTCGAGCTCGATCGCGGCAAAGGCGTGCCGTACGAGGGCAACTACTCGGGCTGGCTGGAGCAGAAGCAGGCCCGCATGGCGCTCGAAGAGAAGCAGGCGAGCACGCGTCAGAAAACCTTGCAGCGCGAACTCGAGTGGGTGCGCATGTCGCCCCGCGCGCGTCAGGCCAAGAACAAGGCCCGTTTGCAGGCCTACGAAGATCTGGCCAGCGAAGCGCAGCAGGATCGCGCCATGCAA
>CANHTA010000256.1 GCA_947463135.1 Gemmatimonadota bacterium
CCCGCGGATACGACTGGGTGCTGGAGGCCGCGTGAGCGCGTCGGTGAACACCCCGGCGGGCACCACGGTGGACTTCCAGGTACAGGCGAGCGCCTTCGCCGCGTCGGCGGGCGCGGCAGCCCCGCTTACCGCGTTGCGCGCCGCCGGCGCGGAGGCGTTTGCGCGTCTGGGCTTTCCAACCACGCGCAGTGAAGACTGGAAGTACACCAATGTGTCGGCCATCGCCACCACGCCGTTCGCGGCAGCCATTGAGCGCGAGGTGGATACGCTCGACGCCGCCGCACTCGAGCCCTACACCTTCGGCGGCACGTGGCCATTGGTGGTGTTCCTGAACGGCCGGTATGCGCCGGCGCTGTCGCAGCTTGGCGCGCTCCCCGAGGGGGTGCGCGTGATGACGCTCGCCGCCGCGGCCGAACAGGAACCGGCGTTGCTGGCGGGTCACCTGGGCGTGGCGGCTCCGGCCGACCGCGACGGCTTCACGGCCCTCAACGCGGCGTTCGCCGGCGAGGGGGTGCTCATTCATGTGGCCCGGGAAATGGTGATCGACGTGCCGGTGCACATCCTGCACGTGACCGACGCCAATGGCGCCGGCGTCATGAGTCATCCGCGTCATATCCTCATTGCCGACCGGCACGCCAAGGCCTCGGTGATTGAGAGCTATGTGTCGCTCGCTGATGTGTCGTACTTCACCAACGCCGTGGTCGAGGTCTCGGTGAGCGACGGCGCCACGCTGCAGCTGCTGCGCATTCAGCGGGAGTCGCCCACGGCCTACCATGTAGGAACCGTGGAAGCGCGTCAGGGGCGCGACAGCCACTTCATGGCGTTCACCTTCCACACCGGGGCGGCGCTGTCGCGCAGCAACGTGTTCACGGTGCTGGGCGGTGAAGGGTGCGGCACCACGCTGAACGGCTTGTACATGCTGGGCGGCGCACAGCATGGTGACCACCAAACGCGTGTGGAACATGTGGCCCCCAACTGCTTCAGCCGCGAGGCCTACAAGGGCTTGCTGGACGACGCGTCGCATGGCGTGTTCAACGGCAAGGTGTACGTGCACCCCGAAGCGCAGAAAACCGACGGCAAGCAGACCAACAACACGCTGCTGCTCTCGAAGGACGCGCAGATTGATACCAAGCCGCAGCTCGAGATTTTTGCCGACGACGTGAAGTGTACGCACGGGGCCACGGTGGGCCGCATTGACGAGACGTCGCTGTTTTATCTCAAGAGCCGTGGCGTTGGTGCGCTGCTGGCGCGACAGCTGCTCATGTATGCCTTTGCGGCCGATGTGCTCGAGACGATCGAGAACGAGGCGGTGAAGGAAGCGCTGGAGCAGTTGACGATGGTGCGGTTTACGGGTGATACGAACCATTAGATAACTGCGAAGTAGGGGGTAAGGCGTGGGGAGTACGGCGTACTCCATGCGCATGCCCCAGACTCCCTACTCCCTACTCCCTCCTCCGTTGTCAGACTTACAAGAGCTCTATCAGTCGGTCATTCTCGACCACAACCGGAAGCCGCGGAACTTCGGGCCACTCGACGGCGCCAACCGCGCGGCGGACGGCAAAAATCCGCTGTGCGGTGATGAGGTCCATGTGGCGCTGCACGTGGCCGACGACGTCATCACCGACGTGAAGTTCACGGGGCACGGCTGCGCCATCTCCAAGGCGTCGGCGTCACTCATGACGGCGGCGGTGAAGGGGAAGTCGCGCGAGGAAGCGGAGCGGCTGTTCCAGCGTTTTCATGCCCTCGTGTTGGGGCAGGATGCCGACGGTGGCAAGGAGCTGGGCCAGCTCGTGGTGTTCTCAGGGGTGTCGCGCTTTCCGGTGCGCGTGAAGTGCGCGTCGCTGGCGTGGCATACGCTCAAGGCCGCCCTCGACGACGGTCCGATTGATGCCGTGCCGTCGGTGAGCACAGAAGCATGAGCCACGGAAGCGTGAGCCACGAACCCGGGTTCGTGCGAGCGGCGGCGCTGCGCGAGATCGAGGCAGGACTGCCGCTGGGCGTGGTGTTGCCCGACGGCCGTCGGGTGTGCCTGGTGCGCGAGGGCAACGCGGTGCACGCCGTGGACGACCGGTGTCCGCATCGCGACTTCGCGATTTCCGGCGGCGATCTGGTGGAGCCGTGCGTGCTGGAGTGTCCGTGGCATGGGGCACGATTTGATGTGCGTACCGGCGCCGTGCTGTCGGGTCCATCCACCGATGATCTGGGAACGTATCCCGTCCAGATTGCCGATGGCGAGGTGTTGGTCGGGCCGCGCCGTACGTAGCACGTCGTACGTCGTACGCCGCTGCGTGGCGGCCCGTTCGCTTTTCGAGAGGTCCTATGTCGCTCACGTCCCTGGCGCCCCGCGCCGATTTTCCGTTGCTTGCCGCCAACTCGGCGCTGCACTATCTCGACTCGGCGGCCACGTCACAGAAGCCGGCCGCCGTGCTCGATGCGCTGCGCCACTTCTACGAAACGGCCAACGCCAATCCGCACCGCGGCGCGTATGCGCTGTCGGCGCGGGCCACCGATGCCTATCACGATGCCCGCGCCACGATCGCGCGGTTTGTGGGCGTCGCCGACGCCGACTGTCTGATCTTCACGCGTGGCACCACGGAATCCATGAACCTCGTGGCGTCGAGCTGGGGCGACGCACACGTGGGACCCGGCGACGAGATCGTGGTGTCGGCGCTCGAGCACCACGCCAACTTCGTCCCCTGGCAACAGCTGGCGATGCGCACCGGCGCCACGTTGCGCATCGTGGAGCTCACGCCCACGCAAACCATTGATCTCGATATGCTGCGCGACGTCGTGGGCGCGCGCACCAAGCTGGTAGCCATCACCCATGTGTCGAACGCCGTGGGTTCCATCACGCCGCTGCAAGAGGTGGTGCGCATTGTGCGCTCGCGCTCGGCCGCCGTGATCGTGGTGGACGGCGCGCAGGCGGTGCCGCACCTGCCGGTGAATTTCGATGCGCTGGACATCGACTTTTACGCCTTCAGCGGGCACAAGCTGCTGGGGCCAATGGGGATTGGCGTCCTGGTGGGGCGGCGCGCGCTGTTGGAGGCCATGCCGCCCTATCAGTTTGGCGGCGACATGATCGAATGGGTGCGCGACACCGACAGCACCTGGAACGTGCTGCCGCACAAGTTTGAGGCGGGCACCCCCAACGCGGCCGACGCCGTGGCCCTGGCGGCCGCTGTGCGCTATCTGAACGGCCTGGGCATGGCCAACGTGCGCGCGCACGAGATCGCCCTCCTGGAGGCCGCTGAGGCCCGCGTGCGGGCCCTGCCGGGGGTGACCGTGTATGGACCGCCCCCGGCCGAACGCAGCGGCGTGCTCAGCTTTTCGCTGGCCGATGTGCATCCGCACGACCTGGCCACCATTCTCGATGAGCATGGCGTCTGTGTGCGCGCCGGTCACCACTGCGCGCAGCCGCTGATGCGCCGGCTGGGCGTGAGCGCCACGGCACGGGCCAGCTTCTACGTGTACAGTGACGGCAGCGATGTTGACGCCCTCGTGGGCGCGCTGGCGGCGGCGCAGCAGCTGTTCGCGACGGTGGAGTGACCAGCGTCGCGCCGTTGACGGCGAGCATTGCGGCCATGTATCAGGATGCGCTGCTGGCGCACCATCGCGCGCCGCACAACCGGCGGGTCATCGAGTCGGCCACAGGGGTTGCCGCGCGCAGGAATCCCGTGTGCGGCGACGACGTCACCG
>CANHTA010000257.1 GCA_947463135.1 Gemmatimonadota bacterium
CACCGTGGTCACGAATCTCCTGCTTGAGCGGGCAGGAGCCCGGGTTGTGGCGTGTGCCACCGAGGGCTTTACGGATCTGTTGGAGTTGCGTCGGCAGGAGCGGGCCGCACTGTACGACTTGGCCACGCATCACCCACGACCGCTGGTCGAGCCGGCGCAGGTGATCCCGGTGCGCGAGCGGATAACGCCCGAGGGAGTCGCCATCCCGCTCACCGGGGAGACGCTGCAGCAGGTGGTTGCGATGGTGATGGCGCAGCGGCCCGACATCGTGGCGATTACGCTGCTGCACGCTTACGGCGATCCGTCGCACGAGCGGATGCTGCGCGACGCGCTTCGCGCGGCGTTTCATCAGGCTGGTGTCGAGGTTGATGTGGTCTGTTCGCATGACACCCTGCCGGAAATCCGCGAGTATGAGCGCATGGCGACGACGGTTGCCGAGGCATATGCGAGACCTGCGGTGCATCGCTACATCTTTACCCTCTCCGAACGGCTTGCGGTGTACGGCTATCCGTCCCCCCGGGTAATGACGTCGGCGGGTGGGACGCTCTCGTCGAAAGAGGCCGCGTCACATGCCGCGGCACTCGCGCTGTCGGGGCCGGCGGGTGGCGTGACGGGTGCGGCCGCGATTGTCCGCGCGCTTGGAGAGTTGCGCGCGCTCACCATCGATATCGGAGGTACCAGCGCCGACGTCGGATTGATCGATGACGGCGAGCCATTGGTGGAGCGTGGTGGCAGTGTGGCCGGGGTGCCGATCGCGCTGCCGCGTGTGCTGGTGGAGGCGGTGGCGGCCGGCGGTGGCAGTATCGCGTGGCTCGATAACGGCGGCGCGCTCCGCACGGGTCCCATGAGTGCCGGGGCGTCACCGGGACCTGCCGCGTATGGGCGCGGCGGTACGCGCCCCACCGTTACCGATGCGCATGTCGTGCGCGGCACGATTGCGGCCGGTGCGTGGAGTGGTGGGGTCCACATCAGCCTTGAGCGCGCGCAAGCGGCTGTTGATACGATCGCGGCACCGTTGGGGGTCTCGCTGGAGCGGGCCGCCGAGGCGATTATTGCCACCGCTGATGCTACCATGGCGCGGGCGCTGCGCCGGGTCTCCGTGGAGCGCGGCATCGATCCGCGTGACGTGCCGCTCGTGGCCTTCGGGGGCGGTGGGCCGTTGCATGCATGCGGTTTAGCGGAACGGCTTGGGATGACGCGCATTGTGGTACCACCGCACGCGGGCGTACTCAGTGCCGTGGGCCTTGCCTTGGCCCCTGAGCGCCGCGAGTCGCTGGTGAGCGTGATGCAGCGGGCCGATACCCTGTCACGTGACGCGCTCGCACAGCTGTTGGAAGCGCAGGCGTCTGCGCTGCGCGGTGACCCCGATGACGGCGCCGACGTGCAGCCCCGGTGGTGGATGCGGGCGCGCTATGAGGGCCAGGGATACGAGCTCGATGTTCCCGTGCGCCCGGGTGATAGCGCGGAGGACGTGGAGGAACGCTTTGTCGCACGCCACCACCAGCGGGCTGGCTTTGTGCTCAACCGCCCGGTGGAGTGCATCAGCGCACGCACCACGCTGAGTAGTGCACCATGGCCGGTACACTTCCGCCGACCGGTGCGCGCCGGGGACGTGCCCCACGACGTGGATGATGGGCGTGCCATGTCGCGTGTGTTGCAGGGACCCGCCGTGGTGCGGTTGCCCGATGCCACCATGCATGTTGCCGATGGGTGGAGCGCTCGCACTTTGGATATCGGGGGCTGGATGTTGGAGCGGCAGGCATGACGGTGCCAAAGACCACGCATATCGGACGGATTCTCGGGACGCCGGTGCCGATGCTGACGCCACGCAGCGGCCCGGTACATGTGCTGCTGTTGGGTGAAGCGCCGGGCCCGCGTGGTGCCGACAAGAGTGGCGTGCCGTTTCTCGGGGATACCGCCGGGAAGGTGCTCTACGATGTGCTCGTGCGTCTGGGCGCGATGGCATGGCCACCGGCGCTCGTTGATATGGAGTGGGATGGCTCGTGGTGTGCGGCGCATGGCGTCATGCCGTTGGCGCACGGCGTGGCGTTGGGCAATGCTTTTGACCGGTGCCCAACGGACGACGGCGCGACGTTTCGCGCACCGGTGCGGCCGGAACTCGAGGGGAGCGCGAACCTCACACGACTCACGCGCGACATCACCCAGTTACGGGCACGTGAGCTGAAGGGCATTGTCACGCTTGGGCGTGTCGCCACCCGCACACTCGATACCGTGTTCGCGCGCACCCCCATGCCCGGGATTGCCCGTCGGGCGTTACCGCATCCGTCGGCCCAAGGGTTGTTGTCCATGGCGCCGAATCGTGGCAAAGGGGCGAGGATGGAGGACTTGCAAGAGGCGTGGAGGGTGCGGTGTGCATATGCCATTATGCAGGCCGGCTTCCCGCCCCCCGAGGCATCGGCTTCATGACGGCCTCACGGACGCGCTTTGATGCGCTTGAGCTCACGGTGTTCTCGCAAGGTGTTGCCATGCTTGCCGAGGAGATGGGTGGGCTGTTGGAGCGCAGCAGTATTTCGCCGAACATTCGGGAGCGCCGCGATGCCAGCTGCGCGCTGTTTGACGCGGCTGGCCGGATGGTGGCGCAGGCGGCGCACATTCCCGTTCACCTTGGTGCCATGCCGGAGTCGGTCGCGGCGGTGCGTGCCTGTGGTGCGGCACCGGGCGACGTCTTCCTGCTGAATGATCCCTCGCATGGGGGCTCGCACTTGCCCGACCTCACCATGGTTGAAGCGATTGCGGATGCGCACGATGCGTCGCGGATTATCGGCTATGCCGCCGTGCGCGCACACCATGCGGATGTTGGTGGGATGAGCCCGGGGAGCATGCCGTTTGGGGCCACCGAGCTGTTTCAGGAAGGGCTGATCGTTCCACCGGTGCGCATTGAGCGCGGTGGTGTGGTGCAGGACGATGTGATGCGGCTGGTGCTCGCCAACGTCCGGACACCGGAGGAGCGCGAGGGGGACCTGCGCGCGCAGCGGGCGGCCTGTGCCGCAGGTCGGCAGGGGTGGCAGGCGCTGCATACCAAACTGGGTTCGGACGCGCTGCACGAAGCGGTTGATGCGCTCCTCGACTATACGGAACGCCGCGTGCGCGCGCGGCTCGAGCCGCTGGAAGGGGCACAGGGGAGTGCCGCCGACGCCTTGGAAGGCGACGGCGTGAGCGATACGCCGATTCCCGTGGTGGTCCATATCCGCGTACATCAGGCAACGCTGCATCTCGATCTCACCGGTACGTCACCGGCTGTGCGCGGGAATGTGAATGCACCGCCCGCCGTGGCGCGGGCTGCGGCGGTGTTTGTGTTGCGGGTGCTGTGTGATGATGATGTGCCGGTGAATGACGGGATCGCGCGTGCGCTGGCGTTACACATTCCCGCCGACTGCGTTGCGAACGCCAAGCGGCCCAGCGCGGTGGCGGCGGGCAATGTGGAACTGTCGCAACGGCTCACCGATGTATGCTTCGCCGCGCTGTCGGCGGCGGCGCAGGGGATCGGCGTGAAGGATTTGCCAATACCCGCCTGTGGGCAGGGGACCATGAATAACGTCACCCTCGGTGCACCGGGGTGGAGCTTCTACGAAACCCTCGGCGGTGGGCAGGGCGGCAGTGCACGCGGCGACGGTCCTGATGCGGTGCATGTGGGCATGAGCAATACGCGGAACACCCCG
>CANHTA010000258.1 GCA_947463135.1 Gemmatimonadota bacterium
ACCATTGACGGCTATCCCGGCCTTGAACACTCGATGGGCATCGTGCCACTCGGCTCCGACGTCACCGGCTTCATGGCGTGGTCGAAGCGCACCTACACGCCCACGCTGCTGGTGAACTACGGTGGTCCGTGGGGTGAGAACTACTTCTACACGAAGGAGAATCCCTACGGCGATCCGAAGCTCCAGCGCTTCACCGCGTACGAGGAGCTGGCGCTCAAGACGCGTCGTCGCATGGCGTCGATGCCCGGCGGCGGCACGGCGGGCGGCTGGTTCCGCGACGAGGAGTACATCTTCCCGCAGCTGGCCACCGAAGCCACGAAGATTCTCCGCGCCGGTGGACGGCTTGGCATTGGCAGTCACGGCCAGCTGCAGGGGCTCGGCTACCACTGGGAGCTGTGGGCCATGGCGTCGGGCGGCATGACGCCCATGGAAGCGCTGCGCACGGCCACGGCGATGGGCGCGCAGGCAATCGGCCTGCAGGGTGACGTGGGCTCCATTGAAGTTGGCAAGCTGGCCGACCTCGTGGTGCTTAACGCCGATCCATTGGCCGATCTGCGCAACACCAACACCATCAAGTTTGTCATGAAGAACGGTCGCCTGTACGACGGCAACACGCTGGCCGAGATGTATCCAACCAAGCGTGACGCGCCGGTGGTGCCCAACCGCCCGATCGCCCCGGCCACCAAGGCGGGCTCGAAGTAAGTTTGGCTGGTCGGTACGGCATTGTCAGACCCTGCGACTATCCTGGAGTCATGCGGCATATCGTGTGACTTGCGCATGACTCCAGGACGTCGATGGGCGCTTCCCTCGTTAGAATCCCAAGTATGAATGTGTATATCGCCCCTCGGCTGGGCGTACTGCGCGATCACCTCGTGGCGCGCCTGCAGGCGGCGCCACTGCCGCCGCGCGACACGGAAATCATCGTGGTGCAGAGCCAGGGGATGCGGCAATGGCTCACGCTGGCGATGGCCGATGCACTGGGGTGTGCGGGATCGGTGGCGCTGCCGTTCCCGGCGCGCTTCGTCCACTCGCTTGCCGCCACGTTGGGGATGGCCGGCAGCGACGTCGATCTGTTTTCCCGCGAGGCCATGACGTGGCGGCTGGATGCTCTGCTGCGCGACGTCGATCTGCGCGACCCGCGCTACGCGTCACTGTCCCGCTACCTGAGCGATGGTGACGACCGGATGCGATTCGGGTTTGCTGCTCGCGTGGCGGCACGCTTCGACGATTACCAGCTGTTCCGACACGATCTGCTCGAGGCGTGGGAGCGCGGCGAGCGTGTGCTCGATACGCCGCATGAGATCTGGCAGGCGGCGCTGTGGCGCGAGCTGTGCGCGGCCGGTGGCGAGCACGGCGCGCGGCGGCTCACGCGACTGCTGGCGCATCTGCACGCGGCCGAACCGGGCTCGCTGTCGCTGCCTTCGCGCGTGAACGTGTTTGGGGTGAGTTCGCTGCCGCCTCGCATCATCGAGCTGCTGGCGGCGATCGCGCGCCACACCGAGGTGACGGTGTATGCCGCACTGCTGCCGGAGCATGCGGTGTCAGCCGCCGCGCATCCACTGGCCACGGCGTTCGGCCGTCAGGGGCAGGTGCTCCAACGGCTGTTGGTGGCGCAGGGGGCCACCATCGTGGCGCTGCCCGACCCGTCGGCGCGCGGTGCCGACTCGTTGCTGGTGCAGCTGCAGCAGGAATTGTGTGGTACGGTGGCGCCGCACGCCGATGGATCAGGCGCGCTCGCGCTGCCCGCCCACGATACCTCCCTGCGTGTTCATGCGGCGCACGGCAAGCTGCGCGAACTCGAGATTATCCGCGATGAGATCGGGCAGGCGTTCATGGCCGATCGCACGCTCACGCCGCACGACGTGCTGCTGCTGGTGCCCGATATCAGTGAATGGGCGCCGCTCGTGCAGTCGGTGTTCGGCGCCAACGACGGCGCGGTAACCCTGCCGTTCACCATCGCCGATCGCCGCCGTCGCGACGAGTCGGTGGCCACGGCGGTGCTGCAGCTGCTCTCACTTGAGGGCGGACGTCTCACGCACTCCGAGGTGTTCGGCGTACTGGAGCAGCCGGCGATTCACACCGCGGCGGGTCTCAACGAAGGCCAAGTGGAGTGGCTCGCCCGGGTCACGCGCGAAGCCAACGTGCGCTGGGGCTACGACGACGAGGCCCTTGAGCGGCTGACGCTGCCGGCCACCGACATGCCGACGTGGCGCACCGGCGTTGACCGGTTGCTCATGGGGCAGATGGCCGGGTCGTTGCCCGAACCGGTGCTGGGCGTTTTCCCGCAGGCCGGAGATACGGTTGGCGATGCCGCGGCGCTTGCTGCCCTGTCTCAGTGGATCGACGCGCTCGCGGCAACGCTGCAGTCGTGGCGGCCGTCGCGGCCAATCGCCGAGTGGACGGCCGCCCTGTCGGCCTTCCTCGACCGCATGGTGCGGCCCACCAGCGCGGCCGAGCGTGAGGGATTGAACACGGTGCGCGCCGTGGTGCAGTCGCTCTCCATCACAGCGGAACGGGCGGCCTACACGGCGCCGGTGCCGTTCACGGTGGTGCGCGACTGGCTCGAGCAGGAACTCGCCGACGACAGCTTCGGCTCGGGTTTTCTGAGTGGCCGCGTCACGGTGGCCGCGCTCAAACCGATGCGCAGTGTGCCGTTCAAGGTCATCGCGGTGGCCGGCCTCGATGATGCCGCGTTTCCGCGTCGCGACCGACGCGCGGCGTTTGACCTCATGTCGGGTGAGGCGCGCGATGGCGACCGCAACTTGCGCGACGATGACCGGCAACTCTTTCTCGATCTCCTGCTGGCGGCCGAGTCACGCGTCGTGCTCACGTACAGCGGCAACGATCCGCGCGACAATGCGGTGCGGGCGCCGTCGATTGTGATTGATGAGTTGCTGGACCATCTCGACCGTCGCACCGATGGCCGCGCACGGGGCACGCTCGTGCTGCGGCATCCGTTGCAGGCGTTCAGCGATCGCTATGTCAGCACCGACGATTCGCGCTTCGTGACCTTCTCGCCGTTGGCGGGGAGGGCGTCGGACGTGGCCGCTGCCAAGGGGCTCCCGTTTGTCGTACAGCCCCTTCCCAATGACGGCCCCGACGAGGTGGCGGAGATCGCGTTGCGCCAGCTCACCGCGTTCTGGCGCAATCCGTCGCAGTGGTTCTGCGAGCAGCTGTTGCGATTACGTTTGCCAAACACCGACGCAACCGACAACCCGGATAGTGAGTTGCACTGGCTCAGCAAATTGAAGCAGGGCGGTGTCCGTGCTGACCTGCTACGGGCGGTGATGACTGGCCGCCGGGATGCGGAGTGGATGCCGCGTCAGCTGGTGGCGGTTGGCACGCTGCCACCCGGTGCGCTGGGTGCGTCCTGGTTTGCTCGGCTGGAAGACGAAGCGCGACCGGTCATTGTGGCGCTGCCCGAGGGCGCCCGCACGAGCGCCGAGCTCACCGTGATTGGCTCCGGCTGGCGCATCACCGGTGCGGTAGACGGCGTGATCGGGAATGCACGCTATGTGGTGCGCACGGGGAGTTTCGCCGCGAAGCACCGCATTGCGGCATGGGTGGAGCACGTGGTGATGTGCGCGGCGAAGCAGCAGGGTGCGGAGGTGCCGGGCACCACGGTGCTTATGTATCCCGACAGCAAGAAGG
>CANHTA010000259.1 GCA_947463135.1 Gemmatimonadota bacterium
ACCACCAAATTCCTGCGTCTTCCCGACGGAAAACCGGATGGCGTGGGATTCTCCGCCACCGGCTTTCAGTCGTTGCAACGATTGGAGCAGCGCATGGTGCCGCACCTCCTGAGCATCGATAGCACCACCCGCTATGCCAACGTGCGTGAGGTCATCCAGGCTCTGCGCACCATCGTCCAGAGCGAACAGCGCCTTGGCATGTATGTACACCTGCACACACACGATCCCGATCGGCAGCACAACCCCGGCGATCACGCCGATCATCGCAGCGTAGGACGCCTCGCGCTGGCCCTCGCCGAATCCATGCGCGTGCCCGTCACGCTCTACAGTGGCTACGTAAACATCCGCCGTCCCGATAACCTGTCGGCCACCGATGCCGCACGGAAAGCGTATCTCTTCGTTGCCTACGACCGCGCCCGGATGGCGGTGAAGGTGACGTTCAGTGCCTACTGCGAGAATCCGTGGGCACATGTGGTGTACCTGTCGCGGAGCTACGCCCGCACCGCACCGCGACAGGATGGCCTGTTGTTCCGCGCCTGGCCCGAGGCGTCACCTGTGCCGCCGTGAGCGGTTATCGCAACACCGGCATACTGAACGACGCCGCATCCGCGCCCACGGGCCAACGTGTGGTCACCGTTTTCACGCGCGTATAAAAGCGTACGCCATCCATGCCGTGCTGATTGTGATCACCAAAGGCCGAGTCCTTCCATCCCCCAAACGAGTAGAAGGCCAGGGGCACAGGGATTGGCACATTGATACCAACCATACCGCACTGCACGCGATGGGCAAACTCGCGTGCGGCGCCACCGTTGCGTGTAAAGATCGCCACGCCGTTGCCGTACTGATGCGCATTGCATAACGCGAGCGCCTCGTCGGCGGAGTGTACCCGCACAATGCAGAGCACGGGGCCGAAGATCTCTTCGCGATAAATCGACATGTCGGCCGTCACATGATCAAACAGTGAGCCGCCCAGAAAGAAGCCGGCATCCTGCGTGGCAGGATGCGTACGTCCATCCACCACCAACGTGGCGCCTTCGGTCACGCCGGCGGCCACATAGCCCGCCACGCGGTCGCGATGCGCCGCCGTGACCAGTGGCCCCATGTCGTTGCCGTCCACCTCCGATGGCCCCACCCGTAACGCGTGCACGCGGTCGGCCAACCGAGCCACGAGCGCGTCGGCGGTGGTGTCACCGACGACCACCGCCACGGAAATGGCCATGCATCGTTCACCGGCCGAGCCGTACGCAGCACCCATGAGTGACTCCACCGTCATGTCCACATCGGCATCGGGGAGCACCACCAGATGATTTTTGGCACCGCCCATCGCCTGCACCCGCTTGCCAGAGCGCGCCGACGTTTCGTACACATGACGGGCGATCGGCGTGGACCCCACAAAACTCACCGCCTGAATACGGGGGTCGGTGCACAACGCGTTCACCGCCTCGGCGTCACCGTGCAGCACGTTCAACACCCCGGGTGGTCCGCCGGCCTCAACAAAGAGTTCCGCCAACCGCACCGCCGTGGAAGGATCACGCTCCGATGGCTTGAGCACGACGGCATTCCCGCAGGCCAACGCCGGCCCCAGCATCCAGAGCGGCACCATGGCGGGGAAGTTGAAGGGCGTAATCGCTGCCGTGACGCCGAGCGGTTGGCGCATGGAGTGCATGTCGATCCCGCGCGCCACACCGTCGCTGAACTCGCCCTTGATGAGGTGCGGAATGCCGGTGGCGAACTCCACCACCTCCAGCCCGCGCTGCAGTTCACCACGGGCATCGGCCAGCACCTTGCCATGCTCGCGGCTAATCAGCAGCGCCAGCTCATCGGCATGCGCCAAACAGAGCTCGCGCCACCGCAAGAGCACCCGCGAGCGGTCGAGCGCCGAACGGGCGCCCCATGCCGGTGCGGCCGCGGCTGCATCCGCGAGAACCGCGTCGATATCAACGGCATCAGCGAGCGGAACCAGCGCGGCGATCTCGCCCGTGGAAGGACAGTACACCGGAGCCGTGCGCGACGAATGCGCCCGATGGCGGACGCCGGCAACCACGTGTGGAATGTGTGGCAGTGTCATGTGAGAGACGGAGGAGTGCGGAATCAGGCGGGGAGGGTGGCGCAGACCAACATGCGCACCAACCACCGGAGGTTACTGCAGGGCATCGATCACGGCGGCGGTCACATCCTGCGTTGTTGCGGTGCCACCAAGATCAGGGGTACGGGGGCCGCCGCCACCGACGACGCGTTCAATGGCGCGGACGATGCGATCATGGGCGGCTGAAAGCCCGAGATGATCGAGCATCATGGCACCAGCCCAAATGGCCCCGATCGGATTCGCGATACCGCGACCGGCGATGTCCGGCGCGGAACCATGAATCGGTTCGAACATCGAGGGATGCTGCCGCTCAGGATTGATATTCGCGCCGGGTGCGACACCAAGACTGCCGGAGATGGCCGCACCAAGATCCGTGAGAATGTCACCGAACAGATTCGACGCCACGATCACATCGAGTGTGCCCGGATGCGTCACCATACGCGCCGCCAACGCATCAACATGATACTTGCGATACGCCACGTCGGGAAAATCGGCGGCCACGGCATCAAGCGTCTCATCCCACAGCACCATGGAATGCTGCAGGGCATTGGACTTGGTGGCACTCGCCAGCCGCGCCTGCGGACGGCGCGCGGCCAGCTGGAACGCGTACCGCGCAATCCGTTCAATGCCACGCCGCGTGAACACACCCGTCTGCTCAGCCACCTCATGCAGCGTGCCACGGTGAAGTCGTCCGCCGAACCCGGCATACTCCCCCTCCGAGTTCTCCCGCACGCACACCATGTCGATATCTGCAGGCCCGCGACCGGCCAGCGGACCGGGCACACCGGCCAACAAGCGCATTGGCCGGAGATTGACATACTGATCAAAACGCTGCCGGATGGGGAGGATGAGCTCCCACACCGAGATGTGATCGGGAACACCGGGTGCGCCGACCGCACCAAGATAGATCGCATCAAACGCCTGCAGGCGGTCGAGTGCGTCCTCGCTCATCATCGTGCCGGTACGCTGGTAGTACTCGCACCCCCACGGAAACTCGGTAAACTCAAGGACACACGGCTCACCACGTACGGCCTGCTGCAGTACGTCGATTCCGGCCGGAATGACTTCGGTGCCGATCCCGTCACCAGCGATGACGGCAATACGGTAGGTGGTCGGTGGGGGAGTCATCACCACGCGCGGGTCACATGCCCGGTGGTGTAAACCGACCATCCTGAGCGAGCCAGCCGCCGTCGGCGTAAATGATCGTCCCATTCACATAGCTCGCCGCGTCGGATGCAAGGAACAGCGTGGGACCAACCATTTCCTCGGGCTTCCCCCAGCGATTGAACGTCGTCTTCGCGGCGTACGCGTTGAACCAGTCCTCGTTGGCCTTGATCGGTGCCGTCAGCGGCGTTTCGATAACGCCAGGGCCCACACAGTTCACACGCACGCCATAGGGACCGAATTCGCTTGCTGCGCCACGCGCTAACTGCAGAATGCCAGCCTTGGTGGCGGAGTATACGGACTGTCCCGGCTCCACAACGAGAGAACGGATCGACGAGAACAGAACAATGCTGCCACGTCGCTGCGCGACCATAAGGCGTCCAGCCGT
>CANHTA010000260.1 GCA_947463135.1 Gemmatimonadota bacterium
CTCGCGTAAGCGCTTTGCTGGTATGGATTTAGCGCGATTGTGCACAATCAACGGTCGGGGCCGCGAATCTTTTCCCACAGTTATCCACGTACTTAAGTTTACATAACATGTATTATGCGCATATAAAACAAACCGATATTTCCACTGGAGTCGATACCGAGACCCGGCGTTTTCGCAGCATGGACCGTCCCCCTTCCGCCAATCGACCACATAGAGAACGGCGGCCCGGAATCGCTCCGAACCGCCGTTTCTGCATCCCAGGTACGAGCGCTGCTCGCCGAGCGACGGACCAAACTCAGCGCGTGCCAGATCCCGCCAACTCGCCTAAGCGAACATTGGCTTCCTGTGAAGCGGGCGTCTCAGACTTGGCCAGCTCCTCCCAAATCTTCTTGGCCTCCGCGCCTTTGCCGGCGG
Organism: Gemmatimonadota bacterium; assembly: GCA_947463135.1. Lineage (GTDB taxonomy): Bacteria > Gemmatimonadota > Gemmatimonadetes > Gemmatimonadales > Gemmatimonadaceae > Gemmatimonas. The sequence goes on from CANHTA010000260.1 coordinate 415, forward strand.
CCATCAGACTCCGCGCTTCGAACGCCTTGTAGCTGTTCCGGTCGTTCTCGAACTTCGCCGCGGCCGAGGCCTTCGCGTAATGCGATGCCGCATCGGCCAGCTTGCCCTGAAGCTCGTAGCCCACGGCGATCATCGACTCCATCGAGGCCTTGAAGTCTGCGCTGGCACCGCCAACGGACTTCTCCAACGAGGCGATCCCTTCGGCGTACTTCTTCTGTTCAAACAGCGCCTGCGCGAGCAACAACGCCGCCTGCTGACCCGACGCGGTGCCGGCATAGCCCGTCGCCACCTTCTCAAGTGCCTTCGTTGCTTCGTCGAACTTCCCTTGACTTAGCGGAGCTTGGGCGGCGTAGAGGGCCGTCGATGCTTTGGTGCTCTGCCCCGCCGAATAGCTGCGGTAGCCAAAAACGGCCAGCGCCACAACGGCAATGCCGCCAACGGCCATCCCGATTGGACGAGAGTTCACCTGCAACCAATCGCCGAGCTTCTCCATGGGGTCGTCGGAGAGGCTCGCGGAGGACGATGAGGAACGGGACGACTGGGCCATGCGGTAGACCAGCGATGAGGGGCGATGAGGAGACCGCGCCGGAGTGGCGCCGGAAACCAGGGGGCGATGAAGCGGAACAGTAACAGACAAGACAACTTAGTGCCGAATGCCCACGGAGTGTACGGGGCCCGGCGAATTACCACGACGCAATGTCCCCGGCAGGGATCGAACCTGCGGCCTGAAGTTTAGGAAACTTCCGCTCTATCCAACTGAGCTACGAGGACGGACCTGCACACGCATGAGCCGCCGGGACAACGCCATCCGCCGGTCGCGGCCACACCCTTCGAATCTCGCCGATCGTCGCCCCCCGCTCAAGGCTACCGGCCGGGTACCTGCGACGTTCACAAGGCCTAAACCGATACCACGGCGTGCACGTGATGGCTGGCGAGTCGGGCGCGACCGTTGAGCGCGCCCAGCTCAAGAAGGACGGACACCCCGATAACCTCTCCGCCGAGTCGCTCAATCAGACGACACGCGGCCGCGGCGGTACCGCCGGTTGCCAGAACATCATCAACCACGAGCACACGAGCGCCGGCCCAGACGGCGTCGGTGTGCATTTCAAGCACGTCGCTGCGGTACTCGAGGTCGTACGACTCGCGTTGGGTACGCCATGGGAGTTTCCCCGGCTTACGCGCGGGGGCAAATGGCACCTGAAGGGAAAGCGCCATGGGCACGCCAAATAGAAATCCACGGCTTTCCACCCCGACAACGTGGGTCACGTCGCTTCCCCGAAACGGGGTCACCATCGCGGTGATCACCTCCGGCAAGAGCGTCGGATCGGCAAGGACGGGGGTGATATCCTTAAAAAGTATGCCTGCCGTTGGAAAGTCGGGGACGTCGCGCAACGCGCTGGTCACCCGTTGGTGCAAAGCCGTTGTCATGAGCGCTGGCGAGTGATGGTACGCGGGGACCCGTACACGGCGTTACCGACGCGCGCCAAGGAGCGCCGCCAACGCCGTGGCCAAGGCCGCTGCATCGCCGAGACGCGGATCATAGCCGGGCAACGTGATCTCGCCCACGCGCACCCGTTGAGCCAGCGTTTCCAACGCGCGAGCCGCCGCCTCGCTATTCTCTTCGTCACTCTCGGGCCCTAGCGTGGCCTGGCCATGAACCTCTCCACGTCCGCTAGGGGAATCGAACGGGCGGTGCGACGGATCGAGGAGAACGGGGACGCCCATCCGGTCGATAAAGTCGTCGTCATTCCACGCCATCAGTTTTGCCGAGGATGACGACGGGTCGGGAAACCGGTCGGCGACATCCGTATCGCGGTGCACGCCGGCCCGATCACGTAGATCGTTGGCCAGCGCACGCATCTGCACCGCGGCCTCATCGAGTGCCCATGCCTCGGTCGCCGACGCCGACTCGTCCGCCACGGCCCGCATCGGCAGAGCCGGCGTGGAGGACAAGAACGTATCGATCCACGGTACCGGCGGTGCATCCGATGACACGGGACGCCCTCGCCACGGCTCCGGGACATACGGGCCAACCACCGTCTGCCCCACAACCCCGCCACGATCGAGCGCGGCGCTCCCGACTTGGGGACGCGCATACGGAGCCATCAGCGCGCGTGCGCTGCCGATATTCGTGAGAGTGGGAGGGAGTGTGATCATAGGAGGCGTGGCCACGCTTCGGGAAGATGCGCCTTGGGTTGATCAAGCGCAAACACCCGCGGCCCTCTATCGCTCAGGCCGGCCAACCACCGGCCCCGATCAGGGGAACGAATCGGACCGCAACAACGTCGCGGCCTTCAAGGACCCCGTTCCGTTTCACGAACAAGGTCAGCATTTGCTCGTCCCGACCGCCGATCGGAATAAGCATCCGCCCCCCCTCTGCCAACTGCTGTTCCAACGCGGGAGGCACGTGCGGGGCACCCGCGCTGACAAGAATGCCGTCGTACGGTCCGTATTCGCGCCAGCCAAGGGTACCATCCCCGAGCAACAGCGACACATTGCGCACGTTGGCCTGTTGGAGCACGGGGCGTGTCTTCTCGAGCAGCGCTGAAAACCGCTCGATGGAGAACACCTGGGCCGCGAGGGCAGACAACAGTGCCGTTTGGTACCCGGAGCCTGTGCCAACCTCAAGCACTTTCTCTTTACCCGTGAGCATCAACTGCTCGATTGCGCGCGCGTGTACGTAGGGCTGCGAGATCGTCTGCCCACTCCCGATCGGCAGAGCCGAATCTTCGTAGGCGCGGTGTCGCACGCTGGGCGGAACGAACAGGTGCCGGGGAACCTGATCAATCGCCCGCAACACCGCGAGATCGCGTATCCCCTTGTCCTGAAGCGCCTCGATGAGCCGTCGACGCGCGCCGCGATACTCCGGCTCTACAGAGGACGCCACCAATCCGTCGCCGTTTCGAGCACATCGCGGTGCGTGAGGTCCAGGTGCAAGGGCGTGACCGAGATATAGCCATCGTGAACAGCGCGAAAATCCGAATCATCCGGACCGCTCCACTCCACACTGCCGCCGCCGATCCAGAGAATTTCACGACCCCAAGGATCCTTCATCTTGGTGATGGAATCACTGAAGACCCGACGCCCAAGCCGCGTTAGCCGCACGCCCTTAATCTGATCCCCAGCCACATTGGGGAGATTCACGTTGAGCAGGGTCTCGCGCGGAAACGCCGTCAG
>CANHTA010000261.1 GCA_947463135.1 Gemmatimonadota bacterium
CCCCGTGGCATGCTGCGGCAGGCCGAGCCCGCCCCCGGCGTCCAGCTCCCCAGCGGGGACGTCTGGCGTGCGCGGCCGTCCCACCGCGGCGTCCCCGTGGGCTCCGCCGGCCCTCGCCACCCCGCTGACCGCCGCTGGTGCGGCACGCACGGCCCCCGGACGAGAGGCAGGGCACGCCGCCTCCTCTCACGCGGTGCTGGCGAGGTCGGCGATCGCGCCGTACGTTCGACGAATTATCGACCGACCCCGATTGAAATGCCTCTCCCGGTGCAGCTCACGATGTCGGGGCGTCCGCGGGAACGGAGCGCCGCGGAGCAGAAACAGATGGACGCGGCGGCGGCCATTGCCAAAGCCCGCATGGATTCGATGGTGCAGCAGATGGACCCGAAGGTGCGGGCGATGATGGCGGAGAGCACGAGCGCCGCCACAGGGAATCTGTCGTCTGGTGATGTGCCGGCCTACACGCCGGGGAGTCTGGTGGCGCTGTCGGAGGAGCTGGTGGCAATGCTTCGGTCGCGGGAGCGTGGCGTGTCCGAGGCCCACTACGATTGGGTGAACGTCCGCACCGGGGCGATGGGGAGCTTCATGCTGCCGGCGGCGATGCAGGTGGTCGGTGCAGGACCCCGTGGGGTCGCGCTCATGCGCGTCACCATGCCAGACGGGGAGATGCAGGTCGCAACAGTGTCACTGGCAACATTGCTATCCACACGGTGAACAAGGATACGTTGTGCTGAGCAACACATGGAGCACGCTGGATCAGGTCATGGTGGTCGCGTTCGCGCTGGGATTCCTCATGACATTGGTGGGGGCGCTGCTCCCAGACCGGAACCCGTTGCGCACGCCGCTCGCCTGGCAGGCGACGATGCGCTGGTGGGCCCTTGATTGCGCCCTCATGATCCTCTGGGCTCGCATCGCCGAAACGCAGGTGGCGCTCCGCTTCGCGATCATCCTGGTCGCCACCGCCGTATTCTGGATGGGCCTCCGCGTCCGCCCCCGTGACGGGGGTGTGCAAGTACACCCAAACTCCCGCAGTTCATGAACAGGCAAATTCCCGCAGTCGCCGGCAATCAGACTGAGCGGGTGGTCTCCGCTCGCGCGCCCTCCCTGGTGGGGCTGAGCAGGGCGCCGAGTTCACGGAGCCGGTAGCTCTGGCCGTCGATGTGGACGACCGCCACGTGATGCAGCAGGCGGTCGAGGATCGCGGTGGTGAGGATCTCGTCGCCCGCAAAGATCTCCGGCCAGTCGCGCACGTGTTTGTTCGACGTGAGCGGCATCGAGCCGCGTTGGTAGCGCGTCGAGACGAGTCGGAAGAAGAGATTCGCCACAATGCGGTCGAGCGGACGGAAGCCGATTTCGTCGATGATGAGCAAGCCGCAATTGAAGTAGCGCCGCGCCCGCACGCACGCGGGCGGGGTCGAGGGCACTCAGATCGCTGCCGCGCAAATCGCAATCGGTAAAGTCAGCGCCGTCAAAAAAGGTGCAGCGATCGAAATTGCTGCCCACGAATTTGCAGTCGGTAAAACGCGTGTCGAAAAACGAGCAACCGGTGAACGTGCAGTTCACGAACGCCGCGGACGACGAGGCTGGCGTGGTTCGGCAAAGTGTAGTATGATTCGGTATGACCAAGGCCGCCAAGATCGCCATTACCATTCCGCCGGAGGATCTCGCGGCGGCCGATGCGCTGGCCACCACGCTGGGGCGGTCGCGGAGCTGGATCCTGAGCGAAGCGCTCCGGCGTTTCGTGGCGCACGAACGGCTCAGCCACGATCTCGATGCCTCGCGGGCGGCCCAGCTACGTCGGGACCTCGCACTCACCGCCGAGCAGCGTCTGCGCGAGGCGGAGCGTGAGCTGACCGCCCATGGTGATGTCGCAACCGTGCGCGTGGAGCAGCCCCTGCGTTTTGCGAGCTACGACGACTTTGTCGCTTGGCGACGCACGCGGGCCAGCAGTGAGTGAACCCACCACGCGGGTGGCGCGGGTCTGCTCGCTGCTGAATGCCGCGGAGGCGCGTTACGTGATCGTGGGCGCCACCGCTATGCAGCTCTGGGGCACGAGTCGCGCCACCAGAGACGTCGACGTGCTGATCGAGCCCACACTCGACAACGCCTCCCGCGTACTCGACGCACTCGCGCGTCTGCCGTTCGGCGTGGCGGCGGAACTCACCCCCGACGAAATCCTGCAACGCGGCGTGACCATGATTGGCGACATGCCCAACGTGGATGTGCTGACGCGCGCGTGGAACGTGCAATGGGCAGAGGCCAGCGTGGCGATTGCCGTGTTCGACGTGGAGGGCATTCCCATTCCGACCGCCTCGCTGGAAACGCTGATTGCGTCGAAGCGTACCGGACGCCCCCAGGACACCGCCGATATTCTCGTGCTTGAAGCGATGCGACACACACGCGACGACTCATAGGAACGATCGCGTGGCCACCGCGACTTACGCGGGCGCCGAACTTGTAGTGGAGATGTCAGTGACCACCCGCGGCACACCCCCCTCCACCAGCGTGCGATGGCGCGACACCCACGCCAACTGCGCGAGAATGGCCAGCCCTGTCCCCACGAGCAGCCACTCAATACGCACCACTTCGGCCAGGGGACCAAACAAGAGCATGCCCAGCGGCATCATGGACGATTGCAGCATGCTGAACACTCCCATCACGCGCCCGATCATCGCCGGGTCTGACTGGTCCTGCAGCAACACCATCGCGGCGGTGTTGTAGAACGGCAGCCCAATGCCGAACACGCCCATGGGCACGAGATACACCCAGAAGGAGGGCATCACGCCAAGCAGCACCGTGCACGTGCCCATGATGCCGGTGGCGAGAAACATGGTGTGCACGCGGTTGCGAAAGCCGCCCCACGTGGCAATGAGGGCACCACCGGCCATCATCCCCACCGAAAACACCATCTCAATGGCCGTGAGGCGCCACACTTCGGAGCCGAACGTTCGCGTGACCTGCAGCGGTGTGAGAAAGGCCGCCGGCGCCACCAGCACCAGCAGCCCCGCCATGAACGTGAAGAACGCCACGAAGAACGCATGTGCCCGGATGTACGCAAAGCCGGCGCGCAGGTCGTCGAAGTACGACACCTTCTCCGCCGTAGCGGCCCGCTCGTGGGGCGGCACCCGCACGAACAACAGCAGCAGCGCAATGGCCACGGTGGCCGTGCCCACATCCAGCAGAAACACCCACTGCAGCGGCCACACCGACATCAGGAACCCGGCCAGCACCGGCGCGGTAAAGAAGGTGACCGACTGCATGGTGCTGGAAATGCCGTTCACCTTCGTGAGCTGATCAGCCGGGACGAACTGCGGGAGAAAGGCGCCCACCGCCGGCATCTGAATGGCCTGCCCCACCGCCCGCACGGCCGCCGTGATCATGATGAGCGCGAGCGACTGCCCCCCGGCTTGCAGCACCAACGCCAGAATGAGCGTGACCACGGCAATACTGCCATCCGACAGCATGAGCACGCGCTTGCGATCATGTCGGTCGGCCCATACCCCTGCAAAGGGCGACACCAGAAACGCCGGCACGAAACCCGCCAGGATGTACACCGTCATGAGCA
>CANHTA010000262.1 GCA_947463135.1 Gemmatimonadota bacterium
CCCGTGCGGATGTACGCCACCGACTCCGCCTCCACATACCCGACGACGATATCCGGAACGCCATCCGCATTGAGATCGCCAACGGCCAGCGCGTACGGCGCCGTGTGCTCCCGCCCAAAGGACGTCCCCGGCGCAAAGCCGCCGCCCCGGGTGCCCGCATACAGCGACAGCCCGTTCGCTTCGTCGATGGCGACCAGGTCAACCACGCCATCGCCGTTGAAGTCCCCCGACTCCGAGGCACGAATGGCGGCGTTAGCCGGGCCAAACGGTACGCCGGTAAACACCGGCTCGGCGCCGGTGCGCGGCTGCTGCAGATACACCAGGCTCTGCCCACCGTCGCGGTGCGGCACGATCAGGTCGATCAGCCCGTCGCGGTTCACGTCGGCGGGCGTGATGGTGGTGGCCGACTCCTGCGAGAAGCGCTGGCACTGGTCGTCGAACCGTCCCGCCCCGCGATTCAGGCAGAGGTAGTTGCCGCCGGGATTCTTGCCGTAGCGGTTGGCCACGATGATGTCGGGCAACCCATCCCCATTCACGTCGGCCACACTCGCATTCCGCGTGGGCCATTCGGCCTTGCCGAAGGTCGATCCTACCGTGAACTGTCCCTTCCCGTCGTTGAGGTACACGAGGCTCGGATCCGGGCGGTCGTTGCTGAGCACCACATCGAGATCGCCGTCGCGGTCAAGATCCACGAGCCGTGCCGCATACGACCGGTCCGAAGCCACGCCCAGATTATAGGCCGGCGCGAAGCCGCCGCGCCCATCGCCCAGCAGAACCCGGTCCACCAATGGCCAGTGACGCCCCTTGGCCAGCACGATATCGGGCTTCCCGTCGCCGTTCACATCGCCAATGCTGGCATTCGCCGAGGTTTCGGCGGTGGTTTCCAGCAGCAACACCCGTTCGAAGCGTGGCAGCGTGGGCTGGGCGGACGTGGCGGCGAGGGGCATCGACCACGCCAGCAGCAAAACGGCAAGGGGAGGAGTGCGCATCTCGCAAGGTGCCTGTGTGTGGATGACGCCGGCAAGGGATGGCCATGGGGCGTGGCGTATCGGGCGCATTGACAGCGGGGGAGGGGGGTATCCCAGATTCCAACGATGCCCTTGCAGTCCCCTCCTCTTGTCCAAACCAACCTATGACGACGCTGACGCTGCACATCAACGGGATGACCTGCGGCCACTGCGTCGCGGCCGTAACGCGGGCGTTAACGGCCGTAAACGGGGTGACGGTGGACACGGTGACTTTGGGTACGGCCACGGTACACTTCGACCCAACGGCGACCACCCCCACAGCTATCACCAACGCGGTGCAGGACGAAGGGTACGCGGTCGCCTCGACCAGCTAAACGCCGCGTACGGCGGGCGCGCGGACGGCGAACGGGAGGGCTCGATATGGCCACAGATACGGTGCGATTCCCCGTTACCGGCATGACCTGCGCCGCCTGTCAGGCGCGCGTGCAACGAACACTACAGAAACAGACTGGGGTCACTGAGGCGACAGTTAACCTCATGATGCATCAGGCCACCGTCACCTTCGACGAGACGGCCACGTCGCCGCTGCGGTTGGTGGAGGCGGTCCGGCACATCGGATACGGCGCCTCCCTTGCCGCGGCCGATCAGTCTGCGTTTGAGGAACAGCAGGCCCTCGACCGGGAGAGCGCCGCCGAGTATCTCACCCTGCGTCGCAAGGCCATCGTCAGCGGGATCCTCGGGGCGTTGGTGATGGTGCTCTCCATGCCCCTCATGAGTCAGCTGGCCGCCTCGATGCACGCGCCGGGGGCCCTGCACGGCGCGATGCCCGTTGGCGATCCGTTCATGCGCTGGACCATGACGGTATTCGACCCCGTTTTGCGCCGCACCGCCCCCTTCCTATACGTCCTCCCGCCGCGGCCCACCACCTGGCTGCTCTTCCTCATCACGCTCGGCGTGATGATATGGGCCGGCCGCCATTTCTACACCCACGCCTGGACCGCGGCCAAACAGGGCACCGCCGACATGAATACGCTCGTCGCCGTGGGTACCGGCGCGGCGTTTCTCTATTCGGTGGTGGCCACCGTTTCCCCCGCGTTCTTCATCAGCCGCGGCGTTGCCCCCGACGTGTACTACGAAGCGGTGGTGCTGATCATCGCCTTCATCCTTACGGGCAACCTCTTCGAAGCCCGTGCCAAGCAGCGCACGTCGTCGGCGCTTCGCGCGCTGGTGGGGCTGCAACCGAAATCCGCCCGGCTGCTGCGCGACGGGGAGGAGTTCGATGTCCCCGTGGCCGAGGTCATCCCGGGCGATGTGGTCATCGTTCGTCCGGGTGAACGCATTCCGGTGGACGGGCACATTGTGTTCGGCAGCAGCGCGGCCGACGAAAGCATGCTCACCGGCGAGTCGATGCCGGTAGCCAAGACCGTTGGCGACCAGGTGATCGGCGGAACCATGAACGGCACCGGGGCCTTCCACTTCCGGGCGACCACCGTGGGGAGCGAGAGCGTGCTGGCGCAGATCGTGACCCTGATGCGCGATGCGCAAGGGTCCCGCGCGCCCGTGCAGCGGCTGGCCGACCGCATCTCCGGCATCTTTGTCCCGGTGGTCATGCTGCTGGCGCTTGTCACCTTCGTTGTGTGGTACCTCGTGGCCACCGACGCGGCGCTCGTGCGCGCAAGCGCCGCCGCGGTGGCCGTGCTGATCATCGCCTGCCCCTGCGCGATGGGGCTGGCCGTCCCCACGGCGGTCATGGTGGCCACGGGCAAGGGCGCGGAGCTTGGGGTGCTCTTCAAGGGAGGGGAGGCGCTGCAGCGCGCCGGCGACCTCACCACCGTGGTGTTGGATAAAACCGGCACCGTCACGGAGGGTCGGCCCGCTGTCACCGACCTGCTCATCAATGCCAGTTCCCCGTTCGTTGGGCGCGAAGACGCGCTGCTGCGGCTGGTGGCGTCGGTGGAATCGCGCAGCGAGCATCCGTTGGCAGAGGCCGTGGTGCGTCACGCCCGTGAACGGGGGATCGCGCTGGTGGAACCGGCCAACTTCGCGTCGCACACGGGGCGGGGCGCGGTTGGCATGGTGGAGCACGCGGCGGTCATGGTGGGGAATGCGGCTTTCCTTGGCGACGCGGCACTTGATGTCGGGGCGGTTCAGGGGGACATCGACCGGCTTGCGGGCGAGGGCAAGACCCCCCTGCTGGTGGCCATTGACGGGCGTGTGGCGGGGGTGATCGCGGTGGCCGATCCCATGAAGCAGAGCGCGCGCGCGGCGATCGCCCAGTTGCAGGCCATGGGGCTGGAGGTGGTGATGCTCACCGGCGACCACCAGCGCACCGCCGAGGCCATTGCCCGCGAGGCCGGGATCACCCGGGTTGTCGCGGGGGTGCTTCCGGCTGGGAAGGTGGCCGAAATTGCCCGATTGCAGGCGGCGGGGCGCGTGGTGGCGATGGTGGGCGACGGCATCAACGACGCGCCGGCCCTCGCGCAGGCCGACGTGGGGATGGCCATAGGGACCGG
>CANHTA010000263.1 GCA_947463135.1 Gemmatimonadota bacterium
GGTCACGCCTGAGGGGCGCATCAGCCCGCAGGATTTGGGGATCTGGGATGACGCGCACATTCCGATGCTGCGGCGCATCAATGATTTCTGTCGCGCGCAGGGGGCGGTCATGGCGATTCAGCTGGCGCACGCCGGTCGCAAGGCCAGCACGCGTCGCCCGTGGGAACAGCCCAGCGGCGCCGTGCCGGTGGCCGAGGGTGGATGGGACAACGTGATGGCGCCCAGCGCGATGCCGTTCGCGCCGAACTATCCATTGCCGCATGCCCTCTCGCTTGACGGCATCGCGCAGGTGATCGCGTCATTCCGCGCCGCCGCCATCCGCGCCCTCGCCGCCGGATTTCAGGTGGTCGAGCTGCATGCGGCGCACGGGTATCTGCTGCACGAATTCCTGTCGCCGCTCGCCAACGCGCGCACCGATCAGTACGGCGGCTCCTTCGAGAATCGCACACGCCTGCTGCTCGAGGTGACCGATGCGGTGCGCATGGTGTGGCCGGACGCGCTGCCGATCATGGTGCGCATCTCGGCCACCGACTGGGCCGACGGTGGCTGGACCGTCGAGGAGTCGGTGCAGCTCGCCGCGCTGCTGAAGGCCCGCGGCGTGGACCTCATCGACTGTTCGTCGGGTGGTCTGGCCGCGCATCAGCAGCTCACGATCGGCCCCGGCTATCAGGTGCCGTTCGCGCGCCGCATCCGCGCCGTGGCTGGGGGTGCCCACAGCGGCGGTCGGGCTCATCACCGCCGCCGCGCAGGCCGAGCAGATCGTGGCGGACGGTAGCGCAGACCTCGTGTTGCTCGCCCGTGAGCTGCTACGCAATCCGCGGTGGCCGCTCATGGCCGCTCACACGCTCGGCGCCAGCATCACCTGGCCGCCGCAATACGAGCGCGCGCGACTGCGCTAGCGCCTCATGCCGACCAACCGACGCAATCCCTATCGGCTGCTGCATGTGCAGCCGGATGCGCCGACCGAGGTGATCCGGGCCGCGTACCGCGCGCTGATCGCCGTGCATCATCCCGATGCCGGAGGCGACGCGTACCACGCGATGCTGCTGAGTGACGCCTACGCCCTGTTATCCGATCCGGCGAAACGGGCGGCCTTCGACACCCGCCGCGCATCACGCGCCACGGCGCGCCAGCATCCGTCGAGCCTGGTGCCGGTCGAGCTGGTCGCTCCGCCGGCGCGGGTCTGCCCGATGTGCCGCCTCGGCCTTCCGGTGCGAATCGGACGTGACACGCGCTGCACGCGATGCCGTGCGCCGCTGGCGCCGGCTCTCGCCGCCGACGCGCGCGCCATGCCGTTGGATCGCCGCAGCGTCCCGCGCGTAAGCAAGGCAGACTGGGCGATCATGCATGGAGACTGGCAGGCTGAGGCGGTCGATGTGCGGCTCCGTGATCTCTCGCTCGACGGTATCAGCATGTACAGTGGCCTCGAACTGCCGCGGCAGCACGTCGTGCGCGTGATCAGCACGTCCTTCGATGTCGTGGCGATCGTGGTCGCCTGCCGACGCGTCGACCGGGTCTTCACGGTGCACGCGCAGCTCCTGACCGCGCTGTTCGCCAAGTCCACGGGCGGTGTTGTGTCGACGATGGCCTGATACCGACAGCGCGTGGCGCGACGATCGCGACCGACAGCCGTCGTGCATCAAATCCGATAGCGTCACTGTGCATTCCCGTATGCGATACATAGGTTTTCTCGAACAGTGTATCTCGCCCCGACCTCGATCGACGCCCATGCATCACTACCCGTCCATGTTCGGCCACGCAAAGGAAGACAGCGTGGCCGGCTTCGTCGTTTTTCTCGTGGCGCTGCCGCTCTGTCTCGGCATCGCGATCGCGTGTGGTGTCCCTCCGGTGTCCGGGCTGATCGCCGGCATCGTCGGTGGGCTGGTGGTTCCCTGGATCAGCCGTTCGGCGCTCTCGGTGACCGGCCCGGCGGCCGGCCTCACGTCCATCGTGCTGGTAGAAGTGCAGACGCTCGGCGGCATCAATCCATTCCTGACCGCCGTGATCATTGCCGGCCTGCTGCAGTTCGTGCTCGGCGTCGTGCGCGCCGGCCGCTTTGCGGCACTGGTGCCATCGTCGGTGATCAAGGGCATGCTGGCCGCAATCGGCATCACGATCATTGTGAAGCAGCTGCCAGTGGCCGTCGGATCCGATGAGGGCCTCTCGACCATGCTGTCGCAGCACAACGCCGGCGCCGTCACGATCGCACTGGTGTCGCTGGCGATCCTGTACGGCTGGAAGCACACGCCGCTGGCGAAGCTGAAGCTGATCTCGCCGGCACTCGTGGTCGTGCTCGTGGCCAGCGGCATGGCGGCCGCGCTATCGTCGTCGCCGACCTTGGCGCTCGACGCCCGGCATTTCGTCAACGTGCCGCTTGGCGGCGTTGGGGCGTTGTACGCGGCGCTCCCGCGTCCGGAATGGGCGGCGTTCATGAGTCCCGCGGCGTGGATGGCCGGCGCCACGATCGCGGTGGTGGCCAGTATCGAAACGCTGCTGTCGCTGCAGGCCATTGACCGTCTCGATCCGCTCAAGCGACACAGCCCGCCGGATCGCGAACTGCTGGCGCAGGGGGCGGCGAACGCCGTATCAGGATTGCTTGGCGGCCTGCCGGTCACGGCCGTGATCGTGCGCAGTGGTGCCAACGTGGCGGCTGGTGGACGCGAGCGCTTCTCGGCGCTCGTGCATGGCCTCTTGCTGCTCGGTGCCGTGCTTGTCGCCGGACCACTGCTGAATCGCATTCCGCTGGCGTGTCTTGCCGCCGTCCTGATTCAAGTTGGCCTGAACCTGTGCAAGCCGGCGCTGTTCACGACGCAGATCAAGCTGGGTATCACCCAGCTGCTGCCGTTCGCGTTCACGATCGCCGCCGTGCTGGCACTCGACCTGTTGAAAGGCGTGATCGTCGGCATCTTCGTGGGTATCGCCTTCGTGCTCTACGAGAATTCGAAGCGCGCCGTCGTGGCCGTCAAGGACGACGCCGGCGTCTGGCAGATGCGCTTCCGTCGCGACGGCACGTTCGTGTCGAAGCCTGGCATCATGTCCACGTTGGATGAAGTGGACGACGGCGAAACGGTCGTCATCGACGGCAACGACGAATACATCGACCACGACGTGAAAGAAGTGCTGGCCACGTTCATCGAAGATGCCGAGCATCGGAACATCACGGTGACCGTGCGCGGCATCGACCTCACGCACGCATCAGCCGGCGGCGGTCACTGACAGAAATGTCAGCAGCCGCGCGTTGACCGACACCGCCGCGTCGTGCTGCACCCAGTGTCGCGCAGCCGGCTCGGCATGCCGCTCCAGCGTGGTCACCCACGCCTCGGTCCCCTCAGCAAGCGCCGGCAGTAAATACGGATCGCGAAGGCCCCAGATGAGCAGCGTGGGGCACTCGATGGTGACCGGTCGCCGCATCGGCGCACGAACGAGCGCGCGATAGTAGTGCAGCGCCGCCGTCATCGCCCCCCGGCCAGCA
>CANHTA010000264.1 GCA_947463135.1 Gemmatimonadota bacterium
ACCCGCAGCAACCGCGCCTTCCGCTCCACCCCCCACGCGTACCCGCCAAGCGTACCGTCGGCCCGTACCACGCGATGACACGGCACCACCAGCGCCACCGGATTCGCGCCGCACGCCGTGCCCACCGCGCGTACCGCCTTCGGCGACCCGATGCGCGCCGCGAGCTCGGCATAGGTGATCGTCTCGCCGCGTGGAATCCGCTGCAGCTCGCGCCACACGCGCTGCTGAAACGCCGTACCGCGCAGGTCGAGCGGCAGTGCGTGCGACAACGCCGCACCACTCGCCAGCGCCACGACGCTGGCGCTGATCTCGCCAAGCGCCGCATCGTCGCGCACCAGCTCCGCGGCGTGCAGCGAGTTGCGTAACGTGGTCTCGAGCAGCTCCTCGGCGTCGCCCAGCATCACGCGATGCACACCGCGCGACGTCATCGCAACCAACACCATACCCAGAGCGCACGGGGCGATCGCATACACCATCCTACGGGGCACCAAGCTCGGCGCGTTCCACCAAAGCCGGTGCCCGGCTCGACATCAGCTGCGTCACAAAGCGCTGCCCCTCCGAGATCCGCTCAATCTCAATCGACATCGCGTCCACCGCCTGCTCAATGCGCTCAAGCCGGGCCGTCCCCTCCAACAGTTGCGGGCTGGGCTTCGGCTGATTGGCGCGCTTGAGCATCATGCGCGCCGCTGCCCACGCCAACGGTCCCCACACCATCACGATCGACACAATCGAAATTGCCGTGAGCTGGCCAGAGCTGAACGGACCATACCGAACCGCCGTGGCCTCTTCATTCACGAGTTCCCCGGGAGCACGAGCCAATTCACGACCGTTCGCCGCGATGTCCCGCTCCAGCTGCACGATGCGCTCATCCATAACCGACAGACGCTGCTCCAGCCCCTTGGCCCCTGCGCCCGTGGTGCGCAGCAACTCCTTGGCGACATCGTCCCGGCGACTTTGCACCGACGTCAACTGGCGCGACAGCTCATTGCGCTTCGCCTTCAGCGCATCCACGTCGGCCGAGCTCAGCGGCTTGACGCCGAGCGGGATCTCGGTAACCCCCGATTGGACGCCAACGGGCAGGGAACCGGGCGGCGGTGGCGGCGCCGGTATGGAGGGCGGTTGCAGTAAAGGCATGGCAAAACCTACGCAAAGAGGCACGAAGCGGTTACATCATTAACATCGCGTGTCCACCCGTGCCCGATTCGTGACCATGACGACAGCCGTTCCTGCTCCGGCCCACGACGCCGCCGCTGTGCTCCTCGAGGCTCACCAGCTCGCGCCGCAGGTTATCGCGTGGCGCCGCGCGCTGCACCAGCGCCCGGAAGTGGCCTTTCACGAACACGAAACCGCCCGGTTCATCCAGCAGGTGCTTGAGCAGATCGGCAACCTCGAGATCTCGCGCCCCACCGCAACCAGCGTGATGGCACGCCTCCGCTCCGGTCGCCCGGGACCCGTGCTGGCCGTGCGTGCCGATATCGATGCCCTCCCCATCCACGAGGAGAATGACATCGAGTACCGGTCGCAGACCGACGGGGCGATGCACGCCTGCGGACACGACGGGCACACCGCCATCGCCCTCGGTCTCGTCACCCTGCTGGCGCGGCACCGCGAGCTGCTGCGCGGCGAAGTCCGGTTTCTCTTCCAGCACGCCGAGGAGCTCTCCCCCGGTGGCGCCGAAGAGATGGTGCGACAGGGCGTGATGGACGGCGTCGATCAGGTCATCGGCCTCCACGTCTGGTCGGCCATGCCGGTCGGGCGCATCGGACTTATCGCGGGCCCGGCGATGGCGGCACCCGACACCTTCGAGTGCACCATCATCGGCAAGGGCGGTCATGCCGCCATCCCGCACGGCACCGTTGACCCCATCGCCATTGGCGCCCAGGTCGTGTCGGCGCTGCAGCATGTCGTGGCGCGCACCGTCGATCCCCTCGATCCCGTGGTGGTGTCGGTTACGCAGTTCATCGCCGGCACCGCCTTCAACGTGATTCCCAATACCGCCTACCTCGCGGGCACCATTCGCACCTTCGATCCCGCGCTGCGTGCCACCGTGCCGGCAACCATGGAACGCATCATCGCGGGCATCACCAGCGCCTTCGGCGCCACGTACACCTTCCACGTCGAGCCCGGATACCGACCCGTCGTGAATGATCCGGCGCTCACCGCCAAACTTACCGAGATCGTCACGCGCACCTTCGGTGCCGACACCCTCATCGACATGCGACCCACCATGGGCGGGGAGGATTTCTCAGCCTTCCAGCAGCGGGCGCCTGGGGTGTTCGCCTTCATCGGCGCCGGCAATGTGGAAGCCGGCATCGATTTCCCGCATCATCACCCGCGCTTTCAAATCGACGAGCGGTCGCTCGACACGGGCTTACAATATCTCACCGCCGCCACACTCCACCTGCTCGGGGCTGTGTGACCAAGCCGTATCGACTGCTGGCACTGGTGCCAGCCATCGCCATCGTAGGCGCGCCGTGGTTTGCCAACCGCATTGAACCACGCATTGTGGGTATGCCCTTTCTGCTGGGATGGATCGTGGGCTGGGTGCTGCTCACCGCCGTCATCATGGCCATCATCGGTGCGCTGGACGCGCGCCACGCATGATCATTTCGCTCGGCATTCTCACCGCCACCCTGTTGGTGGCGCTCCTGCTGAGTGTGTGGGGCGCTGGACGCACCGGGAAAGCCACCAGCCTCGAACAATGGAGCGTGGGCAATCGCGGTTTCGGTACCGTGCTCGTGTTCATGCTGCTGGCTGGCGAGATCTACACCACCTTCACCTTCCTGGGGGGAAGTGGATGGGCGTACGGGCGTGGCGCCCCCGCCTTTTACATCATCGCCTACGGCGCCGTGGCGTACATCATGTCCTACTGGCTGCTGCCCGCCATCTGGACACGAGCCACCGCGTGGAAGGTGCTCTCGCAAACGGAATACTTCACGCGGGCCTACGCAAGCCCGGCCTTGGGCACGGTGGTGGCCGTGGTGAGCATCGCCGCGCTCATGCCCTATCTGGTGTTGCAGCTCAAAGGCCTCGGCATCATCGTCTCGGAATCCTCATACGGGGCAATCAGCGCCAACGCCGCCATCTGGATCGGCACCATCGCCACCGTGATCTACGTGGTGCTGTCCGGCGTGAAAGGCTCGGCCATGACCGCCACCCTGAAAGACGCCATGGTGCTCCTCTGCGTCGTTGGACTCGGCATCGTGTTGCCGTACCGGCTGCACGGTGGAATCGGCCCGATGTTTGCACGCCTTGCGGCCGAACGCCCTGAATTCCTCACGCTCCCAGCCCGTGGCATGTCACCAAGCTGGTTCGCCAGCACCGTGCTGCTCACCGTGCTGGGGTTCTACATGTGGCCGCACACCTTTGGCTCGGTGTTTACCGCGCGGGACGCCTCGGTGTTTCGGCGCAATGCGGTGCTCATGCCCCTGTAT
>CANHTA010000265.1 GCA_947463135.1 Gemmatimonadota bacterium
GGGGACGTCCTTTGGGCGGGAGCACACGGCGCCGTACGCGCTGGCCGTTGGCGATCTCAATGCGGATGGCGTTCCGGATATCGTCGTCGGGTATGTGGAGGCGGAGTCGGTGGCGTACATCCGCACGGGGGACACCGTCGCACGGGTACGGTTCGGCGACGGCAAGGGCACGGTGTACGGCTTCGCGATTGGCGACGTGGATGGCGACGGCGTGGCGGATATCGCGGCCGGACGCTCCGAAGCGCCGAACGTGCTGTACTTCGGCTCGCGGCTGTCACCCTCCCTGCCGGAGCTGGGCCCCACCGCGCCCGCGGTGGGATGGACCCCGCCGCTGTTCAGTAGCGGGAGCGCCCCTTGGCTTCACCGTCCACGTCGGCTTCCCACGCGGTAAGCAGCGCCATCAGTTCGCGCACCACCAGCGGATTCGCCGCTGCCACATCATGCCGTTCGCCGATGTCGCGCGGCAGATCGAACAGCAGCAGGTCGTCGCCGTCCACGAGCAACTTCCACCGACCGCGACGTACGGCCCGCTGCTGACGCTCCTTGGCGTCGATGCGCCAAAAGAGCGGGCGTTCGGACGCGCTGGGTGCCGGCGTGCGCGCGGCCAGCATGGGCAGGAGATCGCGGCCCTCGAAGTTGGCGGGAACGCGCGTACGCGCAGCGGTCAGCACGGTGGCGGTGAGATCCATCGTGATGCCTGGGGTCCTGGCCGTCCGTCCGGCCGGCAGGACCGAGGGCCACCAGAAGATCGCCGGTACGCGAATGCCCCCCTCCCACAGCGTGTCCTTGCGATGGAACAGCGGCGCATTGTTCGACAGCCATTCGCCCCCATTGTCATTGGTGAAGATCACCAGCGTGTTCTTGTCGAGTCCGCGCTTCTTCAGCGTGGCCATGATGGTGCCGATGCCGCCATCGGCGTGCTCAAGCATCGCCACGTAGTCGGCACGGGTAGCCGGAATGGAATCGTCGGGTCCCTGAAACCGTCCGTTATTCGCCGCACGCGTGGGATGACCGGGGCGTTGAAATGGCCAGTGCGCCGCGTTGTACGCCACCTCGAGAAAAAACGGGGCGTCGGTCTGCTGCTCGATAAAGCGCACGGCGCGCGACGTGATGAGGTCGGTCATGTAGCCGGTGTCGCTCACCGCCACCCCGTTCTCATTGAGATCATGCAGGCCATCATAGCCACGCGTATGCGTGTAAAAGTCGATGTAGCCCGCCAGGAAGCCGTAGAAGTAGTCGAAGCCATGGGCGTTGGGCGAATACTCCGGCAGAAAGCCGAGGTGCCATTTCCCCACGAGACCGGTGTGATACCCGGCGTTCTTGAGCAGACGGGGCAGCGTGTTCCCCGTGGCCGGCAGCCCGGTGTGCAGCGACGGCCCGGTGGTACTGAGCGCGCGCTCCAGTGACACCCGCTGCGGATAGCGTCCCGAGATCAGCGCCGCGCGGGTGGGTGTGCACTGCGGTGACGCGTAGAAGTCGGTGAGCCGTACACCACCGCGCGCCAAGCGATCGATATGGGGGGTGCGGATATCGCGCGACCCGTAGCTGCCGATGTCCCCGTAGCCCACGTCGTCGGTGAGAATGAGCACGATGTTGGGACGCGCCTTCGATGCCGCGTTCGCTTGCGCGCGCAGCGGCTCCGCTGGCGCGGCCAGCAACAGCGCACACAGCGCGAGGGCTCCACCTCGAACAACGGTCATGCGTGCGTCTCTCCGAATCCTGTGGTCACGGCGGAACAGGGGGGCGGACTGGGCTGGGACATGGACATATGGCCAAGGAAGGTCGCGTGGCGCTATCGTTCGCGCTATGGCTGAGACCAATCAGGGACCCGCGCCGGAGAACATCCGGGACACCACGCCAACGGTGCGTGATGACGCCTTTACGCTGTTCGATCTGCGCGTGGAGGTGATCGCCACCGACCGCCCCATGGTGTGCAACCATCAGGCGGGCGACTTCTTCACGCTCTGCGGCGAGAATCTCGCGTTCCCCGCAGGGCAGACGTTCCCGCTCTATCCGCTGGCCGCGCTGCTGCCGCTGCTACCGGCCAAGCAGCGTCCCACGCATGCCAACGACTGGATGACCACCGACGCCGACATCGCCTGTCCCGATCCGTATTGCGGGGGGCGGTTTCGCATTACCCGTACGGGGACCACGACGTTCCGTCATGCCGACGTGACGCTGGTGCCGCTGCCGCCCGAGGGCGAGCTATGAGCGACGTGATGCAGTCTTCCGTGCCCACGCGCGAACTCGCCCCCGGCTACGTGGTACCCCGTCTCATTAAGGGTGGCTGGCAGCTGGCGGGTGGGCATGGCAGCGTGGATCGCGCGCATGCCATTGCCGACATGGTGGCGTTCGCCGAGGCGGGGATCACGGCGTTTGACTGTGCTGACATTTACACCGGCGTGGAAGAACTCATCGGCGAGTTTCTGCGCGGCTGGAAAGAACGCCACGGTGCCGCTGCGCCCACCATTCGCGTGCACACCAAGTGCGTCCCCGATCGCGACGCGCTGTCCACGCTCGCGCGTGCCGATATCGAACGGTTGATTGATCGCTCACTCACGCGGTTGGGGGTGGATGCGCTCGATCTGGTGCAGTTCCACTGGTGGGACTTTGCCGCGCCGGGATGGATTGAGGCGGCCGGTCATCTCGCGGAGCTCAAGCGGAAAGGCAAAATCCGCCAGCTCGGTGTCACCAACTTCGACACGCCGCGCCTGCGCGCGTTGCTTGACGCGGGCATCCCGGTGGTGTCGCATCAGGTGCAGTGTTCGCTGCTGGACCGTCGTGCGCTGGGCGACATGGCCGCGCTCTGCGCCGAACGCGGCGTGGGGCTGCTGAGCTATGGGACCTTAGCGGGCGGATTTTTTCACGAACGCTGGCTGGCGGCGCCGGAACCCGTGGCCCCGTTTGAGAATCGTTCGTTGCACAAGTACAAGCTGATTATCGACGAGTTCGGCGGCTGGGCGGCGTTTCAGCAGCTCTTGCGCACCATGCGCGACATGGCGGATGCGCACCGCACCACGATCGGCGCCGTCGCGTTGCGTGCCGTGCTCGACGAGCCGGCGGTGACGTCGGTGATCGTCGGCGCGCGACACGCCCATCACCTGCCTCCCACGTTGGCATCACTGTCGCTGGCGTTTTCGTCCAGTGAGCGGGCCGCGCTGCAGGCGCTGCTGGCCGTGGCGCCGGGCCCACGCGGTGACGTGTATGAGCTGGAGCGCGACATGACTGGCGTCCATGCCGGCATTATGCGCTACAACCTGAATACGGCGTAACCTGGGGCCCATCGTTGTTGCGGTGGCGTGGATACCAGCGGAAACAGACGGTTCCTGCGGGACACGGAGATGAACGGATAGCAACGGAGACGAACGGATCGGTTCCGGGTCGTCGGCACCGTCATCGTCA
>CANHTA010000266.1 GCA_947463135.1 Gemmatimonadota bacterium
GCTGCCCGCTGACCGCATGGCCATTCGCCTCCCGTCTCGGTACACGCGAGGCGTGGCGCCCTCAATGACGGACCACGCAACGCCGTGCCCCGCCGCGATCCCGCGCATCACGCGTCGGTGGAGCTTGGCGTCTGATCCAACGCTCATTGAGCCGGTGATTGACTCCATCGTTGCCCTGTGTGTGGCGGCGGGCTTCTCGGAACGCCATTGCCGACTCAACGTGCCCGTGGCCATCACAGAGGCCCTGGCCAATGCGATGTTACGCGGGAATGATCGTGATGTGTCTCGCGCGGTGCAGGTGCGGGTGGAGGTGGACGGCTATGCCCTGCGGGTGGAGGTTGCGGATGAGGGGCCGGGGTTTGACCTCGCGACACTGCAGCAGAGCCCCGATGAGGCGGACTGGTTTGAACGTGATGATGGCCGTGGGGTCTTCCTCATGCGGACCCTGATGGACGGCGTCGAAAGTAACGGCCCGGACGCCGTGGGTGGGCACTGCGTCCGCCTGACGCTCCAGCGCACATCATGAACGAAGTCGCTGCGCTCTTGGCCGCGTTTTTCGAGGCCACGGGACGTCATGCGGCCATGTGGGAGCGGCAGAGTGGCGAGTCTTCGCTGCTGCTTGGCGCATCGTCGGCGCTGTTTGCCACTCGCACTGAGGTTGGTATGCAGTCCGCTGATCCCGTGGTGTGGGCTCAGGGGCTTGGGCTGTGTGCGCACCGGGTCGCGGACCGCGCGATCGATGCCGCCACTGACGGGTGGCTGGTGGTGGAGGCTGGCGATTCAGGCGAATCCGATGCGCTGCTCGTTCGCCTTGTGCCTCAGCTCCGCCGGCTCACGCGTGAGCGTGATGGCGCCACCGCAGAACTCGTTGAGCGCTACGAAGAAATCAGCCTGCTCTATGCCATCGGTGAGCTGCTTGGGGGAACCACCTCGGTGGAGGAGGTCGCCGATACGCTGCTGCGTGAGCTCGCGGTGACGGTGGGCGCGTCGTGCGCGGTGTTTCTGCAGAGTGATCCCGCAACCGCCACCCTCACGCCGATCGCCACGCTTGGCCTCCACGACGCCGAGTATCCGGCGATCACGTTAGATGACGGTGGCCACATCGCCATGGCGGTCTATCGGAACGGTGGCGCCATCACGGAGGTGGGGGCACTTGGACGTCCGGCAGATCCTATCCTGACGGCGCGTGGTGGGGCGCTCTTGGCCGTGGCGATCACGCGCCCCAGTACGGGAGTGGGGATTACTGGGACGCATCAGATTCCTATCCGCCGCGGGATTGGTGGCGACATACGTGCCACGGTCCCGCTAGGCGTACTGGTGTTGGGTGGGCGTGGACATGACCAGCCCTTCACGGCGGGGGATCGGAAGCTTGCCTTCGCGGTGGGAACGCAGATCGGTACGGCCCTGCACAACGCGACGCTGGTTCGCGCGGCCGTCGAACGTCAGCAGCTCGTGCGGGAGATGCGCTTAGCGCATGATCTGCAGCTCAAGCTGCTCCCGAAGCCCTCCGTGGTCGGGCCCGAAGCGCGGGCGGCAGCGCGAGTGGTACCAGCCGAAAGTGTCGGGGGGGATTTCTTCCTCCTTGCGCGCCTCGATCGCGATCGTACCGGGGTGCTCATCGGTGACGTGTCAGGTCACGGGTACCAATCGGCGTTGGTCATGGCCCTCGCGCTCAGCGCTGCCGCCATTCATGTGCAGGCGGCTTTCGATCCATCGCGTGCGCTCGACGCTGTTCGGCGCTCGCTCGACGACGAACTGTCCTCAACGGAAATGTCGATCACGATGTGCTACGCCGTGATTGATTCTCGCGCGGGTGAGGTGCGTTTCGCCAATGCGGGCCATCCGCACGCCTTTCGCGTCGGCGCCGACGGTCAGTGCGTGCGACTCACCGCGGTGGTGCCTCCCATCGGGTTCAGCGACGCGCCGATCGAGGAGTGCGTGATGTCGTGGCGTCGCGGGGACCGGTTGGTCTTCTTCACCGACGGCATAACGGATGCGCGTGATGGGCGCGACCGGCGACTCGGCGAGGGGGCGGTGCTTGACCTCCTGACCTCAATGACGCACGGAGAGTCGCCGGAAACCATGCTCGCGGCGCTGTTCGCACAGGTTGAAGGTCACACGCGACGTACGACGCTCCGCGACGATCTCGCCGCGGTGATCGTGGATCGTCCATTCGAGGATCGTTCGTGAGTCAAAAGCATGGATTTGGAGCGCGAGGTGCACGGCCGCCCCGCCCAGAGGGGGCCCTCCCGCCGGCCCGGAAGCGGTTCGGTCAGCATTTTCTCAAAGACACACGCGTGCTGGACAGCATTGTGGACGCACTCGGCCCGCTTGCGGGTCGTACTGTCGTTGAGATCGGGCCAGGACGTGGCGCACTCACCGATCGATTGGTTGAGCGGGCAGGGCGCGTCATCGCGATTGAGCTCGATCGGGATCTCGTGCAGCATCTCCGTGCACGGTACGCCGGCATGGCGCACGTGGAGATCGTGGAGGCCGACGTGTTGACGGTGTCGTTGTCGGCCCTCGCCGGACCGTCATATGTGTTGGCCGGCAACGTCCCGTACTACATCACCACGCCGATCATCTTCCATGCCCTCGAACGCCCCCGACCCGATGTGGCGGTGTATCTGGTGCAGCGGGAAGTTGCTGAGCGCATGGCGGCACCGCCCGGCGACAAAACGTATGGCGCCCTCAGTGTGAATCTCCAGGCTGTGGTCGACGTGTCGCTGGTCCGACGGGTCCCGCCCTCCGCCTTCAATCCGCCGCCAACCGTGGAATCCGCGGTCGTGCGCGTGACGCCGCGCGCGGTGCCGTCGGTTGAGCCCGAACTCGAGGCGACGTTCCGTAGCTTTGTGCTGGCCGCCTTCGGGCTGCGCCGCAAGCAACTCATCCGGGTCGTGCGGACCGTCGCATCCCTCGATGCGGAACGGGCTGCTGCGCTGTTAGCCGCAGCGGGATTGGACAACGAGGTCCGGCCGGAAACGCTCACGGCGGCGGATTTCGCGCGGTTGGTGCGCGTCCTTACGCCACGCCCTGACTCGGGAGCGCATTCGTAAGCGCGAACGAGAGCCCTTCAAGCTCGATCGCCATGTTCACGGACTTGAGCGATACATGCGGGGGTACGGTAATCTGCGCTGGGGCAAAACTGAGAATGGCCCGCACCCCGGCGCCGATCAACTCGTTGACGACGGCCTGGGCGTCATCTGACGGGATGGCCAGCACCGCAATGGGCGCCTCCTCCCGGCGGATGTCGGACGCGAGATCCGCCATGTCATGGACGATCGCCTCCCCCCATGGCTTGCCAATCTTGTTCGGGTCATTGTCGTACACGCCCACAATGCGGAAGCCGCGCTGCCGGAAACCGCGGTAGTTCGCCAAGGCGGCGCCGATTTTACCGGCA
>CANHTA010000267.1 GCA_947463135.1 Gemmatimonadota bacterium
GGTGCACTCCGGTAGCTGGTCGAGCAAGCGCGAAGAGAACGCGGTGGAGGGGGTGTGGTATCCGGGTGAGGGCGCCGCGGACAGCACCCGGATGGCGCACTCCACCGACGATATCGCGGTGAAGCGATAGCCCTCGGGCGTCTCGGCGGTTCCTTCCACGGAGCGTCCATCCCGATGGGTGACCCGTCCCCAGATGTGCATGCGCGCGGTGGCCCGCACGGCGGCGCTCGGTCCGGTAACGCGCGCGTCGATCTGCCGTTCCACAACGCGGCGTATGGCGCCGACGGCCAACAGCGGACGGACCAGCCCCAGCAGCCCCATCATCCGTACCCCACTCGGCGGCATGGCGAGATAGGTGTGAATGTTCGGGATCTGTGTGGACCAGTAGGCTGTGGACACATCTCCCCAAGGGATGGTGACCGCGTGGCGCGTCTTGTCGCGAAAGGGGATGTCCTGCCTCTTCCAGCCGGCGGCGACCGTCGTGATACGTCCGTCTTGTCGGATGGCGCCCCCCTGCGGCGACCCCAGCAGCATGGTTTTCAGCGTACCGCGACTGAATCCACCGCCGCCGGCAAAGGCCAGCTCAAGTAGCTGTGCCTCGGGGAGCCGTTCGGCGAGGAGGGCGGCGAGGCAGTCCGTGGGGACCACATCAAAGCCAACGCCTGGCAGCAGCACGATACCCGCGCGTTGGGCCTCCTCGTGGCGTGCACGACAGGCTTCGAACACGGCGATTTCTCCCGTGATGTCGAGGTAGTGCACGCCACGCGCGATACAGGCGGTGACCATGGGGCCACTGGTGTGAATGAAGGGCCCAGCCGCATGGAGGACGACGTGTACGTTGTCGAGCGCTGCCGCCAATGCAGTGGGATCGTTGAGCGGAACGACCCGTGTCTCAAGGCCATGGGCCGCGGCGAGGGGGGCCAGTGATGCGGCACGCCGGCCGGCGAGAATGGGGCGAAGCCCCCGCCGGATGCACTCCTCGACGATAAGCTGACCGGTGTAACCGTTGGCGCCGTAAATGAGGAGCATGGGGAGACGGGGGGACAGGGATTTGCTTTCGCCGCGCGCTGGGCCCATTGTAGGCCGGTGCGGACGGGATACGGACCCAGTGCGGGAACCGCGTACCGCGCCATGGGTATGTTGCCATGCGATCGTCGAACCGGCGGCTGCTGCCGGACCCGCATCGCCGAGGGAGCGCACGCATGATGACCATGACACCGACACACTGCGTACCGATGGATTGTAAGAGCTTTCGCAAGCACCATCTGGCGTATCTCGACGATACCCTCCCCGGCGACGAGATGCGTCGTGCGCAGCAGCATGCCATGGGGTGCGCCGGGTGCGCCGCCCACGACACGCTGGTGCGCCGGTCGTTGCTGGTGGCGCGCAACCTGCCACCGCTTCTGCCGAGTGAGCAGTTTCAGGCGCGACTCCGGGCACGATTGGCCGAATGCCGCACTGAGTGCGATGACGAACGCTCTCGCAACCGCGATGATGCCGTTATCCCCCGTGCGTCGAAGGCTGGGGGATGGCGTTCCCCCCGCATGGTGGCCGCGGTGGCGGCGGGTGCCATGCTTGGTGCGTATGCGTGGCAGGGGTGGATTCGCAGCACCACCCCCGAGCTCTCCATTCAGCCGGTGATGGCGTCGCAATCCACGATGGTACCCCCCGCCCCGTACCTCACGCCCGAATTGCTGCAGGCCATGGCTACGGGCAACCCGGTGTGGCCCGCGGCCATGTTGGTTGACGATGCGCCAACCCAGCTGATGGGACGCGATGTCACGTTGGCCACCTTCTCTGAATTCCGCTGACGGTCTGCGGTGGCTTCGGCGATCCCTTATCTTGACGGATGGCCAAGGAATCGTCGCCTCAGCGTGTGGTGCAAGCCGCGATACAGTCGCGGAGTTTTGCCCCCGTGTACTACCTCCACGGTGACGACGAATATCTGAAAGACGCGGCGGTACGTGATTTGTTGGCCGCCGCCATTGATCCGGGCACACGGGATTTCAACTGTGAAATTCGCCGTGCCGGTGATCTCGATGCGGAAGCGGTGAGCAGCCTGCTCTCCACCCCACCCATGCTGGCGGAGAAGCGCGCGGTGGTGTTGCGCGATGTGACGGCGCTGAAAAAAGCGGCGCGACACCAGCTTGATGTGTACCTGAAGCGTCCGGCGCCTGATACCCTGCTGCTGCTGGTGGCGCTGGCTGGTAGCAAAGCAGACAGTGCCTTGGCGTCGGCGTCCGAGTCGCTGGAGTTCGCGCCACTCCCGCCCGATCGCGTCCGTCGCTGGATCACGCATCACGCCACCAGCGTGCTGGCCGTGTCCATTGCCGAGGATGCGGCGCAGCTGTTGCAGCAGGCCGTGGGGAACGATCTCCATCAACTGGCCTCCGAGCTGGATAAGTGCGCCAGTTATGTCCGTGGCGCGCCGGTCGCTGTGCCGTCTTCTCCTGCCACCGATGAGGCGTTGAACAGCACCATCACGGTGGACGCGGTGTCGGCGGTGGTGGGGATCCGCCGTGGCGAGACCACGGTTGATCTGTTGGACGCGGTGGCTCAGCAGGATGCGGCCGCCGCGGTGACGCTGGTGGCTCATGTGCTTGGGCAACCGAAGGTGACAGCGGTGCAGGTGGTGATGATGTTGAGTACGCAGGCCTTTGCGCTGGCCTATGGTCGTGCGCGCCGCGATGCGGGGATTCCCACGAATCGGTTACCGCAGGAGTACTTTGCCTTTCTCAAGGAGACCGGTGGGTATCCCGGGCGCCCGTGGGGAGAAGCGGCATCGGCGTGGACGAAAGTGACGGAGCACTGGAGTGCCGCCGCGTGTGAGCAGGCGCTGGCACGGTTGCTGGAAGCAGATCACGCGCTGAAGGAGTCCACGGTGTCAAACGCCGAGCAGATTCTGTTGTCGCTGGTGCTGGCGCTCTGTGGCACCCGTCGTCGTCGGGCCGCGTGATGACTCACACGCGTCACGAAGGAACGACTGACTCTCGCGCGGAGCGTACGCGGTGAGTGGAGCGGCAACGCCCTTGATGCAGCAGTATCGGGAGATCAAGTCGCGTCATCAGGATGCGATTCTGTTTTTCCGGATGGGTGATTTTTACGAGATGTTTTACGACGACGCCGAGACGGCGTCGCGGGCGATTGGGCTGACGCTCACGTCGCGCAACAACGGCGGCGCGGCGGATGTGCCGCTGGCGGGAATCCCGGTGAAGGCGGCGGCGGAGTATCTGCGCCGGCTGGTGGGGCAGGGGTTCCGGGTGGCGATTTGTGAGCAGGTTGAGGACCCGAAGTTCGCCAAGGGGCTGGTGAAGCGCGAAGTGGTGGAGACGATCACCCCCGGTGCGGTATTCGCGGACGATCTGCTGGA
>CANHTA010000268.1 GCA_947463135.1 Gemmatimonadota bacterium
CGGTGCGGGGGGGGATGCCACGCCGTGGCGCGAGGCGCCGTTTGTGGCCCGCGCCGAGGGGCCCGGGTCGGCGCTGCGCTTCGGCGCGCGTCGGTATCGCGGTGAGTTATGGTTCACCCCCACCGATAGTGGCATTCTTGTGGTGAACCGTTTGCCGGTTGAGGAATATCTCCGCGGTGTGGTGCCGCTTGAACTTGGCACGCGGGAACCCAGCGACCACGCCGCGCTTGAGGCGCAAGCGATTGCGGCGCGCAGCTACGCGTACATTCGCGTGCCCTCTGACGCGTCGGTGATGCCGCGTCGCGGCTGGCATATGTTGGCCACGGTGCAGTATCAGGTGTACGGCGGGATGGACGCCGAAGCCCCGATTGTGAATGCCGCGATCGATCGCACCGCCGGGCTGGTGCTCCGCTATGCGGGGGTGCTGGTGGATGCGCCGTACTACGCCTCCTGTGGTGGACGGACGGCGGCTCCGACCGATTCGTGGCGGGACGTGGCTGAAGAGCCGTACTTGCAAGGGGTTGACGATACCGACCCGCGCACCGGGCGTCCCTATTGTGATATCTCGCCCCGGAACCATTGGACCACGGCCTTGGATGAGGGGACGCTGCGCGAAACCGCCCGATTGGCCCTGGTGGCCGCTGGGGCGCGCGATCCTCGTCCCGGGGTGGTAACCGGGCTGCGGGTTGAGGGTCGTGCGGCGTCGGGGCGCGCCACGCGGGTGGTGCTGCAAACCGATCGAGGCGATGTCACCCTGCGGTATCATCAAATTCGCACGGTATTGCGGAATGTCCGTGGCGGTATCCTGCCCAGTACGTATTTTTCCGTTGACCGCGAATCCGGTGCAGATGGCCACCTTTCTGGTGTTAACCTGCACGGTCACGGCCACGGCCATGGCGTCGGGATGTGTCAGTGGGGAGCGATCGGCCGGTCACGGGCCGGTCTCGATGCACGCACCATCCTGCGCCATTACTATCCGGGGACCGTCGTCGGATTCGCCGACTGATCTGTCATCTCCGGAGGCGTAATGAAAGACGGCGTGCGGATAGCCGTCGTTGGCACGGGTGCCATTGCCCAGCTGACGCACATCCCTGTTTTGTCCAAGCTGCGCGGTGCCAAGCTGGTGGCGCTGTGCGATAACGACGCGGCCAAAGCGCGGGCGCTCGCCGATCGGTTTGGCGTGCCTGACGTGTTCACCGACTTCGAGGAACTCCTCGACAGCGATGAACTCGATGCCGTGGTCATCGCCACCCCTAATCACCTGCACGAGCCTCACGTGCTGTCGGCGCTGCGGGCCAAGCTGCATGTGTTGTGCGAGCGGCCGTTGTCGCTCTCCTCCCGTGGCATCGAACGGTGCCTCGCGGCGGCGCACAAGGCCGATCGCCGGTTGGTGGTGGGGCACAATCATCGGTTCCGCTCCGACGTGCAGGCACTCGATCAGTTCATTCGCAATGCGGAGCTCGGGCAGGTCACGTCCATCCGTGCCGGGTCGCTGCAAGTCAAACGGACCGCTGATGGGTGGCGCAACCGACGCGCCGAATCGGGCGGCGGCGTGTTTCTCGAACATGGATTCCCGTTACTGGATCTGGCCATGTGGCTGGCCGACGGACCGAATCCGGTGCGTGTCGTGTCGTCAATGCGCCGCGGCCGCGCGGCGGCAGCGGTGGAAGACGCCATGCAGGTGTTCCTCGAGTGCGAGAACGGGCTCGTGCTCAACATCGACGTGTCCTGGTCGTACGTGGGTGACGAAGACCGGTGGTGGTTTGAAGTGCACGCCACGCGAGGCTCTGCGCGCTTGGCGCCGTTGCGCGTCACTAAGGAGCTGAACGGGCGCGCGGTGGACGTGTCGCCATCCGGGGCCGCGGCACGCGAAAGTCCGTTCTTGCAGAGCTATCGGGCCGAAATCGCGCACTTCCTGGCAGTGATCAATGGCGAGGCGCCATATGAGCCGCCCACCGATCAGGTGCTGGTGCAGAAAATCGTTGAGGCGATTTACAAGGCCGCGGACGACGGAAAAGAGTTCCGCTTCTAATGCGGGGGACCGTCCGGCTCGCGGCGATGGTCGCGGCGTTGCTCGTGGGACTGTTCACGCTGCCGACACAAAGCCTGGCGCAAACACCGCCGCCGCTGGCGCCGGGTGTGTCGGCATCGCTTGACCGTGCGCGGGCCGAGCGTGGCGCGCGCATGTCGGTCGCCATTCTGGTGTACGGTCCGGGATCGTACGTGTTCGAGAAGTTCGGGCACATTGCGCTCGCGCTCACCGATAGCAGCACGGGCGAGGAGATCGCTTTCAACTGGGGGATGTTCGACTTCAATCAGCCGAACTTTCTCGGCCGTTTTCTCACGGGTGATACGAAGTATTGGATGGCGGGCTACCGGACGGCCGACTTTAATGCCAGCTACATGGGCGACAATCGCCGTATCCGCCGGCAGGAGTTGCACCTGTCGCCCACGGAACGTGGTGCTATCGCCGATTTCCTCGCATGGAATGTGGCCGACGCCAATAAGTACTATCGGTACGACTATTACGCGGACAATTGCGCCACGCGAGTACGGGATCTGTTGAACTGGGCGCTGCGCGGTGCGCTGAAACCGCAGTTTGACGTGCCGGGTGGCGGGCGCACATGGCGCAACGAAACGGCGCGCATTACGGCGGATGATCCGTTCGTCTATCCCGGTATTCAGATCGCGCTTGGTCGCCACGCCGATCAACCGCTGCGCAAATGGGAGGAGTCGTTCCTCCCCGACCTGCTCGCCAATCATCTGGCTGATGTCACCGTACGGGATTCGTCGGGGGCACTGGTGAAGCTGGTGCGGCACGACTCGGTGCTGTTTTCCTCAAGCCGAACACCATTGCCCGATGAAGCTCCGTCGCGGCTGTTCGTTGCGCTCATAATCGGGCTGGTACTCTCGGCCACGATTGTGCTGTGCGCGGCGGCAACGGCGCCGGCTGTGCGTGTGGCGCTGGCCGTCTTCGCATCGCTCTGGTTTGGCATTGGGGCGTTTCTTGGGACGGCCCTGTTGCTGGCGGGCACGGTAACGAAGCATGCGCCGTACATGGGGGCGAATGTCACGCTGCTGCAGCTGCATCCCATGCTCGCGGTTGCCATGGTTGTGGTACCGCTCGCGCTGGTACGTGGGCGTCGGAGCAATACGGCGGTGGGGATCACGGCGCTGTTGGCGGTGCTTGCGGCGGCCGGGGTGTTCCTGCAAGGCGTACCCTCGTGGAGCCAACAGAGTGGTGTAGTGATGGCGATCACGGTACCGGTGCATGTGGCGTTTGCCCTGGCCATGCGTC
>CANHTA010000269.1 GCA_947463135.1 Gemmatimonadota bacterium
GGATGCGACGGGGTGGCCGTGGTGGTCGCGGTCCGGCCTAAGTCCGCCTAGTCCTGCCGCATCGCCAGCGTACGGCGGTGTGGACGAAAAAGCCGAGGCGCTTGCACAGCGACTCGGCTTTTTCGTGCCTCCTATGGAACTCCGCGAGCGGAGCCCGCTGCTGCATCATGTGTCATTGGAGGGCGGCGGCGAATGTCCCTCGGCGGCCCGCCACCGGTGTACATCGGCCGGCGTGTCGAGATCAAGGTCACCGTCCCGGAGGAACACGGTTGCGGTATCGGCCTGCCGGAGGAGGAGGCGGGCGCCCTGGTCGCCATCGAGGGCCGCCAGCGCCGGCCAGTCGGCCCGGGGCAGCAGCGCGGGAATTCCCTGAACGAGGTCGCCGGCGGGACCGTGGTAGGCCGACGCTACGCGCCGCACGCCGTGGTGGGGAGCGGACTGGGCGGTAGCCGTAAGGGCCCGGAGGTGCGCCACGGAGACCGCTGGCATGTCACAGCTGGCGATCACCGCACTGTGCACGTGCCCCCATGTTGGCATGGACAGGGTGGAGATGGCCGTGGCGATGGATGTGCCCATGCCCCGTTCCCAGTGCTCATTATCAATACAGATAACCGGCAGTAACGAGACAGCGGCACGGATATCGACTGCGTGTGCGCCAACAATGACCAACACCGGTGCGCAGCCGGCATCGAGCAACTGGCGGGCGGCCAGCTCGACCAAGCTGCTCCCGTGTTGCTGGAGCAGCTGTTTGGGTGTTCCGAGCCGGCGAGATCCGCCGGCGGCCAGCAGCACACCAGCGATGGTCATAATGGCAAACTTTTTACGCCTTCAACGAGCCATCGTAAAGCCATCACCGCGCCAAATCATTGTCCAACACCCTTTCACCGTGTAATAACGCCGGTTCGTTGGGTGTGACGAGTCGAGGAGTAGGGGTACGGGCGTGGATCGGGCTTTGGCGTTCGCGGAGGAAACCGGCGGGGCGCCCGTGGAGTACCGCTTCGATTTCGGCGATGGCGGCCAAGGCGATGGAGGCCGGGCTTTCGCCGCCGAGGTCGAGGCCGATGGGTGCATGCAGCCGATGCCGCATACGTGCCGTGACGGCGGCGCCCTGTGTGGCCAACGCCGTGTCCACGGCGTCGAGGAGTTGGCCGGCGCGTGCTCGTGATCCCAGCACCCCGATGTACCCAACCGGCAGCGGGAGGACGGCCGTCAGCCACGCGCGGTCCACTTCAAAGATGTGTGACAGCAGCGCGATCGCCGCTCGGCCATCCTGGGGCAGGGCGGCCACGGTGGCCGCCAGTGCGTCCGTGTCGTCGGCGCGAACAACTTTCGTGGTGACCCCGTGCGGCACGTCCAATTCCGCGAGGAGCGCCGGTCGATGATCGATGACCGTGACCTCCCACTCCATGGTATGGGCCAGTCGCACAAAGGCGTCGGCGCCGCGTCCGGCACCGATGAGGTGCAAGGCGATGGGGGCCACCAGCGGCTCCACAAAGAGCATCGACCCGTCGTGGGGGAGCTGATGGAGCAGGGCGTGTCCCGTGCGCTGGGCGGCGAGGGCGGCGGCCCGGTGCTCGGGCTCCCCGACGGGCGGGGCTGGCGGGGTTGGCGGGGCGATGGGGTACCAGCTGCCGATGGTGGCGTCCCCGTCACAGAGGGCGAGACTGCGCCCGCTCCCGTGCGGGTCGAGCCACATGAGCACGGCGCCATTGTGGCGTTGGGTGCGGATGGCGTGGGCGCGGGCCAGCCAGGAGGGATCGGGCAACGGCTCCAGCAGCAGATGGGCCACGCCGTCACAGGCCGCTCCCAGTCCCCAGATGGCTTCGAGGTCGGCCCGGAGATCGTACCGCAGCCGTATGCCACGTCCGGAGGCACACACCTCGCCGGCCCGCGCCGCCACGTCTCCCTCGAGACACCCCCCACTGATGGCACCGGCCAACAGGCGCCCGGTGGCGTCCACCAGCAGGCGGGCGCCCGGCTGCCGGTACGAACTGCCGTCTACCTGGACCAGCGTGGCCAGCGCCAGCGGCACGTCGGGGCGCGCGGCGAGGGCGGCCCCCGCTGCGCGGGCGAGCTCTCGGAATCCGGTCACGTGGCCACCGCGAAGGGAGGAAGCGACATAGAGAAGCACGTTACCACACCGCCGCCGCGCCACAAGAGCGCCGGGCCCTCACGTCTGCGCGTTCCGCCTCCGCGAGCCACCCGCAAGCAAGTACCCGCTTGCGAGACAGTAAGTACTTGCATTACGTTTACTTGGTGACCGACGACCATCGCCAGCGAATCCTCCACGCCGCCGCCAGGGTGTACGCCCTCCACGGCTGGCGCGGAGCGACCACCCGCCGCATTGCGGAGGAAGCGGGCGTCAACGAGGTCACCCTGTTCCGGCAGTTCGGCTCCAAAGACGCACTGCTCGATCTCATGATTCACGAGTCGTCGCGCGTGGAGCAGGACGCCATGTTCCCGCTCGAGCCCGACAACCCGGAGCTCGAATTGCTGGCGTGGGTGACCGTACATCACTCGTCGGTTGTGCGCAGCCGCGGCATTGTCCGTCAGCTCATGAGCGACGCCGAGCAGCGTCCCGATGCCGCGGGGTGCGCCTCCCACGGTCCCAGTGCCGCCATGGCACAGCTGCGGGAATACGTGGTGCGGTTGCGCCGCCATGGCTGGATTACGGAATCCGGTGAAGTGACGCCGGCGGAGGTGCGCGCGGCGGCCACGATGTTGATGGGCGCCCTCTTCGCCGATGGGATGAACCGCGATCTCATGCCCACCATGTTCACCCAACCCATCGCGGAAACGTTGCGGGCCTATGTCCGCATTTTCCTGCGCGGGGTCGGCGCGTTGCAGGATCCAGCGCACCGTGCACCACGCACGGTTGAGCGCCGCTCGTCTTCCACTCTGGTCCCTGAATGATGGTACTCCACGGGGCGCGCTCGTTGCGCCGCAGACTGATACGGCCCGCGACTGCGTTGCTGGTCGCCATATGCACGTTGGCGCTTTCGCCGCACACCGGCTCCGCTCAGCCGGCTGCCGGCAGCGGCACTGCGCGCGCGCTTTCTCTGGCCGATGCGTTGGCCCTCGCCGCCGGCGAGAGCGAACAGGTGGCCATCGCGCGTGCCGCAGCCTTCCGGTCCAAGGGGCAGCTCGGCCAGGCGCGATCGGCGCTGTTGCCGCAGCTCGGCACCACCATGAACTGGCAAAAGCAGTTGCAGAACCAGTTTGCGGCGATTGCCGAACGATCCAGCAACAACAGCTCCGGCGGCGGGGGCAGGGACACCACGTCAGCGGCC
>CANHTA010000270.1 GCA_947463135.1 Gemmatimonadota bacterium
CCTTCAAGAGCGGTACGCGATTGCACCGCACTGGCCAAGGCACTGCGGGCTTCCGCATCCGCGGTACGCGCGGTGGCCGCGGCAAGGCGCGCGCCTTCGAGGTCATGCAGCGCCTCCTGGGCATTTGCCTGCGTGATCTGGACCTGCTCGCGTGCGGCAATCAGTTCACGTTCCGTGACATCCAGTGCATCGGCCAGCTGCTGTCGCTCAATTTCCAGGGCGTCGCGACGCTGTTGCGTGTCGAGGTGCTCGCGCGCGGCCCCGTCGCGATCCAGCTCAATCCGACGCGCCTGATCGCGATGCTCGCGAACCTGTCGCTCGAGCTGTTCCAGCATGGCACGCGCTTGTTGCACCGCCTCGCGAGTGGTCTGTTCCACGGCAAGCCGCTCGTGCAGCGCCTCGCCCGCATCAGCGAGTTCCTTCTCCAACGTGGTGCGATCACCCACGGCGCGTTCACGGTCCTCACGCAAACGACGGCCGAAGGCCTCGTTCTCCTTGCGTTCCTCCTCCGCCCGCTGCTTGCGCATGGTGGTGCTGCGCTGACGCTCTTCGCTAACGGCGAGTTCCCGCTCCAGCTTTTGCGTGGTGTCGCGCTGTTCGGCCGAGAGCCGCGCGAGTTCGGTGCGGCTGGCCTCGGCGGCCGCGCGTGCGCCGTGCGCCTGTTCGCGGAGCAGCTCGGCCTGCGCAATCGCTTCCTCTCCACCCGGAACGTCCTGCTGCAACACCTCAAGGCGGCTATCGAGGGCAGAGAGCTCCTCACGCCACGCCGCCATTTCCCGGGTCGCCAGCGAAATTTCCACGTGAAACCGTCGCGCCATGAGCTCCGCGTGGCGTTCGGCCCGACGACGCTGACGTGCCAGCGACCGCACCTGGCTCTGTACTTCGTTAATCAAGTCGTCCAGGCGCGCCAGATCCACCGTGGTCTCTTCGAGACGACGTTCCGCGCTCCGACGACGATCCCGATAGAGGCCAACCCCGGCGGCTTCCTCGAACAGTTCGCGCCGCTCATCGGGCCGGTCGGACAGCAGGGCGTCGATCATCTTGCTTTCGATGACCACTCCGGAATCCGCACCGAGTCCTGTTCCGCGCACCAGGTCTTGGATATCGCGCAGACGGCAGGGCGCCCGATTCAGGAGATACTCACTTTCCCCCGAGCGGAGCAGCCGGCGCGTGATCACGACTTCCTTAAACGGAATCGGGAGTTCGCCCTCGGTGTTGTCGAAGTGCAGCGACACTTCCGCCATGTTCACCGCCTTCCGGGCCGATGAGCCATGGAAGATGACGTCCTCCATCTTCGCCCCACGCATGGCACGCGCACGCTGTTCGCCGAGGACCCAACGGACCGCGTCGGAGACATTCGATTTGCCGCTGCCGTTGGGGCCGACGATGGCGGTCACGCCCTTCTCGAACACGAATTCGAGATGATCGGCAAAGGCTTTAAATCCATGCACTTCGAGCTTCGTCAAACGCACTAGAACGCTCTCCCAGTTCGATAAACCAGCACAGGCGCAACGCGCAGGGCGCGTAACGAATCGGCAAGCGGGGTCGCCTGCATCGGCGATTCGAAGGCGCCGGTATAGACATGCGCCGTGCCATCAGGCTGCAGCAACGCGTAGGCGATGATGCCACGCTTGGCCAAATCGGCGAGTTGATTCGGGATGGCGGTGGGGGTGACATTCCGCGCCAAGCGGATGGCATACGGCACCGACACAATGCTCCCCGACCCGATGATTTTTTGCGCGCGCAACTTGGTGAGTAAGGATTCCGCCTGCGTCCGCGTGGCCGACGCACCAACGGTCACGCGGAACCACTGCTCCTCGCCCTCGGTCACGGGCGAGAGCGCGACGGCATCGAGCGCACGCACCCGGGCGTCCGGAATCGCCGCGGCCCGCGTGTTCGCCGTGGCGAAATACACGGCGTATCGCGCAGCGGATGCCGAATCGGCGAGGTTGTCCACGGTGAGCGGCGGCGACGCGACTGGTGGACGCCCCGGCATGGTATCCGATGATGCCAGGGAGTCCAGCACGGATGGTGGCGCGGCCACGCGATCGAGGCCGACCGTACTGTCCATAGGAGTTGGCGGCACCACCACGGCAGCGCGATCGGGTTGCCGCGGCGCCCCCGTGATGAGCGTGGCGATGGGGCGCGGCAGCCGTTCAAGCAGCGTTGGCCAGAACGCGCCGACGGCCACAGCGACCGCGCCGATGACCGCCATGATCGCCGCGAGGCGACGGCGACGAATAGGTTGGCCGTCGGTAGCGGCGGCGCGTACACGCGCCGCATTGGGCGGTGGTACGGGCGTGGGCGGTTCCGGTATCGGTGGAGGAGGCGGAGCAACCAGCGGCACCCCTGGAGGGGTGGGGAACACGGTGTCACCCACAGGCATCAGCGCACCAACCGATGCACACAGGTCAAAGAATCCCGGGGTATTGGGATTCGCGACCACCACGAGCAGCGCTCCGACTTGATGAAACCCCGCGGACAGACGACGCCACCGTTCGTGCGCATACACCGCATCGTGCGCAACGGGCTCGGTGCCGCTTGGCATGAGGAACACGTTTTCCGCACCGAGCATGGGACGCGCGATTTTGTTGAGCGACACACCATACAAAAAGCTGTCGGCAATCCCATGCGGATCATCGCCCGTTAACAGCGCTTCGATTGCGGGAGATTCGCCAA
Organism: Gemmatimonadota bacterium; assembly: GCA_947463135.1. Taxonomy (GTDB): domain Bacteria; phylum Gemmatimonadota; class Gemmatimonadetes; order Gemmatimonadales; family Gemmatimonadaceae; genus Gemmatimonas. Next base: position 2,680 of record CANHTA010000270.1, read on the forward strand.
TGAGGTCGGCCACCGCCACGCGTCGGCGTAGCCCTTGTGCCCGAGCCACACCAAGCGCGGTGGACGCGGTAACGGCGGGGTCGGTGGCGGCCATCACCACCGAGCAGATCCCATCGAGGAGGGGGGCAAGGCGGCGTCCCTCCAGCTCCCACGATTCCGTCATACTGCGCGCCGTCATGGTGCTCCCTCAAAAATCCAATAACTCTGTCCCGACGCCTTGCCGATCCGTTCGGCGTCGGCGCGGCTGGCATAGGGGCCAAGGACCACGCGATACACGATTTTCCCCGCACGATCCGAGGTGGTGATCCGTGGTGTCTCCCCGTTCGCCCGAATACGCGATGCCACCTGACGGGCCACCTGTTCGTCGAGCACGGCCGCAAACGACACCGTGAATGCCGACGCCACCGTGGTGTCGGTGCGCGTGCTGTCGCGCCCCATGTCACGCGCTGCGGCGCTGTCCGCATAGTCCGCTGAATCGCGCGGAGCGCTGGTGCGAAACTGCACCGGCTGATCGAGTCCAGCGGCGCGCGGGCGGAATCCATTCCACCGCATAACGTACCAGAATTGCCGCGCGCCACCCACCACCGTGCGCATGTC
>CANHTA010000271.1 GCA_947463135.1 Gemmatimonadota bacterium
AACGGTGCCGCCTCAGCAGCCGCGCGCGGCTGGGCCGGGGATGGGGCATGGACTACAGGCGTCGTGGTGACAGAGGGGGCAACCGGCACCAGCGGAGACATCGGCATAAGGGGGGCGTCCGTGTTTGCACGCTCCTCGATTGCCGTACCATCCGTGCGGGAGCCCGCCGCGGCAACCATCGCCAGCAATTGGTCGGCGCGGGTGGCGGGCAAGTTGTGCATCGTGAGCAGCGCGTGCATGCGGTGCAACAACGGCTCGGCCTTCGCTGGCGCGCCCGCGGCCATCGCCAAACGCGCCGCATTCTCCACGATCACCGCGAGTCGCGCATCGTCGTCGCCTACGTGCCGTTCGGCAGCGGCGATGGCGCGTTGCGCAAGCGCCTGCGCCTCATCGAGCCGCCCGGCGGATCCCAGCATAACCGCCAGGTCCATGAAGCCACGGGCCACAGGCAAGGCGTCCTCGCCCGCAATGGCGACACGGAGGGCACAGGAGCGTTGCGCGTAGCGCAGGGCATCGTCAATCCGCCCCGCGCGAAAACATGCCTGCGACAGGTTCCCCAAAATGAGCGCCAAGGCATCGTGCGCGCTGTCGTCGGGAGCCTGCCGCGCCAACACGTCAGCCGCTGCCGCAAATGCCTCGGCCGCCTCGCTCCAATCCGCTGCCCCGGCAAAGGCCAAACCTCGCGCATTGTCGAGCATCCACTCATCGCGCACGGGGTGGAGCGTGTCCGGAGGCATAGGAACGTGAGTCATAACAGGAATATGGCACAAGTCGGCATCGCCGCGTCAGTCACCCTCATGCGTCCCGGATCGCCGCCATCGGCGTTTCCTTGTACACATCCCGGCTGGTGAGTAGCCCAATCGCCATGGTAAGCAGCAGCATCCCCGCCGCAATTGCGAACGTTGGGCCAACGGCGGGATCGAATGTGTCCTTGAACACAAACCGCGTGAGTCCCCATGCACCCGCGAAGGCCAACACCATGCCGGTGAGCGCACCAAGGGCGCCCAGCGCCCCGTACTCGGCCAGCAGTACGCGGGCCACCTGAGCGCGTGACGCGCCCAACGTGCGCAGCAACACGCCCTCGCGTAGTCGAGCCCGCCGCGTGGCGGCCACCGCGCTGAACAACACCGGCACGCCCATCGCGAGGGAGAAGAGTCCCAAAAACCGGATGGCGAGCGTAACCCGATCCACAATGGCGCCGATCGTTTGCCGCACCAGCGTGAGGTCAAGACTTGAGATGTTCGGGAAGCGCCGCACAATATCGCGTTGCACCGCGGCAATGGCGGGCCCTGCGGCGACGTTGGCGACCACCACGTACTGCTGCGGTGCACGCCGTAACGCTTCGGGGGCAAACACCACGAAGAAGTTGGCCTCAAAGCGCGCCCAGTTCACGGTGCGCAGACTGGTCACCACGGTGGTAACCGGCACCCCTTGGACGTTCCACGTCACCGTGTCGCCCAGCGCGATACCGAGGTCGGTGGCAAGGTCCCGCTCAAACGACACCTCGAAGGGCGCGTCTGGGTTGGCCGCCCGCGCACCGGCGCGCGTGGCCGAGTCGGCAAACCACGTGCCCGACACCAACGTCTCCGACCCCACCAGGGAGTCGCGGTAGGTGCTCCGATACTCACGGCGCAGCGCCCAGCCAGCCCGACGTGTACTGGTGTCGGCCATGAGGGAGGGCACGCTCCGCCCGTTGAGGGCATCAATCCGCATGGTCACAATGGGCGTTTGCTGCACCACGGGATGTTGACGCGCGCGCAACAGCGAATCGAGTGGGGCGGCCTGGTCATCTTGCACATCGAAGAACAGCAGATTGCCCGCCGAGCCGGCCGACGTGGCCTGCACGCGACTCAACAAATTGGCCTGCACCAGATACACCGTGCTAAGCAGGAAGGCCCCGAACCCCAGCGCCAAGGTGACCGCGCGGGTTTGGTTGGCGGGACGATGCAAATTGGCAACGCCCTGACGCAGCTCGAAGGGCCACGACGGACGCGTACTCCGGCGCGCGGCGGCAATGAGCAGCGTGGCCGCAATCCAGAGCACCAGCACCGCACCGGCAATGCCGGCGCTGATGTAGAGCCCTTGGCGCACGTTCCCGATGCGCGACACCACGATGCCCACAATGCTGCACACCAGCAGGGCGTCCACGGTGAGCCGCGCCGGGTCGTTCCATTCGCGTGGCAAGGCAGCGCCGTCCATCTCGCGGCGAATTGCCTGCAGCGGCGACACGCGGCGGAGCGCGAGCAGGGGGCGCATGGCAAACACCAGCGACACCCACACGCCGGTGGCGAGCCCCAACAGCAAGGGGCGTGGCTCAAGGGCGAGCGTCACGTCAATGGGGAGGAAGTCCGCAATCACCCCCGGCAACAGGAACTGAATGGCTACGCCAAGCAACGTGCCGGCTATGGCGCCGACCAGCCCCATGGCGGCCGACTGCACCACGTACAGCGCCAGCACCTGACGACTGGTGGCCCCAAGGCAGCGGAGGACGGCCACGGTATCGATTTTGGCCGACACAAAGGCATTCACCCCGCTGGCCACGCCAATGCCACCCAACAGCAGCGCAATCAGACCGATCACGCTGAGGAAGTCGGCCAGGCGGGCCACCGATTCGGTGAAATCCCGTTCGGTATCGGCCACGGTACGAACCCGCACCCGGGTGCGGGCCGCGCCGGACGCCAGCCCCGGCTGCCCTGTGGCCACGTTGTCGGCACCGGCACTGGTTGGTACCGGCGTGGCCGGAGTCGCGCCACTGGGGGCGGCGCTGTCGGTTGGAGGCGGCTCTTCGGCTTCACCACCGGGTCCGCGACGTTCCTCACCGGCTGCCTCCTGGGCCTCTTGAAGCGCGGCGGCTTTGGGATCAATACGACGGCGGAGATCGCGCGCCACCCGTGCCGACGCGGCCGGCGTGGCGAGGGGCTCCGGGAGTTTGAGTACGACATCGTACTCGGCGCGGCTGCCAAACGAGAGCAAGCCGGTGGCGGGGAGCCATGTATCGGAGACGTACACACGGGGCCCGATCACCGCCGTGATACCGGCGTCCCCGGGCACGTTGCCAAGGGTGCCGGCAATGGCAAACATCTTCTGCCCCAAGCGTAGCGAATCGCCCACGCTGGCGTTGAGCGCTACCAACAGCGACGCATCCACCAGCACGATGGATTCGCGGTGCACCCGAGACCACGCGGCGGCCGGCACCGTTTCGATGGCGCCGTAAAACGGATAGCCCGCCGACACGGCTCGCACCT
>CANHTA010000272.1 GCA_947463135.1 Gemmatimonadota bacterium
AGCGGGCCACGCTCATTTTTGACGTGGAACTCATGCAGGTGGCGGATACGCTGCCGCGCCCTGATGGACCGCCGCGCCCCGCTGGTCAGGCGCCGCCGTGTCCGGCGTGGAATGCGGTGAAGCCCGCCAACGCGGTACCGTAGCGGCCATGAGCAGCGCGCCCGCTCCGCCGTTTCCCTATACATCCCCGTGCATCAAGGTGTGCATCATCGACGCGCACGGGGAGTGTCATGGCTGTCGCCGCACGTTGGCGGAGATTGGGGCGTGGTCGTCGATGTCGCTGGAACAACGGCGTCTGGTGAATCAACGCGTGGGTTTTCGCGGACACGACGAACGCCGCTAACACCTAGGGCGTCGTTACCCCTCCAGGGGTAATCCCACCAGCGGTAATCGCACCTGAAAGCAGCTGCCCTGTCCGGGCCCTTCGCTGTGCGCGGTGACCTCGCCGCCGTGGAGCTCCACCAGCCCTTTCACCAGCGCAAGGCCAATGCCGAGTCCCTCGTCGGCGGCACGGGTGGCGTGGTCGATTTGGCTGAACATGCCAAACACGCGTGTAAGCTCTGACGGCGGTATGCCAATGCCGTTGTCTTCCACTTCCATCACGCCATGCGTGTGGTCAGACCGCACGCGCAGCGTGATGTGGCCGCCGGGATTGGTGTACTTGGCCGCGTTGGTGAGCAGGTTGCAACACACTTGTGCCAGTCGCACAATGTCGCCAACCACGTGAAGGCGGGTATCGGGCACCTCAACCTCCAGCGTATGCCCCCGTGCGTCTATGGCGGGGCGTGCCATTTCGAGACCACGCTCAAGCACGGCGGTGAGCGTGACGCGGTCACGCTGCAGGGTGATTTTTCCGTGCGTGATGCGGGAGAGATCCAGCAGGTCGTCCAGCAGACGTGACATCTGCGTCACCTGCCGGTTGATGAGATCGCGACACCACGCCAGTCGCGCCGGCGTGATGGGGTCCTCCATTAACGCCACCACATTGCCCAACGGCGCCAGCGGATTACGCAGCTCGTGCGCGAGGGTGGCGATAAACCGGTTCTTCTGCACATCGGCTTCGTGCAGCAACAGCTCCGACTGCTTGCGGTCGGTGATGTCGCGGATGAGGGTGTCCCAGTACTGCGGGATCCCCATGGCGTTCGGCACCAAGGTCATAATGGCCCAGAACCAGCGCAGCTGTTTCGTGGCGGTCGTGGCGCGAAACTCCACCTCGGCACGCCCTTCGCGCTCCACGCGCTTGAGCGCGGCGGCCACGAAGGGCCGGTCGTCGTCATGCACGATGGCCGCGAGGTAGCCGAGCTCCATCTGCATGAGCGCGTCGGGGGAAAAGCCGAGTATGCTGGAGCAGGATGGACTCACGTACTCGTAGCGCTTGGATATCACATTGGCCCGCAAATGCAGATCGGGCATGTGTTCCACCAGCGAACGAAAGTGCGCTTCGCTGCGCGCGAGCGCGTCGGCGGTGGCGCGTTGCTCGGTGATATCCTCGAACACGGTGTACGCTTCCACCGGCGCCGGATTGCTTCCCTCACGCAGCGGGATGGCATCAATGCGAATCCATCGGCGCTGCTGTTCGCGCGGGTTGTACACCCCCATCACCACATTCCGTACCGGCTCACCCGTAGCCAGCGCAATCATCACGGGATGCTCAACGCCGGGGAAGAGCGAGCCATCTTCCCGAATGGTGTGGTGCTCAAGGTCTTCCGAGGTGCTGCCCAGCATCTCGTCCAGCGACTTCCCCAGAATCCGTTCGGCCGCCGGGTTTACCGAGATAATGCGGCCGTTCGCCTGCTGATGGACCACGCCGTGGAGCATGGTGTCGGCGAGCACGCGGTGCCGGTCATTGCTGTCGCGCAGCGCCGCCAGGGCGTTGAGGAGTTCCGTAGGGGCCGCGGCGTCGGTGGTCATGGGGCGCGGTTGAGGCTACAGCGACCCCAAGAGGTCATCAATGGCTTTCTGGTCGGCATCTTCCAGCGACTCGGCGCCATGAATAATCCGCTGCAAAATGTCCACGGCTTCTTCCGCCAAGTTGTCCGGGTGCTTCCGGTCTTTGGCGAAGCGCACAATGTGACCCAGCAGGATGGTTTCGTAGGGGGACTCCCGGTCGCCATCCTCATCGCCCTCGTCGTCGCCGTCGTCATCGTGGTCGACGTCGCGCATGGCTTCGTAGCTTGGCACGCTGGCCTTCCACGGCTCGGAGGCGTGGGCGTCGGCCTCCAGGGCCGCGCGGGGCACGAGGGCAAAGAGCCGGCACTGCAGCCCCGGTGCCTCTTCGTAGGCAAAGAGGCCAAGCGCCACCGGCTCCTCGAAGAGCTTGAGACCCACCAGCCGGGCGATGGCTTCCGGCGGCATGGCGCTGCGCGCCACGAGCCGGCCGTCGATGTACGCGGCCAGCGCCGATGAATCCGGCGCGCGTGGATCATCCACCTGCGTGACGGTGAGCGCGATGGGCTCCCGCGTGGTCACGAAGACGGCCGGTTTCTCCTCCTCGCCGGTGAGTCCGTCCTCATCCCCATCAAAGTCGTCTGGGGACTCGGGCGTTTCGTCGTCGGGGGGGGTGATTTCGTCAGCCGGCATTGCGAGTGGACACGGTGTGTGATGGCAGCATTGGGTGTAACCGCTACGAGGGCAGGTTACGCACCAAACCACCACACGGGAAGGCCCATTCGCCAGCCGCTACACGGACGCGGCGGCTACTTCACTCACGTCGATCTTCTCAAACACCCCGCCAAGCCACCACACCAATGGGGCCAACTCGGCCACCACCACCGCACAGGCCACGCTGGTGGCCAGCAGCACCGACCAGCCCCCCCAGTCGTTGGTGAGCCACAAGATGAGCGCCGCGAGCCCCACGGGAAACACCAACGCCACGGCGGCGGCAAGGGTGGTGGCGCCGGTGGTGAGCAGGTTTTGCCCCATGGTTTCGAAGCCGCGTGTGGCGGTGCCCAAACGGACCCACGCCGGGAAGAGCAGTGCGGTGCCGTTTTGGATGGTGAACATGAGGGCGTTGAACACTGGCACCCCAAGGACCGCCGAGAGGAAGATGGGAATGGTGATGCCGCCGCTGACCAACAGCGACGGGTCTTGAATGAATGCCACCAACGGCACCACCATCAGCGACCACACCGTGATGGAATGCAGCGCGGTGACGGCGGCGATTTCCGCCGACACAATGCGCCATCCCGGCAGCGGCATGGTTTTGAGCAGCGCCAACCGGGGCAGG
>CANHTA010000273.1 GCA_947463135.1 Gemmatimonadota bacterium
GAGCCTTCCAGGGAGAGGTTGGTGTTCCCCCACTTCTGGCGCTGCGTGGTGGCGATCAGCAGCGAATGATTGCCGCGCGTTTCGCGATCCTGATCGAAGACGGTGGTGTTGTAGTACTGATAATGGTTGAGCCCCAGGGTGTAGAGCACCGTCAACTGACGACGGGTGGCTTCGGTCCACGGGAAAATGTTGTACTCCAGCGCCGGGGCGAGGCGCATGGAGAGCTTCTGATTCAACACTTCGCTGAAACCGCCGGATACCTTCAGGCCGGCGGTGAGGTGACCGGTGAGCGTTTTGCCAATAAGGGCGTTGGTTGCCGCCGACCGCTGCAACACGATCACCGAGACGGTGTCACGCACCGCGGGATTGGTTTTGTCGGCGACGAAGACCTTGAAGTCCCGTTCGTTGTAGCCACCGGTGGCGCCAAGATTGATCTTCCAGTCGGCGGTGGTGCGCGCGGCGGAGAGCGACGTGGAGAGGTTGGTGGAACGCACCAGCTGCTCGCCGTTGGCGGACAGATTACCGTCGATGCGGTACAGCCAGAAATTCCAGCGATCCTTCACGTTGCGTGGATTGACTTGCTGCGGCATGGGGCCGCCAGCCAGCGAGAGGCGCAGGCGGCTGGCAATGGGCGTCCGCGCAATGAAGGGCGCGAGTCCCAGCTGAAAGGTCCGGGCCAGCTCACGGCGCACCCGATCGTCGGCGTCATTGGGCAACGTGTTCACCACCAAGGTGTCCACCTTCCCGGCAAAGGCCTTTTGTCCCAGGAAATTCACGGTGAGCTCGCGCCCCCCGTTCCCGGCGTTCAGGCTGGTGATGAGCAGGTGGACGTCGCTGTCGAAGCGATCGCGCACCCAGTTCACGAAGGAGAGTTCCTGCACGAAAAAGTCCCGGTCACATCCCGATACGCGACCTTGGCAGTCGAGATACACGCGAATGGACGATTTCAGGATGGTGTCCGGGGCGGCGTCCCGTGGCGCGCCGCCTTGTGGAGGGCCGCCTCGCGGGGTGGTGGTGGTGGGTGGCGGGGCTCCTTGCGCGCCACTGAGGGCCGGCGCGAGGAGCATGCTGAGGGCAAGGAGCCAGCGGAACGAGGGGAAGCGCATGCGGAGAGTGACGTCAGGGTCGGGAGATGCTATGCAAAAGGGGGAGGTCGCCATGGGCGCCCGCCCCGCCGTCATAGAGCAGCTGGAACAGAGGAAGGTAGGGGTCACGGGCATCCCTGTCATTCCCCGGATCGGAAAACGCCGGCTGTTTCCCGCGCTACCATTCAGAATACTCCTAGCCACGAGGTAGCGTTGTTGATGCCGTTTGATCCCCAGCCCGTGCTCCTGTCCGGACGTTTGGTGCGTCTGGAACCGCTGGGCGTTGCCCACGCGGCGGGACTGCTGTTGGCCGGGCACGACGAGTCGTTGTGGCGCGTCACGGTGCAGCCGCCCCTCAACACGGCCGACGCGGTGGCGCACTATCTGGCGCATGCCGCGGCACAGGCCGCGCGCGGGGATGAGGTGCCGTTTGCCGTGGTGTCGTGTGACACGGGGGCCGTCATCGGCTCCACGCGCTGGATGGATATCTCGCGCCCGCATCGCCGAGTGGAGATCGGCGGCTCCTGGCTGATGCCGTCGGCGCAGGGCACGCTGGCGAACACGGAGGCGAAGTATCTCCAGCTGGTGCAGCTGTTTGAGACCTTGGGTGCGGTGCGCGTGCAGTTCAAAACCGACCTGCGCAACACCCAGTCACAGCGGGCGCTGGAGAAGCTCGGGGCGATCCGTGAGGGGGTGTTGCGGCGGCACATGGTGGTCCGCGACGGCTTCGTGCGCGACAGCGTGTACTACGGCATTACGGACGCGGATTGGCCGGGGGTGAAGCAGCGGCTGCAGGAGCGGCTGGCGGCGGGGGTGGCTTCATAACGAATGGGAAAAACGGCGAAACCGCTGATTTCACGGATCACTACGCGGATAACATCATGGTGCTTGGGGTGTCTTGGTGTTGCCGTAACCGCGATGGGATCCCGAATTCGGGGGAATGGCGCGACATTGGTACCGTTGCCTCGCGCCTGTTGACCCGCGCCCGTCTCCTCCCGATCGCCTGCGTCCCTCTGCTATGAAGCCGATTCTGTCTGCTCCCACGCTGCTCGCCGCGGCCGTGCTCTCGCTGTCCTCGCCGGTGAGGGGGCAGTCGCCTACGCCGCGCCCCGTGCGCGGGTCAAGCGCCGTGATCGCGCCGTATGTGGTGCCGGAGGCGGCGGCGCTGTTGCCGTGGTCGCAGCAGATTGCCCTTCGCGAGGAGTGGCTCACCGCGCGGCATGCGCGGTTGCTGCCCATGATGCGACGCCACCAGATCGGGATGTGGATCGTGGTGAACGAGGAGTTTCACGACGACCCGCTGTCGCAGTACGTGGCCCCGCCGCGCCCGTACACCGGGAATCGTGACTTCTTTGTATTCATCGACGGCGGAGCGCAGGGGCTCAAGAAGTTTGCGATTACGGGCTACACCGAGGAAAATCTGGCGCGCTTCTTTGATGCGCCGTTTACCGAACCGCGTCCGCCGGCCACGACGTTGCGTGATCTGTACCAGCAGTACAAGCCGGCCACGGTGGGGCTTGGTATTCGCGGGCGGCGCGGGCAAACCCGCTCGTTGGGCTACGACGCGTACCGGTTTCTGGCCGAAACGCTTGGCGAGGAGGCCGAAAAGACGTTCGTGAGCGCGAGCGACCTGATTGAAGAGTATCTCGACACCCGGTTGCCGGAGGAGGCGGAGCACTACCGCACGGCGGTGTCAGTGACGGAAGCCATTGTGAAGCGGGCGCTGTCGAACGCCGTGATTACGCCCAACCGCACCACGGTGGGCGATGTGCGTCGCGCGCTGTTTGACATGCTGGGGGCAGCGGGCGTACGCACGTGGTTTCAGCCCGATCTGCGCGTGCAGCGCGCGGGCGAGGACATTGCCACCTCGCGCGGTTTTCTCGCCGTGGCGCCGGAAGGGACCGTGATCCGTCCGGGTGACGTGGTGCACGTGGATTTCGGCATCAGCTACATGGGCTTTGATACCGACTGGCAGAAGATGGCCTACGTGCTCAAGCCCGGGGAGCGCGATGTACCTGACAGCTACAAGCGGGCCATGGCCAACACCACCACGCTGCAGGATGCGGTGATGCTGCGTCTCGCGCGCCCCGGGGTTACGGGGGGGTCCGTCTTCACCAACACCATGACGGAGA
>CANHTA010000274.1 GCA_947463135.1 Gemmatimonadota bacterium
GACGACGTGGTGCTTCAAGCCAGTCCCCCCAGAACCCCTGCCCACTGGCGACGCGAACCACACGAGACGAATCGGACATCAGTTCTCCATGCCGGCAACCGGCGCGCCGTAAATCGGCATCGGAGGCAGAACGAAGGCACCGAGATGCGGTCCGCTGTTTTGGGCCGCCGCACGTAGCGCGAGCGCCAACATCGTGCGGGTGTCTTCGGGATAACACACGGCGTCGACAAACCCACGCGCCGCCGCATACCGCGCATCAAGCTGCGTTTCATAATCCGCACGCATCTGCGCGACGGAATCGAGGACCTCAGCCGACGGATCTACGCCGGCCTTCTTCGCGGCATCAAGGGAGGGGCCATGGACCGCACCCACCGCGGCCTCTCCCTCCATCACGGCCATACGGCCCGTGGGCCACGTGAAGATGAAATCCGGATCGAAGCCCTGCCCTGCCATGGCGTAGTAACCGGCACCGCTGGCGTGATTGACCGTGAGCACGATCTTGGGCACTCGTGCGCAGGCCATGGCTTCAACGAAGCGCGCGCCGGCGCGAATGATGCCCTCATGCTCGGCGTCTGGTCCTACCATGAACCCCGAGACGTCCTGTACGAAGACAATGGGAAGGCCTTGCCGATCGCACCGCTCAATAAAGTACGCGACTTTCTCCGCACTCTCAGCGTAAATGATGCCGCCGAAGCGAGGGCGTTCACCGGCGCGGCCTTTGATCAGACCGCGTTGGTTCGCGATGATCCCAACGGGGATGCCCTCGATGCGCGCATCACCACAGATCATCTCCTTCGCGAGATTCGGTTGAAACTCGTCAATCGCCCCATCGTCGAGCACCGCACGCAGCACCGCGTGCATGTCGTACGACATCCGGTGATCGGCGGGCAATACGTCGTACAGCGTTGACGGCGGCACAGCAGGCGGCCGGTATGTTGACTCGGCACGACGCAATGGTTGCGGCAGCCGCGCTACGAGCGCACGCAATTTATCGAGACACTGCTCGTCGTTCTCGAGTGCGTAGTGCGCGACACCGGAGACCTCCGTATGGGTGACGGCACCCCCCAGCGTTTCCCCATCAACCGACTGACCGGTGGCCCCCTTCACGAGGTTGGGACCGCCAAGGCCCATGAACGACGTCCCCTTGACCATGAGGATCACATCACTCAGCGCCGGCAGATAGGCCCCACCCGCTACGCACTGTCCCATCACGGCGGCAAACTGCGGAATGCGCAGGTAGCGCCGCATGATGGAATTGTAGTAAAAGATGCGCGCCGCTCCGTACTGACCGGGAAAGACGCCGCCCTGATACGGCAGATTCACGCCGGCCGAGTCCACGAGATAAATGATCGGGATGCGACAGCGCATGGCAACTTCCTGCGCCCGCAGGATCTTGGTGATCGTCTCAGGCCACCAGGACCCCGCTTTCACCGTCGCATCATTCGCCACGACCACCACTTCGCGACCGTCCACGGTGGCGATCCCCGTAATCACGCCGGCACCGGGGGCCTGACCATCGTAGAGGTCGTGCGCCACAAGCAAGCCAATTTCGAGAAACGGGGCACCCGCATCGGCGAGGCGTTCCACTCGCTCGCGAGCCGTCAGCTTACCCTGCTTATGCTGCTTTTCAATTTTGTCCGGTCCGCCACCAAGGCGTAGGCGGGCCTCCAGCGCGCGGACCTCATCCGCGAGTTGTCGAAGACGCCCGCTCATGCGTCCAGTTGCTGGCGCGATGCAAACCATGCACGGATGTACTCCACCAAATCCTGCGTGCTCGTGCCGGGTCCGAACAACCGCGCGACGCCACGCTGCTGCAGGGCATCCATGTCTTCCTTCGGAATGATGCCGCCGCCCGTCAGCAAAATGTCGTCGCGGCCCGACTCCACCAGCAGGTCGCGGACGCGTGGGAAGAGCGTCATGTGCGCACCACTCAAAATCGAGAGGCCGACAACGTCCACATCTTCCTGGATCGCCGCACTGGCGATCATCTCAGGGGTTTGATGCAACCCCGTATAAATCACTTCCATGCCGGCGTCACGGAGCGCCGCCGCTACCACTTTGGCGCCACGGTCATGGCCGTCGAGGCCCGGCTTGGCGACAAGCACACGAATCGGTCGAGTCATCAGAAGGCAGACGAGAGAAGACACAAAGGTCTGGTGCCGCCGCGGCCGGGATGTCCGCGCCAGTACTGCAAGCTACTCACCCGTCCTTACGGGCCACCAGCAGCATTTCGCTGGATTTCCGGGTGAGGGGCCGTTCGGTCCACGAGTCGAACGCTTGTTCGACGATCAGACCGACTTCCTGCATCCTCGCGGCGAGCTCCGAGGCCGAGTAGAGCCGAATGCGGTGGGTCCGCTCCCCGTCCCCGCTTGGCCCCCGCCAGGTTGAGGTGATCTCTAAAAAACCGGACAGCGGATCAAACCGCCGCTCCTGCCCAAAAACCGTCCCGTCCTCCGTACTCCACCAGTCACGGGACAAAAACCGAGCCATGACGCCGTCCCGACTCCCCCCGTGCCAAATGAGCAGGCCACCGGGCTTCAGGACGCGGGCGAACTGGGCGAGGACCTTCCGGTCATCGTACGGATCGTCGAAAAACCCAAAGGAGGTGAAGAGGTTCACCACGGCATCGAAGCGCCCCGTCCACTTGGCAGGAAGCTTTCGCATGTCCCCCTGCGTGTACCGCAACGATTTCCCCGTGCCCCGTCGCGCGGCGAGGTCGAGCAGCGGCACGGAGTAATCCAGGCCGTCGACATTATATCCCGCCTCTGCCAACAGATGGGCATGGCGTCCCTGCCCACACGGGCAATCGAGGAGCCGAGCGCCAGTGGGGAGTGCCAACACGTCAAGAAGGCGTGAGACCTCGCGGCGATCCTGCGCCACAGTGAACAGCGGCTCGTACTCGCGAAGATACTGCGCATCGAAATGCGTGGCCCACCAGGGGCTAGTCGTCGTCATCCGGACACGCTAGATACTCACAAGGTTCCACACAAGGTTCCACGCACGTCGCCGCGGGACCCTGTCGGGATCGCCCCGCCTCTCAATGTGACCGTGCTCATGCTCGGGAGCGCTATGCCGATAATCCGATTGCTCTACGCTAGTGTCCTGAACCAGAAGTTCGTTGACAAAACCGTTTGACGCTCTCGAGGATTTCGTCGGCGGTCTTGGTCCACACGAACGGCTTCGGTTTCGTGTTCGTGTGGGCGA
>CANHTA010000275.1 GCA_947463135.1 Gemmatimonadota bacterium
CCGGCCGGCGCGCCCCGCCCCGAGGCGCCGGCCAGCGCCGGCCCTGCCGCCGGTGCGCCAGCACCGTCCGATCCGCTCCAACAAGATCCCGATACCAGCAGCCGCTGGGCGAGTCAGGATCGCATTGATGGCTCCCGTCGGTTCCTCGCCGCACGGTTCCCCGCCCTCGCCAATGCCCCTCTGCTGGAAACCCGCGCCTGCCACTACGAATCGAGCGTGAACAGCAACTTCATTGTCGATTACGTCCCCGGTACCTCCAACGCATGGATCGCGGGCGTCGGGCAAGCCGAGGGGTTCAAGTTCGGTCCCGTCGTTGGGGAGTACGTGGCGCAGCGCGTCCTTGGCATTCCTGGTGATCCCAAACTCGTGGCCGCGTTCAAGCTGCCCACCGAGGAATACGCCAAACCGCCCGGCTGATGACCTCCCGCACCCGCCGCCTCATGCTGTTTGCCGTGGCCGCCCTCTTCTTTGCCTACGAGCAGTGGGCGTTCTACACCTGGATGCAGCAGCACGGCACCGTATCCACCGGGCTCGCGCATGCGTGGATGACGCTGCGTCAGGATCCCATGGTGTTCATGGCGTGGAACGACATGGGCGTCTTCACCGTCCTCGTGCTGGTGTGGCTCATGCGTGATCTGCGCACGCACGGCCGCACGATTTGGTGGTGGCCGGCCACGCTCATTATGGGGTGTCCACCGCTCTTGGTGTATCTGGCAACCCGTACCGACGCGTCTCGCCATGCCGGAGCACCCGAAAACGGTCCAATGGCAGCCCGCGCGCGGTAAGCGCAGCGGTTAGGTCGCGCGGCGGCTGATCGAGAGGTTCGTCGGTAAGCGCGAAGGTGCCCCAGTGCACGCCAATCGCTTCCTGCGCGTTCACATCGAGCATGACCTGCACCGCTTCATCGGGATTGACATGTTGCGTGCGCATGAACCACCGGGGTTCATACGCGCCAATCGCAATTGCCGCCGCGTCGAAGGGCCCCAAGCGCGCCCCGATGTCACGCGGCTCGTTAGAGTAGCCGAGATCCCCTGAGTACCAGAAGCGAAAGTCGGGGTGGAGCACCGCCCAGCTGCCCCAGAGCGACTGGTTGCGGTCGAGCATCGTCCGGTTGGACCAATGCTGGACCGCCAGAAAATGCAGCGCGAGATCACGCGTGCGTCCGGGCCACCGCAGCACATCATCCCAGTCGAACCCGACCACCGCGGCGTTGCGGGCCGCACGCGGCAGATTCGTGGCAAACCACGCCTCGGTGCCACGAGGCACCATGAAGGCCGGGGGGCCACCAATCTGCACCGCCACATCGCGCATGGAACGCCGGTCGAGGTGATCGTAATGGTTGTGCGACAACAGCACCACATCAATGCGCGGCAATTGGTCGGCGCGCAGACCGGGGGCCTGATGTCGCTTCGGACCAGCAAACGAAACCGGCGACGCCCGCCGGCTGAACACCGGATCGATCAGCAGATTCACCCCATCCACCTGCAGCAACAGCGACGAATGCCCAATCCACGTGAGCGCCGGCTCGGTACGATTCGCGTGAATAAACGCCAGGTCGGGTGCCACCCCGACTATGGGCGCCGAGGGGGGTGGCGGCAGTCGGTCACGCGTGCGCTGGACCATCCACGTTCCGGCGCCGGCACCATCGACATCGATACCTGACCGATTGGTATACAGCGGCACGCGCGAACCGGTCACAACGGCTCGGGGGATACGCGCCGCTTGTTCGCACGCGCGCGGAAGGGCAACAGAAACAGATACATGCCGGTGAGCCACAACCCAAGCACCAGCACGGCCGCCGGAAGAAACACCCACAGCTTGACCCGATCATGAAACCATGAGCCATCATGCAGGCTCTCAATGATATCCGAGCGGCGGTACGCCGACTGCAGCAGGGCCCCGGTAGCGAGATCCAGCTGAAGCTCCCAGTGCGTCACGGTGGCCACTTTCACCATCCCCTTCCCCGGACGGACATCCAGCCGGTCAATGTCCGCCCACCCCGACACCTTCGCCTCGGGTACCGATTTCGCCGTGGCAAGGATCTGCTCCATGGTCACCGTGGGCACACGGATCGCGGTCTTCTGTTCCGATGGCTGCACCCAGGGCAGCTGCTTCTTGAGCTGCAACAGCAGCCCCGTACAAATCACGATCAGAAAGGGCACCGCCACGGCAATGGAGCCCCAGCGATGCAGCTTCCGGTTCCAGACACGAGGATTGATGGACATTACTTCCGCGCACCAACCGGAACGGCAGCAGTAGACAGCAGGACCAGCGCAGGGAGCGCGGCCCACGAGCGGGCGAACAGTCGTGACATAGGGAGGCCTGAGGGAGCCGCGAGTTCGGGGATCAGCATGATCATGCGCAATCTTACCCAGCCGTACCGCCATCAGTTAGGCCGCCCCAACAGCGCCCGCTCGCACCAACGGGCTCAACGCGGGGAACTCGCAACACGGCGCGCGCGATGTAGCTTCCGTACAGGCAGCTTCCGGTTGTCGGTTCGGGGCGGCGTCTGCACGGGATTGCGGCACCTCCCGGTCTCCCGGCTGGCGCGGCCAACCCGACGCCGTCGTCCTGAACGCCCGTCCCACTCCTGTCCCCCGCGTGGTGTCCTATGCCGCTTCGCTCGGCCCTGCCGCCCGGTGCTCCACCTCAACAGCCCGCGCGTTGCCGGAGCGCCCCATGGTTACCGCGGCGCTGGGTGCTCTGCCTCGCTGCCGTGGCGCTCATGCCCTGCGTAACCGTCTCCGCGCAGGTGAGCACGCCGGTGCTTACCGGTGGGATACGCGGTCGCGTGGAGACGGCGGCGCATATTCCGCTGGTAGGTGCGCAGCTGCGACTTGGCGCCGGTACGGCGATCGCCGAGTCCGACGACGTTGGCCAGTTCGCCGTGTCCAAGGTTGCCGCTGGACCGCTCTGGCTGCGCCTGCGCCGCATCGGGTACCGCCCCGAGTCACTGCTGGTCACCGTCGTCGCAGGCCAGACCATTGAGCCAACCGTCACGATGACCCCAATCGCCCAGAACCTGGCCGCGGTGAAGGTGGTCGGTCGCCGCGATGTGAGTGGCCCGATGGCCGGCTTCTACAAACGCATGCAATCGGGGAGCGGACGCTTCTTCACGCAGGCCGACATCGAGCGGCGGAATCCCAACACCATGACGGATCTGCTGCGAACAATTCCCGG
>CANHTA010000276.1 GCA_947463135.1 Gemmatimonadota bacterium
AACGATCCGAACGAGCCGGTGCAACAGGGTGGGCTGTTGGTTGCGCCGGTTGGGAAGGGACGGTACGTGTATGTCACCCTCGCGCTGTTCCGGCAGTGGCCCAACGGCGTACCGGGGGCGGCGCGGGTACTGGCGAATCTCATTAATGGACAGTCAGTGGTGGTGCCAAAGATGTAGTAAAGAACGGCCAACAGCTTAGGAGGCAGGGAGGAGGGTGTCAGGGAGGAGGGGGCAGGTGAACGGACGTGTCAGGAATTTTGTGTGTGAGGCGCGTGGTCAAGCGGGTCGAGTGAAACGGTCGCCGTAGAAGATGGCGAATTGGTTCATGGCCTCGTGCCACTCGCGGACGGAGCGGGTGGTGTTGGCAAAGGTGTTTTGTAAGGCCAGCCATAAGAGTTTGAGGGCCGCGTCGTCCGTCGGGAAGTGGCCGCGCGTCTTGATGATCTTCCGGAGGCGCATGTGCAAGCTCTCGATCGCATTGGTCGTGTAGATCACGCGCCGCACGGCCGGGGGAAACGCGAAGAAGGGGATCACATGCGCCCAGGCCCGCTGCCAGCTCTGCACGATGGTCGGATGCTTCTGCCCCCAGGGGCCGGCCGCGAAGTCGCGCAGGGCCGCTTCGGCCACCTCGGCGGAGACGGCCGTGTAGATCGGTCGCAGGGCCGCGGCGAGCTTTTTCCGGTCCTTCCAGCTCGCGTAGTCGAGGCTGTTCCGCAGCAAATGCACGATGCACGTTTGCACCGTGGTCGTCGGAAACGCCGTCTCGATGGCGTCGGCCAGTCCGGTCAGGCCATCCACGACGGCGATCAGCACGTCCTGCACGCCGCGGGTCTTGAGGTCATTGAAGACCTTGAGCCAGAACTTGGCCCCTTCGGTCTGTTCGATCCACAGCCCGAGGACCTCGCGCGTGCCGTCGGGCAGCACGCCCAGCGCGACGTAGACGGCCTTATTGCAGACCACCCCGTCGTCGCGAATCTTCACCCGCAGGGCGTCGAAGAAGATCACCGGGTACATCCGCTCGAGCGGCCGCTGCTGCCACGCGGTCACTTCGGCCATCACCTCGTCGGTGACGCTGCTAATAAAGTCCGGCGAGACCTGCGTGCCGTACTGCTCCGCCAGGAAGCCCTGGATCTCGCGCACGGTCATGCCGCGGGCGTACATGGCGATGATCTTGTCGTCAAAGCCGGTGAAGCGGCGCGCGTGCTTCGGGATCAGGATCGGCTCGAACGTCCCGTCCCGGTCGCGCGGCACCGCAATGCGCAGCGGCCCGTCCTCCGTGAGCACGGTCTTGCCGGTGCGGCCATTCCGATGATTGGTCTCACCCTCGGGCCGCGCCTCGCCCTCCCGGTACCCGAGGTGATGACTCATCTCGGCCCCCATGGCCCGCTCGATCACGGCTTGCTTGAACGACTGAAACAGCGCCTGGACGTCGGTCGGGGACATCGGCCCCTTCACCAGTTCATCCAGCAACGCCGCGGGAATGGGCACCGAGCCAGCCGCCTCGGCCGCTCTGGGTTCTTTCGATTTGCGTGGCATAGAGACTCCGATCAGGTGTCATGATATGCCTCGCACACAAAATTTCTGATAGGTCCAGGTGAACTGCTTGCCCTTGCTGCTTCCTCCCTCCTGACACCCTCCTCCCTGCTCCCTAAGCTGTTGGCCGTTAACCGGCCTACTTCATCACCCGCACCATCCACTCCGCCAACGCCCCCAGTACCTCGCGCCGCACGCGTGCATCCTTGAGCGCGGCGTAATTCGTGAAGGCGCCGTTGCTGTCGGGTAGGAACAGATGGTTGGTGGCCGGGAAGTGCCGTACCGTGACCCGCCTGTTGCCGCTGGCGCGAACGGCGATGGCGAGGGTGTCGGCCTGCTCGGGGCTGACTTGCGTGTCGGTCTCGCCCTGCAAAATAAGCACGGGCTGACGGACCGAGCGGGCGACCGGGAGTGGATCGTGCGCGAACCAGAAGCCGAGCCACGGGTTGGTGCGGCCGGCCGAATCGAGTTGGGCGGGTATCGTGGCCAACACCGAGTCGCGCTGGTGTGGCGTGAGTGACGACGCGGCAAGCAGTTCACGATTCTGCTGCAGGCTCACGCGTTTTCCGGTGTACGCCGGCCCCGCCATGAGGGCGATCGCGCGCACCGACGGGTCGGCGACCGCGACCATGGGTGCAACCATGCCGCCCTCGCTGTGTCCAACGAGCGCGATGCGTGTGCCGTCGATGTCGGAGCGCGAGCGCAGGTACGCGACGATCGTGCGGACGTCGTCGGCCACATCGGCGCTGGTGCCTCGCTGCGCGCTCTCCCGTCCACCGGAGGCTCCCACGCCACGGTCGTCCCAGCGCAAGACGGCAATGCCGCGGCGGCCCAGTGAGTCGGCAATGTCGCGGAAGAGCGCGTAGTTCGGCACCATGCTGATGCGAGAGTCACGCTCCTGCGGACCGCTGCCGCTGATGGTGACGACGGCGGGCATTTTGGCGGGGCCTTTGGGACGGGTGAGCGTCCCCGCCAAGGTGTAGCCGCGCGGGGTGGGAATGACGAGATCTTCCGCGGTATACGGGGCACCCGAAGGTGCGCCGTAGTCGATGCGCACCGGTGCACGCGGTGCTTCCGCCTCACCGGCGGCGCCGCTCACGCGCACCACGCGCAGATTCTGCGCGGGGATCGTGATCTCGCGCGGGCCACCATTGGCGTCCCACACAATACGCGCGTCCATTCCGGCGATGGAGAATACCGTGGTGTCCCCCTGCTGACTCACGGTTGCCGTCATGGTTTGTCCCCCATTCGTGAGGAACACCGGGAGCGCCGATTTCTTGGCGCCGCGCGCATGATCGGCCATCAGCGCCGTGTGCAACACGCTATTGCCCGCGAGCGCGACCGCCCCGCTCGCGCTGAGGACTGCCTGCTCACGGGTGGTGCCATTGGCGGAAAGGGTGAGCTTGGCACTGTCGCCCACCATGTTGACCACCACGTTCTGTGTCGGCACCCCGGTGGTTGGTGCGCCCGGTGCGAAGATCGACAGCGTGAGGCGACCTGGCGTGTTGTTCACATGCTGCTGTTCCCAGCGAATGACGGGTGCGCCGCGCAAGGTGAGCAGGCCCACGATGGCATTGGGACGCTCGGTGATGACTTCGGTGCCGAGGGTGTCGATGCTGCGGAGGTAGATGAACTGAT
>CANHTA010000277.1 GCA_947463135.1 Gemmatimonadota bacterium
GTCGTTGCCGCTGGCGCGGTATGCCGGGCGCTACGTGGACAACCTGTACGGCACCATTGAGGTGAGCGAGGCGGGCGGCGCGCTGCGGATGACCCACGGCCCCAACCTCGCCACCGCGTTGGAGCATTGGAATGCCGACAACTTTCGCGGCAAGTACGACTCCCCGTCGCAGCCCCCCTTCTTCGTGAGCTTCCGCGTGACCCCCACCGGCACGGTGAGCGAGCTGGTGGCGGAGATGGCCGGGACGCCGGTCACCTTCACCCGTGCGGCGCCCCCGCGCTGACGCTCGCCCCCGGGGGCGGCGTGATGCCGACCTCGCCCTCCAAAACCTTGGGTCCCCCGCCCCCCGACCATGCCCAGACTCACCGCCCTCCTTCCGCTGCTGACGGCACTCGCGCTGCCCACCACCGCTGCCGCGCAGACGGTGCCCCCGTACGACGTGGTGCTGGCCAACGCGACGATTGTGGATGGCACCGGCGCGCCGCGGCGCGCGGGGCATGTGGCCATCAAGAGCGGCAGGATCGCGGCGGTGCGGGCGACCCCGTTTACCGCAGGGAGTGCGCCCCGGACGATCGACGTGCGCGGACAGGTGGTGGCGCCGGGGTTCATCGACCTGCATGCGCACCTCGAACCGCTGCTGCAGCTCCCCGACGCCACGAGCGCCGCGCGGCAGGGCGTAACCTTGGCGCTGGGGGGACCGGACGGCGGCGGGCCGTATCCGCTGGCGGCCACCATGGACTCGGCCGCCGCGTTGGGGGTCGGGATCAATGTCGGCTACCAGGTGGGGCACAACACCGTCCGCCAGCAGGTGATGGGGACCGCCAACCGGGCGCCCACGGCGGAGGAGCTGGCCCGCATGCGCGCGATGGTGGCGCAGGGGATGCGCGACGGCGCGTTCGGGCTGAGCACCGGACTGATCTACATTCCGGGTACGTACTCGAAGTTGGACGAGGTGCTTGCGCTGGCGGGCGAGGCCGCGCGCGCGGGGGGGATCTACACCTCGCACCTGCGCGGAGAAGGGCTGGGGCTGTTGGACGGCGTGGCCGAGGCGCTGGAGATTGGGCGACGGGTGCGGATCCCGGTGGTGCTGACACATCACAAGGCGGTGGGGCCGCAGATGTGGGGGCAGAGCGTGACTACGCTGCGGATGGTGGACTCGGCGCGCGCGGCGGGGACCGACGTGATGCTGGACCAGTATCCCTACACGGCGGCATCGACGGCGTTTGACGTGTTGCTGCCGCCATGGGCGCTGGCGGGGGGGCGCGACTCGTTGCGGGCACGACTGGCGGTCCCGGCGCAGCAGGCGCGGATCGCGCGGGAGATCCTCGCGCTGTTGCAGAACGACGGGGGCGGCGGCGATGTGCGGCGGGTGCAGTTCGCCAGCGTGCCGTGGGACTCGACGCTCAACGGGAAGACGCTCCGCGACTGGGCGGACCAGCGCGGGGTGGGGGCGGGGTTGGAGGCGGTCGTGCCGCTGGTGATCGAGGGGTACCTGAACGGCGGGGCCGCGGTGGTCCTCCACCTGATGGACGAGGGGGACGTGCGGCGCATCATGGCGCACCCGACGACGATGATCGCCAGCGACGGGCGTCTGTCGGTGCCGGGGAACGGCGTGCCGCACCCGCGCAACTACGGCACGTTTCCGCGGGTGCTGGGGGAGTACGTGCGCGAGCAGCGGGTCCTCACGCTTGAGGAGGCGGTGCGGAAGATGACATCAATGCCGGCGGCGCGGCTGGGGCTGACGGACCGCGGGTGCCTGCGGGTGGGGTGCGCGGCGGACGTGGTGGTGTTCGACCCCGCCACCGTGCGGGATCGGGCGACATTCCTGGCGCCGCACCAGTATGCGGAGGGGATCCCGTGGGTGTTCGTGAACGGAGTGGCGGTGGTGGCAGATGGGGTGCCGACCGGGGCGCGACCCGGCGTGGTATTGAGGAACGGGCGTGCGCGAGCAGGCGACAGGCGAGGCACTCGAGGTAATGCGCATCATTAAGCAAGCGCTCGACCCGGTGGGCATCATGAACCCGGGCAAGGTGTTGCCGCCGTAGTCCGGCGCGGCGCCTCTGCTCAACGTCTACGGCACCGCGCCTAAGTGCTGTCCCGTGGTGGCCTACTCGGCGACATCGCCTGCGTCGACGCCGCGGACCAGCCGTTCGATCGCTTCAGGGGGCAGCGTGCCGCTCGCGACCAACAGTCGCGTGAGTTCGCCAACGACGAGCTTCAAATCAGTGAGTTCGCGCCGCAAGGATAGCAGCGATTCATCCTGAGTGCGGTCTGTGGTGTGCTGAGCACGCAAGCGAGCACGCAAACGACCGACATCATCTTCAATGTCCCCGATGCTCAACTGCTGCCCGACGTCGCCCAGTAAAAGCATTCGCGCCCAACTCATCGAGCCACTCCGTTGTTGACGTGAGGGTGAAGACACTCGACCCCGTGACACCGGGAGCGATCTGCCGTGGTGATGCGAATCAGGCGGTGACCGCCTTCCGAACGTGTGGCCGCAGCGGTCGATCGCCTTACGGCTTCTTGGGGAGATCGATCCCGTAGGCCCGCTCACTCCCCTCGCTCACAACCAATACCGAGAGCAAGGTGCCGGGGAATCCCATAAGGAAGGTGACCACCCGCCAGAACACACTGGGGTTTGCCTGGGCCCGCATGCCCGCGTAGCACACATTGGCGAAGATCCACAAGGCCGACGCGCCGCCGTTTCGTACCGTTTCGGTACTCTGCGCATGAAGCAGGGTTGGAGTGAGCCCCAGAGCGCCAACCAGACTGGCGAGACGTGCAACGTAGGTCATGGCGGTGCCTCGGTGTTGGGTGTAGTCATACATCGCATACCGCAGTGGTGACCGGGCGACGCTCACCCGGCAGTGCTGGTTGTTCACATACCATCACCCTCGACGGCACGTTCCGCTGGCCAGACCGTTGGACACGTCGGACAGCAGGATCACACGGAAACGGAACGTGGCGCCCGTTCACCGATGGAGATGATAGCAAAAGGTGGTATCACATGGCGCCACCGTCCAGCGTTTGGACGGCACCTCATGTGGTCGACGTCTGCCTCGCCGTACCCCGCGACGCGCGGTGTCAGCGGTGCGTCAGCGCGGCGTCAGTGCGTCATCGGTAACGGCACCCGGTGCGCTGGTACCGTCGCGCGAGGGA
>CANHTA010000278.1 GCA_947463135.1 Gemmatimonadota bacterium
AAAGATGGCGGTGCCCACCAGCAGGATCATCGTCATCGGCACCCCGGGCTTGGACTCCACGATGGCCTGGGAGGAGGTGATCGTGGTGGTGCTCGTGGTGACGATGGCCTGCATGTCCACATGAGCCGCCGGAAGCGCCGCCATGATGTTCGCCGCCAGATGAGCGGGGGCCGTCACGCGACGGCGCTGCTCGGTCTCGGTGCCGATCATTTTCCAGAGGTCCACCTGTTTGGCGTCGGCGCGGCGCGCCTCGGCTTCACTGGTGTCACCATCGAGCCACTGGTGGATGGCCAGTGCGGGGGCGCTATCCGCCGCCGCCATACCGGAGAGGGGGACTTCACGATCCGCGAGCGGACGATCCGCACCGGAGGCCCCGTTGGGTACCGGTGCCTGGTGACCAGCGTTCCGGTCGTTGTGTCCTTCGTGTCTGTCGAGCATCAGTCGTATTTCTCCTCGAGCAGAGTCTGAAGAGCCTCGCGTGCCCGATGCACGCGCATCTTCAGCGCTCCAACGGTGGTCCCCAAGAGATCCGCCATATCTTCGTACGATCGGCCTTCAACGTGTTTCATGATGAAGGCTTCCCGAAGCGATGGTGCCAACTGCGCGAGCGCGGTATCGAGATCCTGCCGCAGTTCTGTGCGGTCGAGGTCCTCGTCGGGACTCGCGAAGGTGGAGGGCTGATCATCCTCGTCGTAACTCAGGTGCGAGCGCCGAATATTCTTCAGCCAGTCCTTGCACCCGTTCGCCACGATCCGAAAGAGCCAAGCGTCGAAGCGTCCACGGACTTCACCCAGATGGTGAAAGGCCTTGATGAACGACGTTTGAAGAATGTCTTCGGCGACGTCGGGGCTGCCCGTCATGCCAAGCGCATGCCGATAGAGCGGATCGCTATATCGACCGATCAGCACCGCGAACGAATCGCGGTCTCCCGTGAGCACACGGGAGATGACGTCTTGATCGGAATCGACGTCTGCAGGAATGGGTTCTTCGTCCGTCATAGTCACCGCGCTAGGATAACGCGGAATCGACCGTAGTGACACCCCTTCCAACAAACGCCGTCCGAACGCCGGCACTGATTGTCTCGTCCGGTTGACGACCCATCGCGGAGGAGGTCACGCGGGATCACCGGGGAGTATCGGCACGTGACGAAATGCGCTCCAGCCGTGATTCCGGATGAGATCCCCATGTTCGTTGAGGTGGGGAGGGCGGTAGCGAACGCGACCCTGGGCTTGGGGGGCGATGCCCGTGTGGGGCGAGGCGGCGCCTTGGGCGACGGCCTGCTGGAGCGCCTCGTGGACCCCGGAGACGAGGCCGCAGGGGACACCCACGGCGGCGAGGGCGTCAATCCACGCACGCGCCGGGCGTTGGGCGGCCGCGGCGCGAATGGCCTCCACGACGCGTTCCCGATGGACCACGCGGCCGGCATTGGTGGCGAGGGCGGGCTCGCTCGCCAGCTCGGAGAGCCCCAGCGCCCGCGCGGCGAGGGGCCATTGCGCATCGGCCCCCACCGCCAACACGAAGGGCCGGTCGGCGGCGTAGAACAGCTGATAGGGCACCAAGTTGGCGTGCGCGTTCCCCCACCGGCGCGCGTCGTGCCCCGAGACGAGGCTGTTCTGGGCCACATTCGCCAACCCCGCCAGCGCGGACGCGCTCAGGGTGAGGTGCATCCGGCGGTCAGCCGGCGCCATGAGGTGATGCCGCCCCACCAACCCGCCCAGCACGGCGATGGCGGCGTCTTTCCCGGTGAGCAGATCCACCAGCGCCACCCCCGTTTTCATCGGGGCACCCGCCGGTTCACCCGTGATGGCCATCCATCCACTTTCCGCCTGGACCACGAAATCGTAGCCGGGCCGCGCACTGTCGGGGCCAAAGCCGGAAATGGTACACCACAAGAGCTTGCTGTTTTGCGACAGTAACAGGTCAGCATCAAGCCCATAACGGGTCAATGCCGTGGGAAGAAAGTTTTCAATCACCACATCGGCGTCGGCAATCAGTGCCCGCAACAGCGCGACATCCTGGGGCGACGTGAAGTCGGCCGCGAGCGATAACTTGTTGCGATTGGTGCTCAGGAAGTAGGCCGATTGCCCGTCGGGGGCGAACGGGGGGCCCCATCCGCGGGTGTCATCCCCCGATCCGACCCGCTCAACCTTGATGATCTGCGCGCCAAGATCGCCCAGCGTCATGCTGGCGTGCGGACCGGCGAGCACCCGGGACAAATCGACCACTTTGATGCCATCGAGCGGAAGTGTATTCATAGTGTTGTGATAATGTCTTTATAGCGTTGCGAAAAGTTGGACCATTATCTGACATTTCGACCATCGGCCAACGGGGGCGCCTGACTCGGCAACCGTAAAGGATATGCATTTCACCTCGTAAATCACGTCGCGGTACCTTGCATAGCCCTCTGAAAATCATATAGTTACCGCAATTCTGGTGGCCGTAGACCATACTATTTAAGGGAAGAACCGTTCCCGGCCGTAGTCCAGTCACACGACCACCGCTACCTCCATTGCTGGCGGAAGGAGTGCGTTCCACCCATGGCCGATTTGCCGCAGTCCGACGACGACACGATCACCGAAGGGGACGCCCCGTCTGCCAGTCCGGCACCGCGCCGTGGCCCTGGGCACCGCGCCGCTGACGCGCGCGACACCGCGGCCGAAATGGCGCAGCGGGCGCATGAGATCAGCCTGGAGGCGGGCAGCAAGATGGCCGGGGCCATGCGTGACGTGATCGGGGCCGCGGCGGGGTTGAGCGACTTTGCCATCGATAGCGCGCGCGACCTCATTACGTATATGGTGCGCCGCGGTCAGATGGGGCAGGAAGAAGCCGACGTGCTGGTTCAACAGGCCGAAGCCGCATACATCGCCAAACATGGCGCGCTGCCGGTTCGGGGCCCGAAGGCGCCACCGCCGAAGCCCATTCCGTTGGGCCAGTTGCCCAAAGCAGTGACGGCGCCGGCGGCCGCGGCGGAGGCGGCCCTGGAGGCGCGTGCCGCCATGCGCATTGAGCCGCAAAAGCCCTCGGACAAAGTGACCTATGCGCCCCTCCCGCCGAAGCCGGCCCCCAAGCCACCGGCGCCGAAGGTTGACGTAACCGAGGCCCCGGCGGAAGCGAAGCCCGCACCGAAGGCTCCTGCCGCGCCAGCCAAGGCAGCCGC
>CANHTA010000279.1 GCA_947463135.1 Gemmatimonadota bacterium
TCCGGCGCCGTTGGAGGAGGCGCTGGCGTCGGGACTGCTGGCCACCGATCACCTGCTGCACGACATCACGCACAGCCTCAATGCCGCCGAGCTGGCCCGCCGTCAGTTCCGGGAGATCGCGCGCGTGGCTGGCCTGATCTTCGGCGGCTATCCCGGCCAGTCGAAGTCGGTGAAGCAGATGCAGGCATCGAGCGGATTGTTGTACGATGTGTTCGTGAACTACGATCCGGACAACCTGCTCCTGCATCAAGCCCGGCGTGAGGTACTCGAACGGCAGCTCGAATCGAGTCGGTTGGGCCGTGTGCTGGCGCGACTGTCGGGGAGTCTCGTACGGGTGATTGATGTGGAGCGCCCTACACCGCTCGCCTTTCCGCTGCTGGTCGACTCCACGCGGTCGCGCGTAAGCTCCGAAAAATTGGCCGATCGGGTGCGACGCATGACGGTGTCGGCGGAAAAATCCTCGCGCTCGGGGACCTCCCTCACCTTCCGCGCGCAACATGGACGTGCCACACCGGTGGCCACATGAATAGGGAGCTGCTGCCGGCAGGCGCCCTGTCGCTCACCGTGGCCAGCGAGCCGGTGGTGCTACTGGCCGATCGCGCCCTCTGGCTCCCGGAGCGCCACACGGTCGTTGTTGCCGATCTGCACTGGGGAAAGGCCGCGGCGTTCCGCGCAGCGTTCGTGCCCATACCCAGCGGCACTACGGCCAGCGACCTCACTCGGCTCACCCGCGTGTTGCATCTGACCGCCGCCACCACCCTCGTGGTGCTCGGGGACCTTCTGCACGCGCGCGCGGGACGCCATGCCGATACACTCGCCACCATCGCCGCGTGGCGCGATGCGCACGGTGCGCTCGACATCACCTTGGTTCGCGGCAATCACGACGCACACGCCGGCGACCCGCCTGAATCGCTACGCATCACCTGCGTGGACGCACCCTATGCGATTGGTCCGTTCATCGGCGTGCACGAGCCGGAAGAGCGCCCCAATGGCTACGTATTGTCGGGGCATTTGCATCCATGCGTGTCGGTTCGCGGACGCGGACGTCAACACGCCAAACTCCCCGCGTTCGTGTTTGGTCCGCGCGTTGGGGTGCTGCCGGCCTTCTCCAGCTTCACCGGTACCGGCATGTACGAGCCGTCGGAGCAGGATGCCTTGTTCGTGATCGCCGACCGCGAGGTCATTGCGCTGTAGCAAACAGAACTACGCTTACCGCGGATGAGCACGAATACAGCACGGATTCGCCCGTTCGCTTTCCGGAGACCGTGTGCGCACACCGGTTTGGCGATGTTTGTTGAACAGCAACAGCCACGTGCGCGTCGTCATGTAGAGCACAGGGAATACACGGTACCCATCCGTGCTTTGTCCGCGCACATCAGCGGTCTGCAGTTTCTTCTCGTGCCGAGTAATCGAGAGCAGCTCCGAAGCGCCGTAAACAGCAGAACTACGCTTACCGCGGATGAGCACGAAGACAGCACGGATTTGCCCGTTTGCTCTCAGAAGGCCGTGTGCGCACACCGGTTTGGCAATTTTTGATAAACAGCAACAGCGATGCGTGCGTCGTCATGTAGAGCGCCGACTGTACACGGTATCCATCCGTGCTTTGTCCGCGCACATCAGCGGTCTGCAGTTTCTTCTCGTGCCGAGTCATCGAGAGCAGCTCCGAAGCGCCGTAAACAGCAGAACAACTGTAACCGCGGATGGGCACGAATACCACGCGGATTCGCCCGTTCGCTTTCCGGAGACCGTGTGCTCACACCGGTTTGGCAATTTTTGTTGAACAGCAACAGCAATGCGTGCGTCGTCGTGTAGAGCGCCGACTGTACACGGTACCCATCCGTGCTTTATCCGCGCACATCAGCGGTCTGCAGTTTCGTCTCACAATCGTGCAAAGAGCGACGGCTCGTTCAGCGACGAATGGCCGCCCGCCACACCCACCACATCAGCAGCGGCTGCAACGGCAGGCGTATCCACAGTGCCGCGAGATATCCGAACGATGCCTCGGCGGCGCGCGCCTGGTTGAGCATGTGGATATTGGCCGGCAGCACGGCCACCAACAGGGCCATCAGTCCCCACGCAGCGGCCGTACGCGTTGCGGGAATCAGCAGTCCAATGGCGCCGGCAATTTCAAAGACGCCGCTCACATAGGTGGCGAGCCGTGCATCAGGCACCCACGGTGGCACAATGCGGTCGAAAAACGCCGGGCTGACAAAGTGTAGAACGCCGGCGATGAAGAACAGCAGGGCCGGTCCGAATACCGCCGTTGGTGTCATGTGGCTAGTGCGCAGACTAGTGTGCAGGTGCCGCGTACCACAGCACTGCGAAATAATGGCAGACGCTGCCCCCCATCACGAACAGGTGCCACACAGGGTGCGCCCACGCGCGCCGACGGTCCACATAGAAGATCACGCCGCCGGTATAGCAGAGGCCACCGGCTACCAGCAGCATCAACCCCGCGTGATCCATAGAGGCCATCAGTGGTTTGATCGCGATGATGATCACCCATCCCATGGCCACATAAATCGCCGTGGACAGCGTGGCCATCGCGCCGCTGCCAAAAACCACTTTGCACAGCACACCAAGCGCGGCGAGTGTCCACACAATGCCGAATAGCGTCCAGCCCCACGTGCCGCGGAGCACACCAAGGGTGAACGGCGTATAGGTGCCGGCAATGAGCAGGTAGATCGCGGCGTGATCGAGCACGCGCAGACGCTGCTTGAGGCGTGGATGCGGAATCGCGTGATACAACGTGCTCGCCGCATACAGGGCGATGAGGGTGGCGCCGAAGACACTGGCGCCAATCACCATCACGCGTTCGCCGCGATCGAGCGCGGCGAGAACCAGGATAGGCATCCCGATCAGGCTGAGCAGCAAGCCAATGCCGTGCGTGACGGCGTTGGCAACCTCTTCCCTGACACTCACCACACGGTGTGCACGCATATCCGAAAGATAATAGACTCCGGGGAACGCGTGGGGCCGCGCAGCGAAGAAATCGCGCGAAAAACCGTCGCGCCCTACTTCGCCGGCGGTAACGCAGCCAGCAACCGCTCCACAAACCCGTTCACCGACGCGTTGGTGTCAATCCAACGCACCACGGCGACCACATCATTCACCGGGTCGACGTAGATGATGTTGTTGCCCGCGCCGACATGCACGA
>CANHTA010000280.1 GCA_947463135.1 Gemmatimonadota bacterium
AGCTGCTGCGTGAGGATGGTCACAACGTGGTGGGCATTCCGGCCAATATGGGAAAGGCGGCCGATGCGCATGAATTGGCGGCGCGCACGGTGGAGCACTTCGATGGCATTGATATCATCGTGAACAATGCGGCCACCAATCCGGTGTTTGGTCCGCTGCAGCTGGCCAGCGAGGACGCCTTCGAAAAGATTTTGGCGGTGAATGTGAAGGGGCCGCTGGAGCTCTGTAAAACGGCCCACACCGTGATGGCGCAGCGTGGCGGTGCCATTGTGAACGTGTCGAGCATCGGGGGCATCTCCCCGGAGGCTGGGCTCGGTCTGTATAGTGTCAGCAAGGCGGCGTTGGTGTCCCTCACCAAGGTGATGGCGCAGGAGTGGGGCGCCGATGGGATTCGCGCCAACGTCATCTGCCCCGGCCTTATTAAAACGCGGTTCTCGCAGGCGCTGTGGCAGGATCAACAGATTGCCGATCAGGTGCTCGGGCATCAGCCCATTCGCCGCATTGGCGAACCGGATGATGTGGCGGGGCTGGCCTTGTTCCTGGCGTCCGATGCGTCTGCCTATTGTACCGGCGGCGTGTACATGGTTGATGGCGGATATCTCACGTGACCCATCGTGCAATGACGATCGACTCGCCCGCGCTTGAGACACTGTTGGGCACGGCCCGCGCCTTTGTTCGCGAGGTGCTGGTGCCGTTGGAACCACAGCTGTTGCACAACGACTGGGCCACCAACGAGCCGGTGCTCGCGGAGCTGCGTGCGCAGGCCCGCGCGCTTGGACTCTGGGCTCCCTTTCTGCCCGAGTCGTTGGGTGGTTGTGACATGCCGCTGGACGCGTACGCGCGCCTGAGTGAGGTGCTGGGCTGGACCCCGTTTGGGCATTACGTGTGCAACTGTCAGGCGCCAGACGCCGGCAACATGGAGTTGCTGCTGCAGTTCGGCACTGAGGAGCAACAGGCCACGTTCCTTGAGCCGTTGGCCCGAGGGGAGATCCGCAGCTGTTTTGCGATGACGGAGCCCGAACATGCCGGCTCCAATCCGGTGCTGATGTCTACGGAGGCCGTTCGCGACGGCCACGAGCTGGTCATCAGTGGACACAAGTGGTTTACGAGTAGCGCCGACGGGGCGTCGTTTGCGGTGGTGATGGCCGTGACCGACCCCGACGAGGCGCGCCGGCATTTTCGCGCCAGTCAGATTCTCGTGCCCTTGCCAACCCCCGGGTTCACCTTGGTGCGCAACATTCCGGTGATGGGTGAACGCGGCGGTGGCTGGGCCAGTCACGCGGAAGTGCGCTTCGATCGCGTTCGCGTGCCGGTGACCAATCTGTTGGGGCAGCAGGGGCATGGCTTCGCCCTGGCGCAGGAGCGACTTGGTCCGGGACGCATTCATCACTGCATGCGGTGGATTGGGATCTGTGAGCGCGCCTTCGATCTCTTGTGTCGTCGCGCGGTCACGCGGGAGTTGGCACCGGGCGAGATGCTGGCCACAAAGCAGCAGGTGCAATTCTGGATTGCGGACTCGCGCATTGAGATTCACGCCGCGCGGTTGATGGTGCTGGATGCGGCCGCGCGCATGGCGCGCGAAGGTCAGGCGGCAGCGCGCGAGGAAATTGCGTACATCAAGGTGTTTGTGGCCAACACGCTGCAACGGGTGCTTGATCGGGCCATTCAGGCGCACGGCGCGCTGGGTATGACCGATGACACGCCGCTCGCCTGGTGGTACCGGCATGAACGGGCGGCACGCATTTATGATGGCGCGGACGAGGTGCATCGCACGGTGATTGCCCGCCGCGCACTCACGCCGTATCTCCCCGAGCAGGCACCACGCACCCGGCGGGGATAATCGCGTATGCGTGACGCCACCATTGCACTGCGCGACGGGGATGCGGTTGATGCCGTCGCGCTGCAGGCGTGGCTCTGCCGCGAGCATCCGGCGTTGGTCTCGCCAACTGCGGCACTGCAGCTACGGCAGTTCCCTGCGGGCTTTTCCAATCTCACCTACTTGCTCACGGTGGAGCAGGCGGAGGGGCCGCTGGCCTTGGTGCTGCGCCGTCCCCCGCGTGGGGTGACGGCGGGCGTCGCGCACGATATGGGGCGTGAACATGGCATTCTGGCGGCGCTCCACGCGCGGGGCGTGCCTGTTCCCTCGCCGGTGGCGCGATGCGATGACGCCACGGTCATCGGCGCCCCGTTTTACATCATGGAGCATGTGGACGGCGTCATTCTGCGCGGATCGCTCCCCGCCGAACTTGCCGACCAGCCGCTTCGTATACCGGAACGCCTCGCGGCGCTGTCGCGCACCTTTGTGCAGACGCTTGTGCAGATTCACGCCGTTGATGTGTCGGCCGAGCCACTTTCCGCACTGGGACGCCGCGAGCACTACGTGCAGCGACAGGTGCAGGGTTGGAGCCGGCGATGGATTGCCTCGCGCACCGGCGAGGTACCGGAGCTTGACGCGATGATGGACTGGCTGGAACGCCATCGCCCACCGGACAGTGCAACGGCTCTGGTGCACAACGACTTCAAGTTCGACAATCTCGTGCTGGCGCCGGACCTGTCCCGGGTGCGCGCGATTCTCGACTGGGAGATGGCAACGATTGGCGATCCGCTCATGGACCTCGGCACCAGTCTCGCCTACTGGGTGGAAGCCAACGACGCACCGATTTTCCGCACGCTTGGTCTGGGCCTCACGGCACTGCCGGGCAACATGACGCGGGCCGACTTGGTGCAAGCCTACGGCGCGCAGAGTCAACGCGACGTGAGTAACGCGTCGTTTTACTACGTGTTTGGATTATTCAAAGTCGCGGTGATCGCGCAGCAGATTTACGCGCGACATGTGCAGGGGCTTACCAGTGATCCGCGGTTCGGGGCATTAGGTGCTGTGGTCCAGGCGCTGGGGCGCGCCGCGCAGCACGCAGCCGAACGCGGCGTGGTGTAAGGCTAGGGAAACCCACTACCCATAACGCATAACCCACCGCTTCAAACCAACAGCCCCCAGCCCACAGCCCGCCGTTCACCAACGGGCTGTGGGCTGGGGGCTGTTGGTTTGAAGCACTGGGTACTGGGTTGTGCGTTCTGGGTTCTACTAGGCGTACACCTCGAAAATGCCGGCGGCTCCCATTCCGCCGCCGATGCACATGGTGACCATGCCGTAA
>CANHTA010000281.1 GCA_947463135.1 Gemmatimonadota bacterium
CAGATCACCCGCACGTACTTCATCGAGTGCTCCGGCAACGGCGGCGCCGGCTATCGCGACCCGAAACCCGACACCACGCCGCAGCCGCTTGCCGGCCTGTTCAGCACGTCGGAGTGGACCGGTGTGCCGCTGGCCACACTCTTTCGCGAAGTGGGGGTGAAGCCTGATGCCACCTGGTTTCTGGCGGAGGGCGGTGATTCCTGCAAGCTGGCGCGCTCCATTCCGATCGCGAAAGCGTGGGATGATGCCATGATCGTGTGGGCGCAGAACGGCGAGCCGCTTCGCCCGGCGCAGGGTTACCCCATGCGTCTGTTGCTGCCCGGCTTCGAGGGCAACAGCAATGTGAAGTGGCTGCGCCGATTGGAGCTTGGCACGAAGCCGTGGATGACACGGTGGGAAACGTCGAAGTACACCGATCCCATGCCCGATGGCACGGCGCGGATTTTCACCTTTGAAATCGATGCGAAGTCGGTGATCACGTCGCCATGCTACCCGAACGTGATACCGTCCCGCGGCTGGCGCCCGGTGAGCGGACTCGCGTGGAGCGGCCGCGGTCGCATTGTGCGTGTTGAGGTGAGCCTTGATGGTGGTACCACGTGGCACGACGCCGAGCTGTTGAACACGCCGCAACCCAAATCCACGGTACGCTTCCAGTACATGTGGAACTGGCAGGGCGACGAGGCCACGTTGCTGAGTCGCGCCACCGATGACGCCGGCTATGTGCAGCCTACGCGCACGGCGATGGTCGCTGAGCGCGGCGAGTATACCGACTATCACTACAATCAGATTATCGGCTGGAAGGTCGATCGCAGCGGTGCCGTCACCTTCCACGGAGAGACCTGATCATGCGTATGGCAGCAGCACTGATGACGGTGGCCTGTCTTGCCGCCTGTGGCGGTGGCTCGAACGCGGCCGCCGACGCCACGAATGCGTCGTTCGCCTCGTATGACGCGGGCGCGGTGCCGGGTGGGCCGGGTGCACAGCAGTTGTATGCGCTGGGGCACGCCGCTGCCGATTCGGCAACGACGGCGATGAATCAGGACATCGGTGCGGATGGACTCGAGCTGCCGGCCGGCAGTGGGTCGGTGGCACGTGGTGTGCTGGTGTACAAGGCACAGTGCGCGCAATGCCATGGCGCACAGGGTGAAGGGTTGCCCACCTTCCCGAAGTTGGTGGGACGGGATAGCGCCGGCACCCCAACGGCTGAGTTCCAGTTTGCCACGTCCAACAAAACCAAGACCATCGGGAACTACTGGCCGTATGCCACGACGCTGTTTGACTACATCAAGCGCGCGATGCCCTTTGCGGCTCCCGGCTCCATGACCGATGACGACGTGTACGCCGTGACGGCCTATCTGTTGTCGGCCAATGCCATTATCCCGGACACGGTCGTGCTGAATGCGGCCACGCTGCGCGCGGTGCGCATGCCGGCGCGCGATCACTTTGTACCGGATAACCGGAAGCCCAACGCGACCATGAAGGAGTGACACACCGCCCTGCGCGCACGGCTGTTCGTCCGCTCGCCCACCACAAGCGGGGGATCAGTGCGCGGGTGGCGGCGCTGCGTGTGGCGGGGGCGAGCGCTCTCGCGTCGGTGCTGGCGGTATTGGGGCCCGGTTTGCTGGCCGGACTTTCGGACGATGATCCGGCCGGCATTACGACGTACTCCATTCTCGGCACGGACCACGGCTATCGATTGCTCTGGATCATCCCCGCCTCCACCGTCCTGTTGGTGCAGTTCCACCTCGTGGCGGTGCGCCTTGGAGCGGCGACGGGGAAAGGCTTTGTGGCGGTGGTGCGTGATCGTTGGGGCCACCGCTGGGGGTACGCGGCGGTGCTGGCGCTGCTCTTCGCTAACTTCGGGACGATCTGCGCAGAATACGCTGGTGTGGCTGCCGCGGGTTCGTTAATCGGGCTCCCTTCGTGGATCAGTGCGATTGCGGCGGGAACGCTGATTACCCTGGTGGTGGTGCTTGGCTCGTTTGTGCGGGTCGAACGCGTGCTGTTGGCCATCTCGGCCACGTTGGCGCTGTATGTCGTGGATGGTGTCCTGGCCGGGCCGGTGTGGTCGGAGGTGTTCTCCGGTGCACTGGTGCCACGTCTGCCGGTGAGCCGCGAGGGGTGGGTGGCCTTGGCCGCGTCGCTGGGCACCACCTTGGCACCGTGGGGACTGGCGTTTATCCAGTCGTACGCGGTGGACAAGAAGATCACCATGGCCGCGTTGCGTTGGGAGCGGGTTGACGTGGTGGTTGGCTCCGTGCTCACGGGCGTTGTGGGACTGGCGATCGCGGTGGCGTGCGCCGCCACGCTGCATCAGGCGGGAGTGCGCATTGTAGATGCGGCCGACGCGGCCGCTGCGTTGCGCCCATTGGCGGGCTCGTTCGCGACCGTGCTGTTCGGGGTTGGCCTGCTGGGGTCGTCGTTGCTCGCGGCGGCGATCGTGCCAATTGCTACGGCGTATTCGATTGCCGAAGGGGTTGGGGAGCCGGCGTCGCTTGGTCTGGATGGTACCCACTTCCAGTGGTTTTACGCCGCCTTCGTGGGGCTTTCCGTGGCTGGCGTGAGTGTGGTGGCGTTACCGGGACTCCCCCTGATTCCCCTGATCTACAGCAGTCAGGTGCTGAATGCCGCCGTGTTACCGCTGCATCTCGCCGCGCTGCTGCTTTTGGCGGCAGATGGTAGCATAATGGGGGGCGCCCGTTTGACCGCTGGCGCACGCGTTCGGGGCTGGATCAGTTTTGGCTTGGTGCTGGCCTGCCTTGGTGGGCTGGTGCGGAGCTGGATTGCATAGCCTACACCCTCATCACCCCTCGTCGTTTTTCTTATGCCTGCGTTTCCTGCCTCGCTGTGTGCACGCCGCGCGCCACGGCTGTGTCGTACCCTCTCGCTCATCGCGTCCGTTGCGCTGGTCGCGGATGTGGCGTCGTCGCAAGACGCGCCGAAGCGTCCCTATGAGTTCGCTGGTGATTTTTCGCTGGCATCAAGTCAGGGGAATCAGCAGGTCACGACGATCGCGCTAGGTCAGCGGTACAGCTACACGTTTGCGCACTGGAAGTTTTCGCAGAGCGCGTCAGCGTTGCGTGGGACCGCCAACGGCGTGCGCAACGCAGAGCTGTACCAGCTCGCCTTGCGTTCGGATCACAACCTGGCC
>CANHTA010000282.1 GCA_947463135.1 Gemmatimonadota bacterium
GGGGAGGTCGGTGTAGCGCGCCGGGTTCCACTGCCAATCCCAGAACAACCGACGGCCGAAGCTCGTCTCGCGGATGCCGCACCAGTCCTCGCACCAGAGTCCGCTCACCACGACACCGGCCGCACGCATGGCCTCGAAACGCGCGAATCCCGCATCGCCGGCCTTGAGCCCGATAATCGCGCCCCCGGCCGCCCACGCCGGGAGCATGGGCTGGCGACCGAATCGTGCCGACAGCTGCTCGACCAGCGCGACCGGCTCGCCCACGTAGAACTCGAGCGCGGCCGGGATGGCCCACGCCTCGAGCACGTGCGCGTCGTGGTGGCGAAAGTCGAAGCATTGATACGCATCGCAGTCGACGTGCACGGCATAGCCGGCCGACGACAGGAACGTGGGCTGCGGGTAGTTGGTCGTGTAATAATCGCCGCCCGCCATGGCGGCGGCATCCATGACCCGCGTGATCTCACGCGATTTGTCGCGCCCCACGCCCGGTTCACTCGTCCACAACGGAAACCGTTGGCCGCGCAGCGCCAGATACGACAGCTGCTCACCGCACCCCCACAGCTGCTCGTCAGCGGTGGCGGGCAGCCGGATCGTGCACCGATTGCACGTCGGATCGAGTGCGTCAATCACCACTCGGTGCCCATCGACGCGCAGCCGGATCACCGCATCGGCACCGGCCTCGGGGGCGAGTTCCACCATCGCCACGCCACAGGGCCTCGCCGACCGCAGTGCGACGGTGGGCTCGGCCAGGTCGGTGAGCCGGAAGTTGCCGCGGTCCATCAACACCTCGGCCTCGCCGCGCCACACGTTGATGGCCGGGTGCTCAGGGGTGTGCCGCCACAGCGCGTCCGCGCATCCATCGGCGCGAAGCGTCACGGTGTCTCCCTCCCAGCACAAAGCCAGCATGGCGTGGCTCACTCCTGATGCGATTGACAGCGACGTCGTGCCGGTCATACTTAGCGACGCGCTTCCTCAGGGCCGCTAACGCGGCGGCGACCGGCCGGAATCTACCGCCGTGCGGGGATGCGGCGCGTGGCCACGGTCCAACATTCATCGTCAGTGACAGGAGCCCCGTGATGCGCGCACTGACGCCGCGACTGCGATGGTCGCTCTTCGCCGTGCTCTGCGTGGCCGGCGTATTCAACGCGATGGATCGGCCCATCATCTCGATCCTCAAGCCCGACATGATGCTCGCCTTCGGGTGGAGCGACCGCGACTTCGGGGATCTCGCCGCCGTGACGCAGTTCTCGGCGGCGTTCGCCTTCCTCGGCACGGGATGGTTGGTCGACCGGCTCGGCGTCAACCGCGCGATGCGCGTGGGCGCGAGTGCGTGGAGCCTCGCGGCGATCGCGCATGGGTGGGCGATCACGAGCTGGCAGGTGGTCGGCGCGCGCGTCGGACTCGGGGTGACCGAGGCAGTACAGACGCCGCTCACCATCAAAACCGTGGCCATGCTGTTCGAACCCGACCGCCGCTCCCTCGCGTTCGGCGTAGCCACGCTGCTCGCCGGTGTGGGGACGATCGCCATGCCGTTCCTCATCCCCCCGCTCGCCGAGATGATCGGGTGGCGCGGCGCGCTTGTGGCCAGCGGGATCGGTGGATTGGCCACGCTGCTCGGGTGGATGTGGCTGGCCCGCGGCATCGCGTTCGCCCACACGCCGCTCGCCCCGTCGGACATCGCCAACGGCTCTCCCGCGATGTCGGATGGGAGCACGTATGGCCCAATCCTGCTCAGTCGCACGAGCTGGGCGATCGTGATCGCCAAAGCGCTGTCGGACATGACGTGGTGGTTCGTCAACTTCTGGCTGGCCGATTTTTACCGGAAGGAGTTCAGACTCAGCACGCTCGAACTCGCCCTGCCGCTGGGGATCGCGTTTGCCGGGTCGGGGCTGGGCGCGCTGTTCGCGGGGTGGATATCAACGCGACTACTGGAGCGTGGCTGGACGGTGGATCGCGTCCGCAAGACGGTGATGCTGGTCTCGGCGTTGATCGTCGCGCCGCTGCCGCTCGTGCTGCAGCTGCACGCCTTCTGGCCCGTCGCCGTCATGATGGGGGTCGTGATGGCGGGGCATCAGGGGTTCTCGTTGTCGCTCTTCTCCATCATCACCGACGTGGTGCCCGCCGCCAAAGTTGGCCGTGTGACGGCCTTCGGCGCGTTCATGGGGAATATGGGTGGCGTCCTGATCAGCCTGGTGACCGGACGGGTGTTGGATGCGGGGTTCGGTTTCGCCCCGCTGTTCCTGTTCGCCGCCTCGTCGTACCTGCTGGCCCTTGCGTGGCTGCAGCTGCTCCTGCCCCGCGTTCAGCGGGCGGCGCCTCTCTACGCGTTTGGCGATTAGGCTGCAGCCGCTGCAGCCTAAACAGCTGGAGGGCGAACCGTTTCCTGTGGGTGAAGTTGTTGTGTCACAGTGGATTGTGGTGCGGAGGACGGAACGGCAGTCTGGCGTTATACTGCGTAGAGTTGCCTGTATAGCGTCCGCTACGCAGTGATTGCCCGCAGGCTAATGGGCATTACGCGGGCCGCGCGGACGAGAAACACCGTTGGGCCAGCATCGCGGTGGGACGTCGTGCCTGCCGCGCGCCGCTTTTCGGGGTACTCGGGTGAGTCCGCGCTGCTTGCCGGTAGCGAGTCGTCGCCCGCTCTTCCGGTAGGAAAGTGCGGGATGTGCTCCAACTGCTGACTGACGATGGATGGTTCCTCGTGAGGAGCTAGGGCAGCCACCAGCCGTACAAGCATCCCGACAAGTCGTGGCTCGTGACGGTGGCCGGTCATCCGAGCGACGAGCTGGCTCCGTGGACGTAGAATAGCATCCTCAAACAGGCAGGGCTGAATCCATGAGACTCCTCATTGTCGTCGAACAGACCATGCGCGAGGCGATTGAGTTTCACCTCGAGGGCATGCGCGCCGAAGGCATCGCCACGCCAGAACCGCATGCGTACGCCACGGTCGTTGAGGTCGCCGCGTAACGATGCGTGCTGCAGCCGGGCGATGCTTTCTCGTGCCAATCGCGGTCGTATCGCACGGTGTTCGTGTCGACGCGCAGTGCTTCTCGCGCTGCTTACGCCACGTAGCCCGCGTTGTCGTGTGTTCCGGTCGTGACCCAACGATGAGACGGTGCTCGGCAGGTGTCCAATGTTCGA
>CANHTA010000283.1 GCA_947463135.1 Gemmatimonadota bacterium
CTCACGTCCAGCGGTATTGAACCTTCGAACGAGTTTGTCAGCGGGTTTCGCGCCCGGAGAAAAGGTGACGAGTTGCCCCTTCGACTCGCACGCGCCGGATGGATCGCCGACGTTGGGAACCACACGGAGGAGGCGAGTCGTCGATTTACTCTCGGCGGCGATGTACTTCGTGCCGAGCACCGCATCGGTGACCGCCACCGCGCCGTTGCCCGCAATCCACACCGAGACGCCGAAGCGAAGATCGAGCGGACCGCTCCCCTTCTGCCCGATAGTGAATTCAGGCGTTCCATCCGCAGAGAATACGCGGAGGTTGCTGAATCCCATATCCAGCACGAACACGCGTCCGCGTGCATCGACGGCGATATCGTTGATCAAACCAAGCACCGTCGACTCATCGCCATCCAATTCGCCTATGGAGTCGAGTCGCACGGCCGTGCGCAGTCTTCTTGCTTGTCGATCGAGGTTGGCGTCGCCGGAAACGGTGTCGGCAAGCCCCACCACACGATCCGTAGCGCGCCCCATAAGGCTCGCGCTACTTGGATGGACAATCGCGTTCTGCCCGGCGGCCGACGATGAGCAGAGCGCGAAACTTACCGTCGATACCAGACCGTAGATTACCCGAGCGAATGTGTCCATTGAATCTCCACGAACTTCGAGATGGTGTCTGGGAAGGGAGCCATGGCACGAACAGCACCACCGCGGATCTTCACGGATGCCCGCGGAACCGATCCGCGGCGATCCGTGCAATCCGTGGTACCGCAGTTTCCGCTGTTCACGTGGCTTACAACGTCAACCCACGCAGATACTCGAAGTTCCCCTTCGCGCTCGCCAGCTCATCGGCCGCCCCTTCCTGTTCTACGAAGCACGGCTTCTTCGCCAGCTCCGGCACAGCCGCCAGGAAGGCGCGCAGGTCGAACGTGCCCGCGCCGAGCTCCGTGTCCTTGGTCCGGTCGGCCACCACGTTCTTCAGGTGGAACGATCCGATGCGGTCCTTGTGGCGATTGAGGTAGTCCATCGGATCGCCACCGCCCATCAGCATGTTCCCCACGTCGAGCTGGAAGCGCACGAACTTGGGCTCGGTACGCTTCAGGAACACGTCCAGCGGGAACTCGCCTTCCACCTTCCGCTGGTGATCGGGCTCGTTGTGCAACGCCAGCCAGATGCCGGCGCGGCGCGCCTCTTCGCCGGCCGCATTGAAGCGGTCGGCCCAGATCTTCCACGCGTCAATCGATCGCTTCGTTTCACTGGGCAGGCTCGCCACCACCAGATACTGATGCCCCAGCAGCTTCGCCGTGCGCAGGCTCTCCGACCACTCGCTGAGCAGCGTTTCCGGCGCGATATGGGCCGACGTAGCCGTCAGTCCCTCGGCCTTGAGCGTCGCCTTCACCTGTTGCGGCGAGCGATCGAAATTCTTGAAGCTCCAGAGGAGTTCCACGTCGGTGTAGCCGATGGCGCGGATCGCCGCCAACGTCTTCTCCGGGTTCTCCCTCATGGCCTTCCGCACGGCGTACAGCTCGAGGCCGATCCGGTCCAGACGGCCGGCGGCGGGTGGGGCATGGCTGGCCCAGGCGGCGCGGGAGGCCAGGAGCGCGCCGGCGCCCGTACCGAGGGCGGCGAGGAAGGTGCGACGGGGCATCGGGTTCGTCATCCCTTGAGGTTACCGGCGAAACACTGAACGCGCGACCGTGCGGGCGCGTAAACTTTCCGAGAGTCTCTCCCACCTCCGGAGTCAAGCATGTTGATGATGTCCCCCCGACGGGTCGCGTCCCGTCTGGCTACGGCCCTCGTGGTCGCCACCCCCGCCCTGCTTCAGGCGCAGAACGCCAACGGCGGCTGGGATGCGCAGCAGATCCTGCGCACCGAATCGTTCGTCAAGCCCCCCGAGAATCTCGTGCGGATGATCACCACGCCGCGCGTTGATATCGCCTTCACCAATGCGAGCCCCGATCGCCGCTGGTTCCTGCGCGCGACCGGCAG
Organism: Gemmatimonadota bacterium; assembly: GCA_947463135.1. Taxonomy (GTDB): domain Bacteria; phylum Gemmatimonadota; class Gemmatimonadetes; order Gemmatimonadales; family Gemmatimonadaceae; genus Gemmatimonas. Next base: position 1,978 of record CANHTA010000283.1, read on the forward strand.
CGACCGTGGGGACATCAAGGCCTACGGCGCGCCACACATCTGGCTCGGTGGCGTGCAGGTTGACACGCGGGCCAACCGGGCACGGTCGCTGACCACCAGCAATCGCAACGGCCTCACCCTCGTCGACCCGACAACGGGCACCACGCGCGCCATCAGTATGCCGGCCGGCGCCTCAATTTCGTCGCCGGTGTGGTCGCCTCGCGGCACCCAGGTGGCGTACATCGCCAACTTCCCCACCGGCTCGTACGTATACGTGGCCGATGTCGCAAGCGGCACGTCAACGCAGCTGTCGCGGCGCGCGTTGCTGGCCACGCTGGTCACCACCATCGAGTTCACCGCCGACGGCCGGTATGTCGCGGCGGTGCTCGTGCCGGAGAATCGCGGCGCGGAGCCTGAGCATGGCGCCGGCGGTATCGAAGACGGTCCGCAGGTGCGGCTCACCGATGCCCGCGCGGTGCCGCAGCCGGTGCATTTCAGCCTGCTGCAGGACCCGCACGACAAGGCGCTGCTCACGTACTACACGAAAGGACAGCTCGCCCTCATCGACGTGAAATCCAAGGCCGTGCGTCCGATTGGCGCGCCGGCCACCATTCGCGACCTCGACGCGGCGCCCGATGGGGCGTTCGTGCGCGTGACGCGCATGACGGAGCCGTACTCGTACCTCGTGCCGGTGTCGAGCTTCGGCTCGGTGGAGGAGCTGTGGGACGCGAACGGCCGTGTGATCACCACGCTCGCCACCACGGCGCTGCGTGAGGGGGCGCCCGCCGACAACGGCGATCCGACCGCGCGCCGCGGACTCAGCGCCGACAGCGCCAAGCGCAACATCCAGTGGAATCCGATCGGCACCGGCCTGCTGTATGTGCAAACCGGCAAGGTCGTGCACTGGCGCGCGCCGTTCGGCGCCAACGACACTACGGTGCTGTATCGGGGCAGCGCGCAGCTGTCCACGGTGCTGTACAGCAGCGACAGCAGCACGATGTTCGTGACCGACAGCGGCGCCACCATCGCCGTGCGCGTGAAGGATACCTCCAAGCGCTACAACCTTGGTCGCACGGTCACACTGCCGGCGGCCATCGCGGGCTTCGGTGGCGGCGGCGGTGGGGCGGGCCGCGGCGCCGTGGACTCCACGCAGGGCACGGTGCTGCTCCGCACCGC
>CANHTA010000284.1 GCA_947463135.1 Gemmatimonadota bacterium
ACCCGTGCGTCATCAGGGGAGTCTACTTACCGAGGGTGTCCGAATGCTGCGTTTCCGTCCAACCGATGCTGCCGCGCTGGCCCTGGCCCTGGTCACGCTGGGGTGCGCCGGCACGTTGCCGCCATCGCCCATCAGCGCAGGCAACGCGTTGGCGTCGGCGCGCGAGCAAACCGCCGATCAACAAATCCATCACGTCCTCAACCGGCTCGCCTTCGGGGCGCGTCCGGGGGATGTGGAGGCCGTTCGGGCGATGGGGGTGGATGCGTGGGTCGAGCGCCAGCTGTACCCCGAGCGTATTGCCGACACGGCCACCGCGCAGTTCGTGGCCCGCTTTCCCACGCTCGGGAAAAGCGGGGAACAGCTGCTGGCGGACTATCCCCCACCTGCCGCCGCGCTCGCGCAGCTGCAGCGGCGCGGCGGCACCGTGTCCGCCGCGGACTCCGCGGCACTGCAGCAACAGGGACGTCAGTCGTACGCGTTTCTGGGTGAGTTGGCCTCCAGCCGTGTGGCGCGCGCGGTCATGAGCGAGCGCCAATTGCAGGAAGTGCTGGTCGATTTCTGGGAGAATCACTTTAATGTGTTCGCCGGAAAGGACCGGACCCGGTACTTCCTCCCCGAGTATGACGCGCAGACCATTCGCCCCCACGCGCTCGGGTCCTTCCGCGCCCTGCTTGGCGCCGTGGCCAAAAGCCCCGCCATGCTGTACTACCTGGATAATTGGCAGAGCGTCGCCGACAGCGGTCGTCCCACCCTGCGACCAGCCGCACGGCCGTTGAATGCGCGACAGGCGGCGCGACGCGCGGCGGTGCTGCAACAGCGCGTACTCCAGAACCCGTCGTTGCAGCAGGCGATGTCGCGTCGCCGCGGGCTGAATGAGAATTACGCGCGGGAGCTGATGGAACTGCACACGCTTGGTGTGGAGGGCGGGTACACGCAGCAGGATGTCATTGAGGTCGCGCGCGCCTTCACGGGATGGACCATCGCACGCGGGGCGCAGGGGGGAGGATTTGCCTTCCGCCCCGAGGTGCACGACGCCGGTGCCAAAACCATCCTCGGGAGGTCGTTTGCGGCCAATCGGGGGATTGAAGAAGGCGAAGCCGTGCTCGACCTGCTGGCGTCGCACCCCAGCACCGCCCGGTTCATCGCCAGGAAATTGGCGCAACGGTTTGTGAGCGATACGCCATCAACGGCGCTGGTCGCGCGTGGGGCGGACACCTTTCTCCGCACCCATGGCGATATCCGTGCGGTGGTACGCACCATCGTCACCAGCGGTGAGTTCTTCGCCACGGCCAACTATCGGGCCAAAGTGAAGTCGCCCTTTGAGCTGGTCACCAGCACCCTGCGCGCCATGCAGGCGCCACCAGATGCCACCCCGCGCACCTCGCGGCTGGTGAGCCGCCTCGGTCAACCGCTCTTCGGGCATCAGGCCCCCAACGGCTATCCGGAGACTGGCGATGCCTGGATGAACACCGGGGCCATTCTCAATCGCATCAACTTCGGACTCGCCGCGGCGGCAGGGCGCGTGCCGGGCATTCGCATGGCAGCGTGGCCGTTGTCGGCTCAGCTCGCCACGGCATCACGTGAAGCGCAAGTGGACGGCGTGATCGCCGAACTGTTCGGCGGAGCCGTGAGTGCCGACACCCGACAGGTACTGCTCACGGGAAGTAACCCGTTTCTGCAACAGCACGGCGGGGCGAACGACTCCCTGCTGATGGCCGACGACAGCGAGACCATGATGGGGACCATGGCCGGTGAGGCACCGCGTGTGCGCCAACCGGCGGGGGCTGATGCCCGTGCGGCGCGACGCGAGGCGCGGCAGCCGGCTGCCCGGCAACAGCAGGCGGCGGGGCGCGAAGCCGTACGACCGGAACGCGGCGCATCGCTTACCCAAACCATTGGATCGCTGCCTCCCCTGGCCGGCTTTGCGCAAATCGTTGGCTTGGCGCTTGGGGCTCCTGAATTTCAACGTCGCTGAGGGAGACCTCCTATGTCATGGCGCAATCATCCGGTGAACCGTCGCGTGTTTCTCAAGGGCGGGGCGCTCTCGCTGGTCACGCTTGGGCTGTCGCCCCAATTCCTTCAACGCACGGCGATGGCAATGGCGTTGCCACGCGCCGCACGTGGCAAAACGCTGATTGTGCTCTTTCAGCGCGGGGCGGCGGATGCGCTCAACGTGCTGGTGCCGTTCGGCGACAAGAGCTATTACGCGGCCCGACCACAGCTCGCCATTGCCTCACCAGCGCGGGTGCGTGGCGCCACGCCTGCAGCGGGCGCCATCGATCTGGACGGATTTTTCGGCCTGCATCCGTCGTTGGCCGCCTTCAAGCCGCTCTGGGACCGCGGCATGCTGGCGCCGATTCATGCGGTGGGAAGTCCGAGTGCTACGCGCTCGCACTTCGACGCGCAGGATTACATGGAAACGGGCACACCCGACCGCAAAGGCACCACCGACGGCTGGCTCAACCGGTATCTCGCGGTGAAAGGCACCTGCGAATCGGCGGCCTGCCCATCCCCCTCGGCGCCCGTCCCCTTCCGCGCCGTTTCCATGACGGCGCAGACGCCGCGCATTTTGGAAGGGGCGAGTGCGGTGGTTGCCATGAATTCCCTCGAGGAGTTCTCGATTCGCACCAATGGGGGGGAGGCGCAGCGCCGCATCGAAGCGTTATACCGCACCGGTTCGTCGGACCTCGTGCAGGGCAGCGGCAGCGACATGTTCGAGGCCCTCAAGGTGCTGCGCGCCGCGAATCCTCAGCAATATCGTCCGGCCAATGGCGTGGAGTACCCACGCTCGGCCTTCGGCCAGCGGCTGCTGCAAATTGCACAGCTCATCAAATCTGGGGTGGGGCTTGAGGTGGCCTTTGCCGACGTGGGCGGGTGGGACACGCACGTGAACCAGGGGGGCGCGCAGGGAGCGCTGGCGGTCCGGCTGAGCGACTTCTCACAGAGCATCGCCGCGTTGGTGGCCGACCTGGGCGATCGCATGGACGATGTCGTGATTCTCACCTGCTCAGAGTTTGGGCGGACGGTGCGGCAAAACGGCACCGGCGGCACCGATCACGGCCATGCCGGTGCCATGTTCGTGATCGGCGGGTCGCTACGGTCGGCGAAGACGGTGCGCGGGCGGTG
>CANHTA010000285.1 GCA_947463135.1 Gemmatimonadota bacterium
GCCTCGGCGTATTCCATGATGCGCGTGTAGAGCCGGTTGGCCCGTTCGCTGGGGGACAGGTTGGCAATGTTCGGGGCGGCGCCACCGCCCCCCTGGGCAAACGGGGCCGCTCCAGCGCCGTCCACCGCCTGCGTGGGCAGCGAGTTGGCGGACCCGTCAATGCCGGAACCCTTGGCGGCCCCGAAGTTCTTGCCCGCTACCATGGCCACGAGGGCAAGCAGCGCCACAAAGGCCACGCCCCATGGCAGGACGGAGGCGGCACTGCCCTGTCCGGACGCGGCGGGGCGGGTGGTGGGCAGCCCCTGTCCAACCGGGGTGCCACAGCGATGACAGAAGCGCCCGCCGGCGGAGAGCGAGGCCCCACAGGCCGCGCAAAAGCCGGCGCTTACCAAGGGGGCCGAACCCCCAGAAGAATTCGAGGAAGTCATGAGGCGTGAAAAATACTACAATACGACACGCGTGTACTCCTCCTTTTCAGGCGAATCGTGCCGATCCACAGTCGATCCCTTGTTCCTCCCGCCCTCACCGGCGCGACGGCCACCGACATCCTCGAATTGGCAGAGGCGCATCAGGTGCGCTTTCTGCGGCTCCAATTCACGGACATTCTGGGGGTCATCAAGAATGTCGAGATCCCCTCGTCGCAGTTCCGCAAGGCACTGCACGGCGACATCATGTTCGACGGGTCCAGCATTGAAGGCTTCGTCCGGGTAGAGGAGTCGGACATGCTATTGGCCCCCGACTTCACCACGTTCCAGATCTTTCCGTGGGGGGAGCCATCGGCGCGGGTGGGGCGGGTGATCTGCGATGTGAACCGGCCGGACGGCACGCCGTTTGAGGGCGATCCGCGCTGGGTGCTCAAGCGTCAGGTGGCCCGTGCCGCCGAGCAGGGCTATGTGATGAATGCCGGCATGGAGGCCGAGTTTTTCCTGTTCAAGCCCACCGCCGATGGGCGACCGGCCACGGATACCCACGACGTGGGTGGGTACTTCGATCTGGCGCCGATGGATCTGGGCGAGGATGCACGGCGGGCCATTGTGGACGCGCTGGAGCAGATGGGCTTTGAGGTGGAAGCGGCGCACCATGAGGTGGCGCACGGCCAGCATGAGATTGATTTCCGGTATGCTGATGCGCTGCGGACGGCGGATAACATTGCCACCTTCCGCTTCGTGGTGAAACAGGTGGCGCGTCAGTTCGGGTTGATTGCGTCGTTTATGCCGAAGCCGGTGTTCGGGCAAAACGGCAGCGGCATGCACACGCATCAGTCGTTGTTCACGGCGGGACAAAATGCGTTTTGGGATCCCACGCGGGAGTGGGCGCTGAGTCTCACGGCGCTGCACTACATTGGCGGATTGCTGAAGCATGCGCGCGGGCTGTGCGCGGTGACGAATCCGTTGGTGAACTCGTACAAGCGCCTTGTGCCCGGCTTCGAAGCACCGGTGAACGTGGCGTGGAGCATGCGCAACCGCTCGCCCATGATTCGGGTGCCGGAGCGCCGCGGCACGGGCACCCGATTGGAATTGCGCACGCCGGATCCGAGCGCTAACCCGTATCTTGCGCTCACGGTGATGCTGGCGGCCGGGCTGGACGGTATTGCCACGCGCGCGGATTGGCGCGAGCCGGTGAATACCAATATCTGGGAAATGTCCTTCCGTGAGCGTCGTCGCTTACGGGTGGACGACTTGCCGCAGGACTTGAGCGAGGCGTGTGACGAGTTGGAGAAAAACGACGTGATGCGTGAAGCGTTAGGCGAACACATCACCGAGCAGTTCCTGGCCGCCAAGCGTGCTGAGTGGCGCGAATACAACAGTCAAGTCAGCGCGTGGGAACTTGAGCGCTACTTGGCGAAGTACTGATTCTTTCTTCGGGAGCGGTGATGAGTGTTCGTTCGTTGTTCGCGCCTGCCGACGAGGTGTTGTCGCAGCGCTATCCCTTCGTGGTGCCAGCCCTCAGCTATGCCGTGAACGCCGTTGAACCGGCGATTGATGCGCAAACGATGTCGATTCATCATGACCGGCATCATGCGGCGTACGTGACCAGTCTGAACAAGGCGCTGGAGGCGTTTCCCGATCTCCATCCGTACACGCTTGGTGAGCTACTGATGGGGCTGCGGAAGTGGCCGGCGGCAGTGCAGGTTGCCATCCGCAACCATGGTGGCGGTCATGCCAATCATGCGTTGTACTGGGGACTGCTGGCGCCGGGGAGCGCGGGGGCGCAAACGCCCAGCGGGGTGTTGGCGGAGATGATCACGCGCGACTTCACCACCCTCACGGCATGCACCGCGGCGCTCAAGGCAGCGGGGCTCGCGCAGTTCGGATCGGGGTGGGCGTGGCTCGTGAAAACGGCAACGAGCCGCTTGGCGGTGCGCGGGCTGCCCAATCAGGACTCGCCGCTGCTGAACGGGGAGCTCCCCATCGTGGGCATCGATGTGTGGGAGCACGCGTACTACCTGAAGTATCAGAACCGCCGTGCGGATTATCTCGATGCGGTGCTGGCGCGCATCAACTGGGACGTGGCGGGGGCGCAATTGAAGCGGTGAACCCACCAACCCTACGCTTGGACGCAAAACCCACCACTCACGTGAGTCTCGGGTTTTGCGTCCAAGTTTGGAGTTGTGAGCCGATTGCCGCGAATCAGCCGCCGCCGCCGAAGCCGAAGCGGCGGCCACTCTCGCCAAGCGTGCCGAAACGCTGATTCACGACCGTGTTGTAAATCGAGCCAAAGGTGTAGCCCAGGCCCACGAACATGTTGTAGCGGAAGTTCGTCTGCAGCTGTTGGCGCTGCGTGAGAATGTCCCGCTCGGACTGCACGTTGCGGGCGATGTAGATCTGGTCGCGTACGCGTGACGCGGATCCCCGGAAGTTGAGCGAGAAGCCACGACCAAGGCGCAGGTCCACGAAGCCGGAGAGCGTGAGCAGGTTGCGCTGCGGATCGTGGAGGTAGTGTGAGCCTTCCAGGGAGAGGTTGGTGTTCCCCCACTTCTGGCGCTGCGTGGTGGCGATCAGCAGCGAATGATTGCCGCGCGTTTCGCGATCCTGATCGAAGACGGTGGTGTTGTAGTACTGATAATGGTTGAGCCCCAGGGTGTAGAGCAC
>CANHTA010000286.1 GCA_947463135.1 Gemmatimonadota bacterium
CCGAAGTTTGCCGCGTACCGCTCGGCCACGTCGAGGGCAATCTGTTCCAGTGCCCCCGCGTAGTCCTGCGCACGAAACCGTGGCGTTTGGTCCCGACAGATGGCGCCGGTCATGGCGTCGGTGAGAAACCCTTCCGTACCCTGCCCCGTTTCGATGCGGCAATAGCCACGGCCCTCGTCGGAGGTCTCTTTGGGCACGAGCAGGATCACCACCCCGGCGTTGCGCGCTTGATCACCGATCTCCGCATTGGCCCCGATCTTCCACTCACGCCCAAGCCGCAGCGACACCTCTTCAACCGGACGTCCACCAAGTGACGGCAGCGTGACCACCACCATGTCACCGCGCGTGGCGGCATGCACCCGCTTGGCCAGATCTTCTATGCGCGCGCTGGCCTCCGGGGTGAGCACATTGGCGAAGTCATTGACGTAACCCACTGGAGCCGGCAGCGCTTGCCCGGGGGGCGCAACTTGAGACCAAGCGCGACCGGGCACGCACCCGACAGCCACCATGGCGGCCACAAGCCACACGATGCCCGTGCGCTCTCGCAACCACTGGCGAGCGGATGACCGAAGACGGGTGAGTGGAATCACAGAGATGTGCACAGGGTGAATGATACAGCCCCTACGGGGCTGGCAGGGCGTGAGTGTCAGCGATTTTGGCACCGCCTTGAATGAGCCTGCCTCGCGCCCGCACGTATAGCTGGGCCGGACCCTGTTAGCTTTCGAGCGGTTGCCATCTTCCGTTTCCCTCCGGCTCTCAACACGTATGCCCCAACCCCGCTCTGCATGCCGCGCCACGGCGCTTTTGCTCTGCTTCAGCGTGCTGACCGCCTGCGGTCGGGGCGATGCCGGGAGCGCGTCTGCGGTAACGGCAAAGGCCGAACCGGGCGCGGTTAGTGCAACCACGCCTCCGCCGCTGTTACCGGTGACCGCGCTCACGGGGGCCACGGCCGATACCCTCGCGGATTCTGTGCTCATTCAGCGGGCCGATCGGGGGCGGCTGATGGGGCGAGAGGACGCCATGTGGGTGGTGATGATCAGTGACTTCCAATGCCCCTACTGCAAGCAGTGGCACGACTCGTCCATGGCGCGGCTCAAGCGGGACTACATCGACGCCGGCAAGATTCGCATGGCGTATCTGCATTTGCCGCTGTCCATTCACCAGCACGCCCGGGCACAGGCGGAGGCGTCCATGTGCGCTGCGGTGCAGGACAAATTCTGGGACTACGCGGAGGCGTTGTTCCGCGACCAGCGTGCCTTCCAATCCATCGAGAACCCGGGGGCCAAACTTGAGCAGCTTGCCCGCGACATATCGCTGGACATGCCCTCGTTCACCAAGTGCCGCACCTCCGACGCCATCCGGTCGATCGTCGCGAACGATGAGCGTCAGGCGTCGCAGGCCCGTGTACAGTCGACGCCGTCGTTTTTGGTGGGCGATTTCATGGTGCAGGGCGCGCTGCCCTACCAGGATTTCCGACGGGCGATTGATACGGCGCTGGCAGTAGCCAAGGCGAGGAGGACGCGCTGAATCGGCTTATCCGCTCCGCGTATGGAGCGGGGGTCCTGTCGGCGCGTGTGGCGACACAGCTAGCCACGCACCTCACCGCGCATGTCGCTCAGGCCGGTGACTCGAAGCTCATGCGGTCGCTCGCCGCTCGGCGTGGCCTGTTGAAGCGGGTCGCCGCGGCGTCGGCCGCCGTGCGTGTGCCCGCGCGTCCACTGATTTGGATGCATGCGCCGTCGGTTGGGGAGGGGCTCCAGGCACGACCGATCGCGCATCAGCTGCGCACGCTGCACCCAGACGTACAGCAGGCCTACACCTTTTTCTCCCCCAGCGCTGAGGCGTTTGCGCAGTCGGTAGGCGCCGACATTACGGACTACCTCCCGTTTGATGGCGTGCGCGAAGCGGACGCCATGCTCGACGCCTTGCAGCCGTCGCTCCTGGTGTTTGTGAAGCTCGATGTGTGGCCGGTGTTGGTGGAGCGCGCCACGGCGCGTGGCATCCCGGTGGCGCTGCTGAGTGCCACGTTAGCGGCACGATCCGGGCGGACGGGGGTGTGGTCACGGCTGCTGTTACATGAGGCGTACCGGTCGCTACGGGGCGTGGGGGCGATTGATGCGGTCAACGGCGAACGGTTGGTGCGTCTGGGAGTGCAGCGTGCGGCGCTGGAGGTGACGGGTGACACGCGCTTTGATCAGGTATGGGCGCGGGCGCAGGGTGTGGACCGCACGCGTCCCGTGCTGCGGGCCATGTCCAGTGCGCGTCCCACGCTGGTTGCCGGTTCCACGTGGCCAGCTGATGAGGCGGTGCTGCTTCCGGCCTTTGCCCGAACGCTCCAGGTGCACGGTGGGGCACACCGTGACAGCAGCGGTCACGACCTGCCGCGACTCGTTATCGCCCCACACGAGCCGACGCCGTCGCATCTGGCACCGATTCAGGAGTGGGCGCGAACCGCCGGCCTGTCGTGCGCCACGCTGAGCGAAGCGGAAGAGGATCGCACCGCCGCCGCGCGTGATGTCATCGTGGTGGATCGCGTGGGCGTGCTCGGCGATTTGTACGCGCTGGCCGACGTGGCCTTTGTGGGGGGCGGATTTCACCGGGCGGGGCTCCATTCGGTGATCGAGCCCGCGGCGTTCGGGGTGCCGGTGTTGTGTGGTCCGCGGCACGAGATGAGCCGAGAGGCGGGGTTGCTGCTTGCGGCCGGCGGGGCGCGCGCCATACCCAACGCCGTAGCGTTGGCATCGGCACTTCAGGAGTGGCTCACCGACGTTCCGGCACGAACTCGCGCGGGAGATGCGGCGCGTGCGGTGGTGCACGCAGAGCTTGGGGCTACGGAACGTTCCGTTCAGCTCCTGCAACGGCTGTTGCGGACGACGCGTTAACGCACATCCCCAACAGTGAGGCCCAACGCACACCGACCGCGAACGTGAGGATCATCACGTTCGCGGTCGGTGCCGGCGTCAGGGCGTGAAGCTGTGGCACGCCCGTGCGGTTACGGGTTGGGCGTGGTACGCGGCGGCTGCTTGTCGATGAAGAACGACACGCCGGGCGTGGCGAACCGGGCACCGGCCGACGGCGCCG
>CANHTA010000287.1 GCA_947463135.1 Gemmatimonadota bacterium
AGCACACGTTGGCGAAGATCCACAAGGCCGACGCGCCGCCGTTTCGTACCGTTTCGGTACTCTGCGCATGAAGCAGGGTTGGCGTGAGCCCCAGAGCGCCAACCAGACTGGCGAGACGTGCAACGTAGGTCATGGCGGTGCCTCGGTGTTGGGTGTGGTCATACATCGCGTGCCGCAGTGGTGACCGGGCGACGCTCACCCGGCACTGCTGGTTGATCACATACCATCGCCCTCGACGGCACGTTCCGCTGGCCAGACGGTTGGACACGTCGGACAGCAGGATCACACGGAAACGGAACGTGGCGCCCGTTCACCGATGGAGATGATAGCAAAAGGTGGTATCGCATGGCGCCACCGTCCAGCGTTTGGCCGGCACCTCATGTTGGAGACGTCTGCCTCGCCGTACCCCGCCGCTGCTCGCAAGGGACGCAACGGCGGCCTATACTCAGTGTGCTCCGATTGAATGTTCTCTCCCGGGGCGCGGTCTCCATTCGGTCTCCTTGCGGTTTCCCTGTGGTCTCCCCTCTGCGTAAATCCTGCATGTCAACTTGCCCGCACTCCGGTCGTCGCCCGGTGATGGCGCGACTCGTCCCGTTGCTGGCCGCAACCAGCGCGCTTGTGGTCAGTGCCGCCTGCGCAGGCGGTGGCGGCGACGGTGGCACCACGCCCACCACGCCGGGCGGTGGCGGCGGTACCACGCCACCAACGGTGCAGAGCGTGGTGGTCTCCCCACCGTCGCTGGTGCTGCGTGTGGGGGGCTCGCAGACGCTGTCGGCCAGCCCCCGCACGGCCGCGGGGGCAGAGGTAACGGGCAAGGCGATTAGCTGGAGTTCCGGTGCTCCCGCCTTGGCGACGGTCAATGCCGCGGGGGTGGTGACGGCGGTGGCAACGGGAACCGTCACCATCACCGCCACGGTGGACGGGATTACCGGCGCCGCAGCGGTGACGGTTACCCCCGTGCCGGTGGCGGCAGTGGCGGTCACGCCGTCCTCGGCATCGCTGCGCGTGGGGGGCACGGTCACCCTTGCGGCCACCGCACGCGACTCGGCCGGCGGCACGCTCGCCGGCCGCCCCGTCACCTGGAGCTCCAGCGCCCCGTCGGTGGCCACCGTCAGCATGGCCGGGCTGGTGACCGCCGTGGCGGCCGGTACCGCCACCCTGTCGGCCACCGTAGAGGGGATCGCCGGCACGGCCGCCCTCACGGTGACCTCCGTGCCGGTGGCCTCTGTGGACGTGACTCCCTCCCGCGCGGGCGTCTCCGTGGGGGGCACCCTCGTGCTGAGCGCGACGGCGCGCGATGCCGCCGGCGCGGCGCTGGCCGCCCCTCCCGTCACCTGGAGCTCCTCCACGCCGGCGGTCGCCACCGTCAGCAGCACCGGCGCGGTCACCGGCGTGTCCACGGGGACCGCCACCATGACCGCCACCGTTGACGGCGTCCGCGGGCAGTCGGTCATCACGGTGCTCCCGGCACAGCCCTCCTGCGGCACACGGCCGGTGCTGACCTCCCCCTTGGTGGATCCCGCCGCCCTGCAGGTGGTCACGCAGATCGGCATGGTGGGAGGGGGGAACACCTCGCTCGTGGGACGGTCGTACGCGTTCCCTACCGCTGCCCAGACGGGCGTGCGCCTGCCGCTGCTTGCCCCGGCGGCGCTGCGCGTGCTTGGACTGGGACACTACATGCCGCAGGGCGCCCCGGCCGGCTATGTCCCCGACTGGTCCATGTATGTGGACTTCGGGTGCGGGCTCACGATGGAGCTGTACCACGTCAAGGACCTACCGGCGGGGCTCAAGGCGGTCACCGACACGACCATTGTGAGCAGCAGCGCCTGGCAACTGCTGGCCGTGCCCGTGCCGCTGGAGGCCGGCGCCCCGATGGGGTGGTACCTCCGGGGGACCGGCTCCATCGCCTTTGACGTGGTGCTCTATGACACCACGGTGGTTAACCGCTTTGAGAATCAGGCGCGGCACACCGCCCACTTCCGCAATTTGCTCAACGTGACCTGCCCGTGGGCGGCGTTCGCCCCGGCGTTGCGCGACCAGTATCCCGCGCGCATTGGCGATGGCACTGGCGTGCGCTCCCCGGGGGCCGGGTGCGGCACGGTGGAGCGCGACGTCCCCGGCACGCCGGCGGGGCACTGGTTCCAGCAGGCCACGGTGCCGGCCACCTGGGGGCTGTCCAAGGTGGGGCCATACGGGGATCCGCTCCCCATCGCCTTGAGCGCCGACAGCACCGTGCACGTGGGGCACATCGGCGCCACCAACGACCTGCGCGTAAGCCGGAACAACAGCACCTGGCGCAACCCCGCTACCATCCCCACCGCGTGGTGCTATGCCGGCGACGTGGGCGGGTGGCTGTGGCTGCGCATGAATAGCCGGACGCAGATGGACGCGGCGTACGGGGCGAGTGGGAGCTGCCCGGCCGCCTTCCCCGCGGCGGGATTCATGGCGTACTACCGATAGGCGTCGGAACGCCCCACCACCATTACCGTGCCTCGCCGCGCGAGGGACCCGACCAGGCCGGGAGACTCTTGACCAGACCGAACACGCAGGTGAGTCGAAGCGCCAGCAGCAACGCGCGAACGACGTACCACGCGGGGCTCTCACCCGGCGATACGCGCTGGTCCACCCACATCAGCAGGAGCAGCGCGGCGCCCCAGCGCCCCGTGCGTTTCAGGGGATGGCCGGGCTGCGTCTGTGACCACCAGAGCAAGCCAACCGCCCAGACGATGTTCCCCCAATCGAAGATCGCCACGTCGAGCACGCGAAGCCAATCCATGGGCCTGTTCCGGTACTGAGGATGTCGTGGCGAGCGAGCCGGTCACGCCGATTCGCTTGGTGCACTACCCGACCATCATACGGTTTCACGCGTGGGAGCGTGCATCGACGTGCGTGCCCTGGCCTTCGGCGCCGCACGGTTCTCCTCAACCCGGACCGCGACTACCCGTTGAATGAGGTCCAAAGGGATAGGCGCATCCATGGGGAAGTGAACGGTACCCTTGCGTGTGGTATACGATGCAAACTCGCCCGTGAATTGCGCAATCGCAGCCGCGCCCGG
>CANHTA010000288.1 GCA_947463135.1 Gemmatimonadota bacterium
GCCAACACCGTGAGCCCCTGCGCCTTGAGGCGCGCCACCGCCGGCGCAATCTCTTCGGCGGTTTTACCAAGCACATCAAGCTTGATGATGCTGGCAAAGGGGAGCAGCGCCTCCAGCGCGGCGCGTCCATCATAGTCGTCGAGCGCCAGCCGGTAGCCCATCGCCACCGCCCGCTCACACGCCGCCACCACCGCCTCGTCGCCCTCAATCGTTTCCAGCAACTCCAGCACCACCGCCGACGGATCGAAGATCTTGTACAGATCCTCTACCAGGTGCTCGCGGGTGATGTTGACATACGCCGTGGTGCCCGAGGTCAACTGCGACAGGCCAATCGACATCACCGCATGCAACGCCTTATCGTCCAAACGCTGCGCATCGGTAAACGAGGGCGCTTGCGTGGCGTCCCGGTTGGCGCGATACAACAGTTCGTACGCAATCCGCTGTTTATTGGCATCGAAAATCGGCTGACGCGCCATGAACACATTCTGCGCCGTCGGTGGCAGCGCAACGTCGGCTTCCGGCTGACTCATCGTAGACCTTGGATTGGCAATGGACCCGCAGACGCGACGAACGATGACACAACTGCTGACAATCAAACAACCTTCGGCCGCGTTTTGTTGCCGAAGCAACGCAGCATCCCCGCGGTAACGCAGCGGTCTCTCTCTGTATGACGATTGGATGTCGCGAAAGTCCCACCCCCTACTCCCTACTCCCTACTCCCTACTTTCTTCCCATATAATGCACAATGCGCCTCTTCCCACGCCGTCGGGTCCCCCTGACATGGAGCCATGGTACATGGAGCCCCTCATGAACACCCCGGCGCCAAGGCGGCCGTCGTGATTGACGTCATCGACTACACCAAGTTGTACGGCGACACCGTGGCCGTCCAATCGCTCTCCTTCCGCGTGGCCCCGGGTGATGTGCTTGGCCTTGTGGGCCCCAACGGCGCGGGGAAAACCACCACGCTCCGCGCCCTCGCCGGCATTCTGCAGCCCACCTCGGGACAGATTCGCATTGCCGACATCGATCTGCAGGCGAATCCGGTGGCCGCCAAGGCCCAGCTCGCCTTCATTCCCGATGAACCGCAGCTGTTTGACTATCTCACCGTCACCGAGCATCTCCACTTCGTGGCCCGGCTGTACGGCGTGCGCGACGCGGCGCCGCGTATTCCGGTGCTGCTTGAGGAACTGGAGCTCACCGCCAAGCGCGACGCGCTCCCCACCGAACTCTCGCGCGGCATGAAGCAGAAGCTGGCCATCGCCTGCGGCCTCCTGCATCAGCCCGCGGCGCTACTTTTGGATGAACCGCTCACCGGGCTCGACCCGGTTGGCATCCGCCGGATGAAGGAAACCATCACCGCGCGGGCCCGCGAAGGGGCCGCGGTCATTCTCAGCTCGCATCTCCTCCACCTCGTTGAAGAGCTCTGTACGCGCATTTTGGTTATCCGGCGCGGGCAGGCCGTGGCCTTGGGCACCCTTCAGGAGATTGTGGCATCGCGCCCCGATCTGGCCGGTCGCTCGCTGGAGGAGATGTTCATTGCCCTCACCGGCGACGACACCAGCCACGACACCAGCCTCAACCCCGTCTCGTGAGTCAGCGTCCGGCGCCCGCGCAGGCCATGCGGTTTCTGTTCCACCGCACGGTCATCAACCGGTTCCGACAGCAGCTAGAGCGGGCCAAGAGCCCGCGCTACCTCGCGGCCGTGGTCATGGGGGTGCTGTACCTCTGGTGGGCGCTCTTCCGGAACGCCCAACTCAGCGACGGGCCGTTGGCCGCGCTGGTGGAAACCGATGTGGTGGTCCCCATCGCCAGCGCCGTGCTGCTCCTTTCGGCCGCCCGGTGGTGGCTGTTCGGTGGCGAACGAAGCGCCCTCGCCTTCACGCCGGCTGAGGTGCAGTTCCTCTTTCCCGCGCCGGTAACCCGACGCCAACTGGTGCAGGCCAAGCTGCTGCGCGTGCAGCTCGCCATTTTGCTCAACACGCTCATCTTCAGCGTGCTCCTGCACGGCAGCGGGGGCTCCGTGCAAGGGTGGCAGCGCGGCGGCTCCCTCTGGATCCTCTTCTCCACCCTTGCCTTGCACCGGCTGGGCGCGTCCATCGTGCACGCCAACGCCATGGACCACGTGGGCAAAGCCCGCCGGCGACTGTGGCTGCCCCTCGCCCTCTTTGGCCTGGTGCTCATGGCCGCGGTGTACGGCGTGCTGTCGGCGTGGCCGCTGCTGGTGGCGGCCAGCGACGTAGGGGTCAAGGCCACGCTGCTGGCCATCACCGACGCCCTGCGCGCACCGGTACCCGCCGCCGCGCTGTGGCCCGTGCGCGCCCTGCTCGACCCGGTATTCCTCAGCGGCAGCACGAAGTGGCTGGCCGCCATCCCGTGGGCCGCGGCGTTGTTGGTGTTGCACTACCTCTGGGTGGTACGCCTTGATGGCGCCTTTGAAGAAGCGGCCCTGGAAGCCACACAGCACCGCGCCGAACGACTGCATCGGTTCCGGACGTCGCAAATGGGGCGTTCGCGTTCCCGCACGGGGAAGTTGGCCCGGGTTCCCTCGCTCGCGCTCACCGGTCGTCCCGAAATGGCTATCGCGTGGAAAAACGTGGCGGCTGCCCTGCGGGGCGGAGCGTGGCGCTCGCAGCTCATCCTCTTTACCGTGAGCCTCGCCGCGCTGGCCATCGCCACCCGATCCGCCTCCGATCGCGCCGGCGATGTCTTTCTCGGGGTGAGCTTCGGCTGGGGGGCCATGCTGCTCTTCATTGGGCCGCTCTGGATGCGCTTTGACCTGCGCCTCGACCTGCCCCGGTTGGCGCTGCTCAAAACCATGCCGCTGCCGGGATGGCGCATTGTGTCGGCGGAAATCGCCGCCGTCACCGCGTTGCATTCCATCACGGTGTGGTCGCTGATGGTGGTGCCGTTGGTGGCATTCATTCAAGACCCGTCGCTGCTGGTCAGCGGCGGCATCACCATTCCCATTTTCCTCTCGGCGGTCCTTGGGGTGCCGGTGTTCAACGCCCTCATGTTCACCATCCAAAACGGCACC
>CANHTA010000289.1 GCA_947463135.1 Gemmatimonadota bacterium
GGCACCTTCGGGCTCGAACTCCACCGCGACTGGGGCCCGCTCGGCGCTGACCGCCTCTACAACCTCGCCCAGCTGGGCTACTTCACCGACACCCGCTTCCACCGCGTGCGCGCGGCCTATATCGCCCAGTGGGGACTCCACGGCGACTCCGCGGTGAACGCCGCCTGGAAGGGACGCTATCTCCGCGACGACCCACCCCGCTCGCGCAATACGCGCGGCACCTTCGCCTTTTCGTACGAAGGCCCTGGGCGCGAGCATACGCGCAACACGCAGCTTTATGTGAACTTGGCCGACAACCCGCGCAACGACGCCGAGCCGTTCACCGTGCTCGGCACCGTGGTGGAGGGGATGGCGGTGCTCGACAGCCTCTACAGCGGCTACGGGGAAGACTCCGGCAGCGGCGTACGACAGGGCAAGCAGGGGCCGCTGGAACGCGGCGGCAATGCGTACATGGACCGCGAGTTCCCGAAGCTCGATCGGATTCGTCGCGTCATGATCACCCCACCGTAAGAGACCGTGCACACGAACGGGCGGTGCTATGTTTTTGCCATCGCCTGCCCCGCCGCGGTGTTCGGCGCGCGGTGATTGTCACGGCAGCTTCATCCCTTCATCACCCGAGGTTCGCATGTCCGAGTCGGTCTCTCGTCGTCAATGGCTCGTCAACACCGGGATCGGCGTCGCCGGCGGCTTGGCGTTGCCCGGACTCCTGCCGGCCATGGAGGCCACGCGTGTCCTCGGCGGCGTCTCGTATGGCGAACTGCTCAATCAATTGGAACGCGACGTCACGACCATGCGTCGCGAGGCCGGACCGATCCGGTTGTGCTACAACGAGAATCCGTTCGGGATGTCGCCCAAGGCGAAAGACGGGCTGATGGCGTCATGGACGCAGCATACCTGGTATGATCCGCCAATCCGGGCCGAATTGCGCGCCACGTTTGCGAAACATGTCGGCGTCCCGGTGGATCATGTGCTGGTCACCCAAGGCTCGAGCGAAGTCTTGGCCACCCTCGCGCTCGCCTACGGACAGGATGGCGGAAAGATCGTCGCCCCGTGGCCCACCTTCGAAGACCTGCCACGCTACGGGACCACGCTCAATGCCGCCGTGCACAAGGTGCCACTCGACGATCGTTTCGATCACGATCTGTACGCCATGGATGCCAAGATCGGCAATGATACCAAGCTGGTATTCGTGTGCAATCCCAACAATCCCACGGCAACGCTGAACGACGACCAGGCCTTGCGCGACTTCGTGAAAACGAATGCCAAACGCACCACGGTCATCGTGGACGAAGCGTACTACGATTTCGTGGACACGCCGAATTACCGCTCAATGGTGGATCTGGTGCTCGCGGGTGAACCCATCATCGTGTCACGTACCGCGAGCAAGATCCACGGACTCGCCGGCCTTCGCGTGGGATTTGCCGTGGCGCGCCCTGACATTCTCAAGAAGCTCTCGTCGTACGTGACCGGCGACCCCAACGTCTTCGGTCTGCACGCCGCCAATGCGTCCCTGCAAGACGACGAGTATCAGTCGTTCATCAAGCAGAAGAACCGCGAAGGCCGTGCGCTGTTGATCTCGGCGTTGAAGACGATGGGCCGGAAGGTCACCGATTCACAAACCAACTTCGTGTTTTTCCATGCGGGGCAGCCGGTCGAGACGGTGCAGGCCGCCGCGCTGGCCAAGGGCTTCCGTATCGGACGCGCTTTTCCGCCGTATACCGACTGGTGCCGCGTCAGCATCGGCACCCCCGAGGAAATGCAGCGGTTCATCGCGATCCTTCCGACAATGCTGTAACCGCGCAACCGGCCGCAGCTCCTCGGGGGCCTGCGGCGGCCCGCCGAATCCTTGATATTTGAAGTAATTGGCCGTAGCGTCGTCGGGTGTCCTTTCAGGGAGTGAATGCCGTGAACGTTGTCGTGGTAGGTGGAGGTCCAGGCGGGCTCTATGCCGCGCTGCTCATGAAGCGGCGCGATCCGCGCGCACAGATCACCGTCGTCGAGCGCAATCGCCCCGACGATACCTTCGGCTGGGGCGTCGTCCTCTCCGATCAAACCGTCGCCAATTTGCGCGCGGCCGATCCGGAAAGCGGTGCCGTGATCACCGCGGCCCTGCACCGGTGGGACGACATCGACGTCCGCTTCATGGAGCGTTCCATGCGCTCGGGCGGACACGGCTTCAGCGGCGTTGGCCGCAAGCGGCTACTCGCGGTGTTGCAGCAGCGCTGCCGCGACCTGGGGGTCGTGCTGCGCTTCCAGCACGAACTGGCCCCCGATCAGCTTGAGGCCCTCGTTGCCGAGGAGCGCGCCGATCTCGTTATCGTGTCCGACGGTATCAAGAGCCGGATGCGCGAGCGCTTCGCCGACACCTTCCGCCCCGACATCGACCTGCGACGGTGCCGCTACGTGTGGCTGGGCACCCCCAGACGCTTCGATGCCTTCACGTTCGCCTTCACGGAGACCCCCCACGGGTGGTTCCAGGCACACGCGTATCAGTTTGATGGTGAGATGAGCACGTTCATCGTTGAAACACCGCAGGAGGTGTGGGAGCAGGCCGGCATTGCCGACATGACAGACGCCGAGTCCATCGCGTACTGCGAGTCGCTCTTCGCCGACACGCTGCAGGGCGCCCCGCTGGTGAGCAACGCGGCCCATTTGCGGGGCTCGGCCCAGTGGATCCGGTTCCCCCGCGTCACCTGCGCCAACTGGGTACACTGGCTCGACATTCCGCGCGACGACCGCGGCGACATCAGCACGCGACGCGTACCGCTCGTGCTGCTGGGCGACTCGGCGCACACCGCGCACTTCAGCATCGGCTCCGGCAGCAAGCTCGCGCTTGAAGACGCCATCGCGCTCGACGCGCAGCTGGCGGCGCACCCGGGTGACATGGAGGCGGCGCTGAGCCGGTATCAAGCCGAACGGAGCGTGGAAGTACTGAAGCTGCAGAACGCGGCCCGCAACTCCACCGAATGGTTTGAGCACGTAGACCGCTATGCATCGCTGGCGCCGGAGCAGTTTGCCTATTCGCTGCTCACAC
>CANHTA010000290.1 GCA_947463135.1 Gemmatimonadota bacterium
ATGATGCCGCCCTGTTGGTGCCGCTGCTTGATGCCGACGCGCAATTCGTGAACGTACGCGCGGCCGCGCCGAGTCTCCGCTACCGCGAGGGCGGCCGCGCGCGCAGTTCGTTCTCTCTCGTTTTCCAAGCCGCCGGCGCAACGGCGGCGGGAGGCACGCCATGACGGGAGGATTCGCGCACCCGCGCGAGCGCCGCGTAGTCATCGGCGGAGTCATCGTGCTCGCGCTCTCGCTGCTGATCACCTACGGTGCGCTGCCCGTGGTGACACGATGGCGCACCCGTGAGGTGCGGCTCGATCGCATCCGCGCGCAGGTCTCGCAGTTGCGCGAGCTGGAGCTGCGCGCCGACGCCCTCGACTCCGCAGCGACCGCGGCCGAACAGCAATTGGCCGACGGGGGACGTCGTGTCATTCATGCACGTTCCAGTGCCCTGGGCGCGAGTGCGTTGCAAACGCTGCTGCAAGGGGCCGCTGACGCGAGCGGGATGGTTGTCGATCGCGTAGAGATCGCCCCCGAGCTCTCAGGGGACGGCGAACTCACCGCGACGCTGTCAGCGTATGGCGACATTCATGGGCTGGCCGCTTTGCTGGCCCAGCTGGCAAGCGCTCCGCGCATCATGGCCGTTGGACGTCTCACGGTACAAATCAATAGCGCGTTACGTGGCGCTCCCGACGTGCTCCGCGTCACGCTGGATGTCCGCGCGCCGATGGTGACCGAGTGAGCGCGCAACGGGGATGGCGCGGGTACCGCGTGCTCGACGCCTTGGCGGTCGTGGGTGGGCTGCTCACGGTCCTGCTGCTGGTGCTGCCGGCATCGGTGACCGATGCACCCGACAGGCCGCGCCCGCCAGCCGCGCCCAGCGCCGCAAGCGGAGAAGGTCGCGAGGAGATCATGCGCCAGCGTGCCATCGCCGAAGCGGTACACGTTGAGGCCCTCCGTCGCGCCATGGTGCAGACCAATCTCTTCAGCGCCAGTCGGCGGGAACCCACCGCGCGCTTCGTGGCGCCGGGGGCTGAGCCAACGCCCGCCATGCCACTCGCCGTCGATGCGGGCCCTGCAGGGCTCGAACCGCCCACGCCCGACACCGAGCTACAGCTCTTTGGCATTGTGTCAGGAGACGGCGGAGCGAAAGCGTTGATCCAACTACCCGTGGCGGGGGCGCCGCCACGTTTACTTGGTGTTGGCGAATCGATGGGCGGCGTGCGCGTGCTGCGCATAGCCGGTGACCGCGTTGTGATTTCTACCTCCAGCGGAACGCGCACTCTGCGCCTGTCCCGCGTCGTGCCGGATTCAAGCGAGAACCAGCCGTGAACGTGCCACCGCTCCTCCGCACCTGCCGCACCCACGCGCTTCGCGTGCTGTGTGGCACCATTGCCATCGCGTTCTCAAGCCACGGGCTGGCGGCACAGGCGAAAGTGCCACCCCCTGATGCTGCGCGGCGCGTCAGCACACTCGATTTTGCCAACGCGAAGCTGGCCGACGTGATCCGCACGCTGGCCACCATGCTGGGTCGCACGGTCATCATGAGCGACATACCGGATGTGCGCGTCACCTTTGCAACGCCAGCGCCCCTCTCCTCCGCAGAGCTGGAGCGGATCCTTGAGTCGCTGCTGGAGTCGCACGAGCTCATGCTGGTGCCGAGCGGCGCGGTGGCGCAGATCCTGCCCACGGCAAAGGCACCGGCCACGGGAGCACTTCGCACCGGATTTGCCTTCCCCGATCCACCGCCCTTGGGATTGGTGACGCAGCTGGTGCCACTGCAATCGATACGCGCCGACGAAGGGGCGGACGCGCTGCGTGCGCTGACCGGCAAGGGGGCACGGATTGAAACTGTGGCACGCTCGAACGCGCTGTTGATCACCGATCGCGGGGCGAACATCGCGCGGTATCTGGAGCTCCTGCGCACGCTGGACGCGGCACCGGCCGGCGAGTCGGGACTTCGCACCTACGTGGTGAACCTCAAGTACGCGGCGGCCGATGACTTGGCGGGTGCCTTGGGACAGTTGTACGGCGCGCAGGTGGCCAACAGCGGTGGTGGCTCGCTCGCCGATCGTTCCTTGTCGCGCGCCCTGGATGCCTTCCGGACGCGCGAGGCGGAGACGTTCCGGACGCGGAATTCGGGTAGCATGAGCGGCGCGGCGGCGCTCGCCCCGTCCAACGGCCTCGCGCTGTCGTCCGCTCCGCGCGACTCCGCGGCGGGGCTTCTGGTGGGGCGCACGACTATCGTGGCCAACGTGCCGACGAATGCGCTCGTCATTCGCACCGCCCCGCCCAATTTCCCGCTCCTGCGCGAAACCATCGACGCCCTCGATACGCGTCCCTCTCAAGTGCTGTTTGAAGTGACGGTGGCCGAGATCGCGTTGGGACGCGGCTCGGAGTTTGGCGTGGACTGGTCGGCGGTCAATCGTGGCGGCGACGTGCAGGGGCAGTTCGGCAATCCCGAAATCCCTGATACGGGGTCAACATCGGCCCTGTTGCGCATGGTGCGCCTCGATGGAACGGGGGTCCGCGCGATGCTGCGCACGATTGCCTCGACCAGTGACGTCCGCGTGTTATCCACCCCGGAAATCATCGCTGCCAACAATCGCGAAGCGTCCATCTTGGTGGGAAGCAAAGTGCCGTTCGTGGCCTCCACCCGATTGGGCAACGACATCTCCATTGACCGCGCGATTCAGTATCAGGACGTGGGCACGAAGCTCTCGATTATTCCCACCATCAACGACGACGGCTACATCTCGGTGCAGCTGCTACAGGAAGTGAGTTCACTCACGTCGCAGACGGTGGCGGCCGCGCAGAGTGCCCCGGTGATCTCCACGCGGGAAGCGTCCACACGCGCCATTCTGCGCGATGGACAAACCGTGGTCATCGCCGGGCTGATTGGCGAAACCCGGCAGACGCTGGCGCAAGGGATCCCGCTGTTGATGGACATCCCGCTGCTTGGTGCGCTGTTCAGGCGACAGTCCGTCACGCGGCAGCGCACCGAACTGGCCATCTTCGTCACGCCATATCTGGTGCGTTCCGATGCCGATG
>CANHTA010000291.1 GCA_947463135.1 Gemmatimonadota bacterium
TCAGCATCGCAGCCGACTGCATGCCCCGCTTGTCGCCACCCGCCATCTGTCCGGCTTCGAGCGCCGCCATCAGCCGCAGTGACAGGTGCCCAGTCGTGGTCTCGAACGCACTCACCATGGCGTTCACCACCTCGGCGCTGGCCAAGATATTCCCCTGTGCGGTGCAAAACTTCCCTTGCTTGTCACCCGCCCAGTCGGTGGCCTTGGGGCCGGTGTAGGCGGCCACGTTGCCCTGCGCATCGATCACCGCAAACTGGCGCCCCTCCTTGGTCCAGTCTCGCGGGCGTGGATCGGGGTCCTCTTGCCACACACGCGTCACGACATCGGCGGGCTTCACCCCTTGGCGCAGTAACGCCAGCGCTTGTGGGCCATAGCTCACATCCACGATGGCCTGTGTGGCGGCAGCCCCCACGCCGGCTTCGGCCCAGAGTACGCCGTTGCCAACACTGAACACGCGCGACTGCACCGCACCACCCACTTCACCGGTGGCGGGGTCGTAGCCGAGGATGGAGAAGGTCGCCACGGGGGGCCATGGGAGCGGGGCTGTAGCGAGGAACCCAGACGATTGCGCCCGGGCGGGGATGGCGCCCGCGAGCAGGCCCAGAGCAAGGGCCAACCGGCGAACTGGGGAGGGGAGTGAGCGCATGGGGGGCTGGTTGATGGGCGACGTGGGATTACGCTTCAGTATGTCACCTGCATCGCGTCTTCGCCTCCTCGCCGTCTCGCTGATGCTGGCGGGGTCGGCTGCCACGGCCTCGCGCGGCCACGCCCAAGCGGCCGCATCGTCTCCCGCCAGTTGGGCTCGCGCCGGTAGACAAGGCGACTTCGTGGTAAAGGATTTCCTCTTCCGGTCGGGGGAACGCCTGCCGGAGCTCCGGCTGCATTACACCACGCTGGGCACCCCGCAGCGGGACGCGAACGGCGTGGTCCGGAACGCCGTGATGATTTTGCACGGTACCGGCGGCAGTGGGCGCGGCTTCCTTTCCGCAACGTACGCCGGTGAGCTCTTTGCGCCGGGGAAGCTGCTCGATAGCGCCAAGTATTTCATTGTCCTGCCCGACGGCATCGGTCACGGCGGCTCCAGCAAGCCCAGCGATGGATTGCATGCGCGCTTCCCGGCGTACACCTACGACGACATGGTGGCCGCGCAGCACCGGCTGCTCACCGAGCATCTCAAGGTCAACCATCTGCGGCTCATCATGGGGACATCCATGGGCTGTATGCACGGATGGGTGTGGGGCTACACCTACCCCGAGTTCATGGACGGTCTCGCGCCGTATGCGTGCGTGCCGGCCCAGATCGCCGGGCGCAATCGCATGATCCGAACCATGGCGATGGACGCCATTCGCCGCGATCCGGCGTGGGCCGGTGGCGAGTACACCAGCACGCCCCCGGGATTGCGGGCGGCGCAGATGATGCTCTACATCATGTCCAGTGCGCCGCTGGTGCAGCAGACACAGGCCCCCACACGCGATAAGGCCGACAGTGTGATCCGCGCCTATCTCGATGCGCGCATGGCCACCACCGACGCGAACGACTTCTTGTATCAGTTCGACGCCTCGCGCGACTACGATCCGTCGCCGTTTCTCTCACGGATTCTCGCCCCCGCGTTGTTCATCAACTCCGCCGACGATCAGGTGAATCCTCCGGAGCTGGGGATGGCGGAACGGTACGCAGCGATGATGCCTCGCACCCGCTTTGTGCTGCTGCCCATTACCCCGGACACGCGCGGGCATGGTACGCACTCGCTGCCCAAGGTATGGGGCGGCTACCTTCGTGACTTCCTCGCCACACTGCCCGCGCGGTGACCGAAGACGCTGCGGAGTTCATTCAGCCATCAACGTCGCTGTTGGTCCGTCGGGCGCTGCAGTTGCGGTGCCCGCACTGCGGGGGGCGCAACCTCTTTGCGTCGTTTTTCGAGATGAAAGACCGGTGCCCACGCTGTGGGATCCGACTTGAGCGTGGCGAAAGCGACTACTTCGTTGGCGCGTATCTGTTCAATCTGATGGCGGTTGAACTGATTCTGTTTGTCTGCGTCTGCGGATTCGTGTACCTCACGTGGCCTGATCCGCCATGGGATCTGATTACCTACGTGACGGCGTTCCTCATGCTCGGCGGTTGCCTGCTGTGCTATCCGTTTGCCAAAACCACATGGCTCGCCGTTGACCTCGCGATCCGGCCACTCACCGCAGTGGAGTTGGCCTGGCATCGCGAGGGCGGGGAAATGGGCGACCGCGAACTGCCGCACATCTGATGTACCGCGTCGCGGCGATTACTTCTCGGCAATAATGAGATAGCGCGACGCGGCCCAGAATTTCACGGGGTCGGTGATCCGGATGTTTTCGCCGCGGAACGCGCCATCTTTTTCTTTCTTGGCCGCGTCGATCAATCCCACGTCATGACGGGACACAATCCGGTACGGACGGTCGCTGCGTGGGAGCGGGATCGTGAGAACCTCGCGCCGGTCGGCCCGCGTGAAACGGGACTCATCAATTGTGCGCGCTGGCACGAGGGTCTTTCCCAGTTTCACGATGAGCAGGCCGCGTGATCCGCCCTCCTCTGTGACTACCTTGTCGGCGATGAGCTGCCGCCGTGAGCCGATGACGTAGTACACCCGGTTCTCGCGCACATCCATGGCCTTCACGGTGTCCGTGAGCAACGCCTTTTCCACGGTGAGGAGCTCGTTGCGCGTGCGCAGGGCCCGGATCTCATCCTGAAAGACAGCCACCTCTTTTTCGCGTGCCGCGAGACGCCCATTCAGATCGGCCAGCAGGGTGGCCGCCGCACTGGAGTCGGCGCGCATGATGCGCAGCGAGTCGAGCAGCGCGGCAACCTGCCGCTGCCGCGACGACAGCCGCTGACGCATTTGGCTGAGGCGGTCGAGAATGTCCTTCTGAGCGGCCGCAGCTTCGGTTTTGCCGGACTCATCGCGCTTGGTCACACTCAGCTTGCTGGACAGGCCGCGAACCTGGCGGAGCTCCGCATCCACGGCATCGGCGAATTTCGATGCCTCCACGATCTGTGCCA
>CANHTA010000292.1 GCA_947463135.1 Gemmatimonadota bacterium
CGCGACACCGTGTACCCCTGCACGGTTTTCGGAAAGTGCGGGAGCAGCGCAATCTCGCGCGCGAGGTTTGGCGCCAAGACCGACGGCAAGACGGTGCCAAAGGTGACGAGATCGACGCCAGCCCCATCGAGCGCGGTGCGCTGAACGAGCTCAGCCACGGCGAGCTTGCCGAGATCGATGGCAGTGTAGTCCTTCAGGACACTGCCGGAGCGCGCGAAGGGCGTGCGCACGCCGGCGACGATGGCCACACGGCGGCCATTTCCATAGGTGGGCATCTGTCGAAAGTAACCGGGGCACCCGCCGCCCGCAGCACCTGCCAACGCTCCCCTAGCGGCGGAGGGCGCGCTGCCACCATTGTGCAGCTATGGAATGCACACCAGTCCGCCCGGGACGGGATGCCGTCATTGCGAGCTTGGCGGCCGAATGCTTCGACATGCTGATCATCGGCGGCGGCATCACCGGCGCCGGGATTGCGCGGGAAGCCGCACTGGCCGGCTTCCGCACTGCCCTTCTTGAGCGCGATGACTTTGCCAGCGGCACCTCAAGTCGGTCGTCCCGCTTGGTGCACGGTGGCGTGCGCTATCTCGAGCATGGCCATCTGGGATTGGTGTTCGAGTCAAGCCGCGAGCGTCAGCTGCTCCTCACCCTGGCGCCCCATCTGGTGCGACCGCTGGCGTTCACGTGGCCCGTGTACCGCGGAGCGCGCGTGCCACGCTGGAAAATGCGCGCGGGGCTCGCCCTGTATGACGTGCTCTCGCGCTATCGCAATCCACGTCACCGCGGTCTGTCACGTGACGGCGTGCTTACCGCGGAGCCCGCGCTCTCCGGCGAGGGGTTGGTGGGTGGTGCGCAGTACTGGGACGCTGCCACCGACGACACCAGGCTCACGCTCGCCACCGCGCTG
Organism: Gemmatimonadota bacterium; assembly: GCA_947463135.1. GTDB lineage: Bacteria > Gemmatimonadota > Gemmatimonadetes > Gemmatimonadales > Gemmatimonadaceae > Gemmatimonas. Next base: position 905 of record CANHTA010000292.1, read on the forward strand.
GCGGCACAAGACGCCGGGGCGTGCGTGATGAATCATCTGTCGGTGACCGCCGGCCTTCACGCACCGGACGGCAGCGCGCGGTTAACCGGGGTGGTTGCGGAAGACCGGCTCACGGGGCACTCGTGGCCCGTGCGGGCGCGCGTGATCATCAATGCTACCGGACCATGGAGCGACGCCACCGCGGCGCTCACCGGTGCGTCACGCGGCACGCAATTGCTTGGCTCGGCGGGATCACACATTGCCGTGCCCCGCCACCGGGTGGGCAATCACGAGGCCGTCACGATCGTGTCGCCGCTTGATGGACGCGTGATGTTCGTGCTCCCGGCCGGAAGCCACACCATCATTGGTACCACTGAACGCCCGGCGCGCACGGGCCCCGACGATATCCGGGCGACGCGGGCCGATGTCACGTATCTGCTGCAGTCGGTGAATCGCTGCTTCCCGCACGCGCGGCTGTCCATGGACGATGTCATCTCCGCGTGGTGTGGCATCCGTCCCCTCGCTGCCGCTCGCGCCGGCGAGCACACGGCCAACGCCGCCTCGCGAGAGCATGCCGTTACCCATCGTGCCGATGGCCTGCTCAGCATTACGGGGGGCAAGCTGACGACATACCGCGCTATGGCCGCTGATGTGTTGGCGCATGCGCGCGGTGCCTTGTCGCAGGCTACCACGGCAGCGTTGCCGGTCCACCACGCCACGCGGAGCGAACGTACGCCGTTGCCCGGTGGCGCAATCACGTCGCGTGAGGCAACCGTACGCGACGCGCGTAGCACGGTGGGCGATGCGGCCGTTGGCGAGCGATTGGCGTTGGCCTATGGCAGTTGCTGGCCAACGGTGTGGAGCTACGCGCAGCGTGACGCGTCACTGGGGCAGCGCATGTCGGACCACCTCCCCTATCTGCTGGCTGAAGTCACGCATGCGGTACATCATGAAATGGCCTCTACACTCTCCGACGTGCTGGTGCGTCGTACGCACGTGGCCTTTGAAACGCGCGACAATGGCCGCGCCGTCGCACGACGCGTGGCCCCCCTCATGGCGGCACTGCTGCAGTGGACCGACGACGAGCAGGCCCGTATGATTGCCCGGTACGATCACGACGTGGCCCGACTCTTTGCCGTTGACGACAGCTAAGCCGTATGTGCAAGCGACTGCCGTTTCCACCTCTCATCTCCCAATCATGACCGAGTTCGCAGATCGTGTGGTGTTCATTACGGGGGGCGCCTCGGGTATCGGGGCGGCATCGGCCCGCGCGTTTGCTGCCTGCGGAGCGCGCGTGGTGATTGGCGATGTCCAGCATGCGTTGGCGCAGTCGGTGGCGCATGAGGTGGGCGGTTTTGCGGTGGCGTGTAATGTCCGCGATGACGCCGAGGTGGCGGCGGCCGTGGCGCGCGCCGTGGACCGCTACGGAACGATTGATATCGCGATCAATGCCGCCGGTATTGGCGGGGCCGAGGTACGCACGGCCGACTATCCGGTGGACACGTGGGACGCCGTGGTTGACGTCAATCTCAACGGTGTCTTCCGTGCCATGCGCCACCAACTCCCTGTTATGCTGGCGGCCGGTCGTGGGGTCATCGTGAACGTGGCGTCGGTGGCGGGGCTTGGCGGGTTCCCCCGCCATTCCGCCTACGCGGCCAGCAAGCACGGCGTGATTGGTCTCACGCGCAGCGCTGCGCTTGAGTATGCGCGGAAGGGCATTCGCATTAACGCGCTCTGCCCGGGTTTTACGCTCACGCCTATGGTGCAGGGGATGCTGGATGCCGGGCTCCCCGTGGAGGAGCTCACGGCGCGCGTGCCGGCGGGGCGCTTGGGTACGGCCGAAGAAATGGCCGACACGGTGTTGTATTTGTGCAGTACCGCGAGCGCGTTCATGGTGGGTCACGCGCTCGCGGTTGACGGCGGTATTGTGGCGGCCTGAGACGGCCGCCTAAGGTGGCCGGTGGTTACGGCACCAGCAGGATCTTGCCGTTGCGGCCGCCTGCGGCTGCTGCGGCAACCGCCTCTTGCACGCGCGACAACGGGTAGGTGGCGTGCACCCGTGCGGTGAGTTCACCACGGGCAATCAGCATAGCCAGCTCGCCGAACATGGCCTGTTGCTGCGC
>CANHTA010000293.1 GCA_947463135.1 Gemmatimonadota bacterium
CTCGAGCGCGTCAACGTGCTCGTCGTCGCCAATGGTGGCGCTCGCGGCGCTGAGTTCGCGTAGCAGCTCCGTGGCTTCAGCGGCAAGATTGCTCAGCGACAGAGCACTGTGCCCATCTGCGCGCGCACGCGATAGGAGCGCCACCGCGACCGTCATCGGCACCGCCGCGTCACCAGCGACGTTGGCCCGGCGCAGCATGAGCTCGCCGAGCACCCGATCGCTCTCCGAGAGCAGATCGCGCGCCACCGCCGCGTCGAGGAATGCCGCGAGGTTCATAGACTGGTTCATGCCGTGCCTCCGAAGGCGCGATCGAGCGCATGCAGCAGTTCGGGCGTTGGCGTGTCGGTGAACCACCCGGCCTGCCCGGGGGCGCCAATGCCGCGCAAAAACGCATAGGTCACCTGCCCCCAGTGCCGGCTGACATCGTAGCCACGCTGACGTGCACGCAGGTGACGGTGCAGCGCCACCAGATACACATGATACTGCAACGTATAGTGCGCGGCGTGCATGGCATCCCCGAGCGCATCGGGGGCGTAGTCGGCGTCATTGGCACCAAGCCAGTTCGACTTCCAGTCGAGAATATGCCAGCGTCCGTGGTGCTCGAAGGCGAGGTCGATGGAGCCGGTGAGATAGCCGCGGAACTGATCGTCGCGCAGCTTCCGCAGCATCGGTGCATAGGCGCGCGCGTGGGGCGATCCGTGCGCCTGCAGCGCGCCGGCCACAGCGGCCACGGTGAAGTCGCGCACGGGCATGGCAAAGCGCCACTCACGCAACGTAGACGCGTACGGCACCGCGGTGAGCGCGAAGTCCGCACTGGGCAACTGAGCCCGGCATACGGTGAGCATCATCTCGCGAATGTGCGTTGGCGTCCACCGGCCATCGCGTGGCACCGCGACGCCATAGGCCCGCAGGGCCTCCTGCACATGGGCCTCGGTGGTGGCCTCCGGATGTGTGAAGTCGGTGTGCTCGAACAGGCCGTGCAGCACGTTGCCAATGTCGGCGCCGGCCGGCACACCGCGGAAGCCGGCCACATGCGCGGCGGTTCGACGCCCCTCATCGGGCTGCACCATGTCATCAACATCGCGGCTGTCCACATGCGACACATTGCGTGTGAGCATGGTGAAGCTGCTGCTGCGCCACACGGCGAGCTGTCCCGGCGCGGTTGTGAACGTGAGGGGCTCGCGGCGTATCGGCGGCGCGGCCGACAAGGCCCGCGCCGGCGTCTCGGGCGCGGTGAGCACCACATCAGCGATGGCCATGGTGCCGTCGCTGGCGGCGATCAGGTCGTCGATGGCCGCGCGATCCACCCTGCCCTGCATGAGCCAGCCCAGCGGCGACGCGGCCGCATCGGCGAAGTGCCCCCACGTGACGTAGCAGCGGGATTCGGCGCGGGTGAGCGCCACATACGTGAGACGCAAGTCCTCGCTGAGCTGCTCGCGCGCCTTCTCTGCCTCACGCTCCTCTTGCCGCGGCGACCCGAGGTCGAGCACCATGCCATCGTTGAGCGGCGTAAGCGAGTAGGGCACACCGAGCGCCTTGGGCGAAAACGACTTGGTTCGCCAGAGTGTGGGGCAAAACACCACTGGCCACTGCAGTCCCTTGGCCTTGTGAATGGTGAGGATCTGCACGGCAGCAGCATCGCTTTCCAAGCGCATCTCGCGACGTTCCGGCGTAATGGAGACGCCGCGTTGGCCGGCCACCCAGCTCAGCACCGCTTCGGGCGCGAGTGCCGAGAGCGCGTCGGCCTGCTGCAGAATCTCGAGCACATGCCGCACGTTCGTCACGCGGCGCTCGCCGTCGTGCAGCGACAGCAGGCGCGCCGTGGCGCCGCACTCGTTCATGAGCCACGCCAGTGCGGTGGCGCCACCGTGTCGCATCCAGATGGCGCGCGCCTGTATGAGACGGTCCAGCATCCCGTTCCATGCGCCATCGCTATCAAGACGCAGGGTGTCAGCCACGGTGGATGCGTCACAGCCCCAGAGGCGCGTGGCCATTGCCGCGCGGACAGCCTTGCCGTCGCGCGGCGCAGCGATGGCCTCGGCCAGACGTACCAATTCGTCGGCCTCTTCACTAACCAGAACATCCTGATTCGCGCCCACGACGCAGGGAATCCCCGCGGCATCGAGCATCGCTTTGACCTCCTGTGCTTCAGCGTTGGTGCGCACCAGCACCGCCGCCTCACCAGCGCCGAGGCCGGCGGCCATCAGGCGTTGCATCTCCACCGTAACCGCCTGCATGGCGAGCGTGGTGCCGCGCTCCTTGGCGATGCTGTTCCGTGATGTGTGGTACGCCTCGCCCATCCACATCCACTGCAAGGCATGTCCTGCGTTGGATTCGAGCGCCGCCGGGATACGAACCATATTCGCAGCCGTCACCGCAGGCACACTGATCAGCTCCTTGCTGCAGGCGAACGGCTCGGGGTTGTTGCCGAAGAGGTGCGTGACACTGCGCACCATCGCATCGGTGCTGCGGAAGTTCGTGAGCAGGGTGTAACGCTGTTCGATGTCGGCGGCCGCCTTCAGGTACGCGCGCACGTCGGCGTTCCGGAAGGCGAAGATGGATTGCTTCGGATCGCCAATCAGGAACAGCGGGCACCCGCTGAATGCGGTTGAGAAGATCGGGAACTGGGTGGGATCGGTGTCCTGGAATTCGTCAATCAGTGCCACGCGGAAACGCTCACGAACGCGCGAGGCCAAGAGGCCAGCTGGCCCTTCGTCCACCAGAATGTCATGCAGGCGCCGCAGGAGGTCGTCGAACCCCATGAGGTGCCGCGCCTGCTTTTCCTGCGCGAAGGCACCCGACACCGACCGCACATAGTCCTGCAGCAGCTGCGGCGCAAACTCCGGCGCTGCGTCGATGGTGGTACGCGGATGTCGCAGGTAGGGCCGCAGCAGGCTTTTAATCCACGCCGTGGGATCGCCCCCGTCGCCGGCAATCAGCGCGGCAGCCACCGGATCGTGCAGGACACGTCGGCGCATCCAGTCCTGCGTGAGGCGCTGCAGGA
>CANHTA010000294.1 GCA_947463135.1 Gemmatimonadota bacterium
CGGACGCGACACGGCGGCAGGGAGGGAGGAGGTGAACAGGGCAAACCCGTACGCCTGAATCAACGCCAACACCACCGTGAGATAGCGCGTGTACTGCGTCAACTTCTTCCGGCCTTCCTCGTCCTTCTGCATCTTGTCCACGTTCGGCAGCACCGCACCGGCGATCTGGACGAAAATACTCGCCGAGATGTAGGGCATGATGCCGAGCGCGAACACCGTCGCGCGGGAAAGACCACCACCCACGAACATGTCGTAGAGGCCGAGGAGGCCACCGCCGCCCTGCTGGCGGGTGAAGTAGTCGGTCAGCGCCTGGACATCGATACCGGGTGCCGTGATGTGCGCCCCGATTCGGTAGATCACCATGCACAGGAACGTGAAGGTGATCTTCGACCAGAGCTCAGGCGTCCGGTAGATATTCGAGACGGCTTGCGCCGCCGGATTAGGTTGCTGCGCCATGCGCTGGTTGGTCTCCGTCAGCCGTCGATGCGGCCACCGGCCGCTTCGATCTTCGACTTGGCACCGGCGCTCACCTTCACGCCGCGCACCGTGAACGCGCGGGGCACGTCGCCGTTGCTGAGCAACTTCGCCGGGCCATGGCCCGCCCGAATCAGCCCAGCCGCGACCAGCGTCTCCGTCGTCACTTCGTCCCCGGCGACGCCGGCGAGCGAGTCAAGGCGCACCACCTGCGCCTCCTCACGGAAGGGGTTCGTGAAGCCACGCTTCGGAATCCGACGCGTGAGCGGCATCTGACCACCTTCAAAGTGCGGCTTGCCGCCACCAGGACCGCCATGACCAGACCGCGCCATGGAGCCCTTGTGACCCTTGCCGGACGTCTTACCCAAACCGGAGCCCGGTCCACGGCCAACGCGGCGACGACCGCGGTGCGATCCCGGAGCCGGCTGCAGATTGTGCAGCCCGATCTTCTCGACGCCTTCGGCGCCTGAATTGTGAGCCATGACTTACTCCTCCACCGGCGTCACCGACACCAAGTGACGAACCTGCTTAAGCTGGCCGCGCAGCGAGGCGGAATCCTGCTGCACGACACTGGCCTGATGATGACGAAGGCCGAGGGCTTCAAGGGTACGGCGCATCCGCCACGAATGGCCGATCGCGCTGCGCACCTGCTTGATGTGAAGCTTGCCCGTGCCCGGCGCTTCAAGCTTCGGCGTCTTCGCCGGACCCTTCGACGGATGCCACACAAACGTACGAGGCATTATGCCACCTCCACGGCGTCAGGCGCGGCACCAACCACAGCGGCCTTCCGAGGGTCATGCCCCTCGGTGCGCGACTTCGCGCGGGACCGGTAGCCAATCTGCGAGACGTCCACGCCACGTTCCTTGGCCGCCTGCTCAACCGTGATCAAGTGCGTCAGCCCATCGAGCGCCGCCAACACCATGTTGTGCGGATTCGTGGAGCCCAGCGACTTGGTCAGGATGTCATGGATGCCCGCACACTCCAGCACCGCGCGCACCGCACCGCCGGCAATCACACCGGCGCCGGGCGCCGCCGGCTTCATCAACACCTTACCGGCCCCGTGCTTGCCAACCACTTCGTGCGGAATGGTGGAACCGGTGAGCGGAATGTGCACCATCTTGCGACGCGCCGCTTCAACCGCCTTCCGCACCGCTTCCGACACTTCGTTCGCCTTCCCCGTGGCAAAGCCGACCTTACCCTGCCCATCGCCCACCGCGACCAGCGCGTTGAACGAGAAGCGACGTCCGCCCTTCACCACTTTCGCCACGCGATTGATCGCAATCACGTTTTCGACCAGATCGCTCTGCTCGCGTTCCTGAGACGGACCACGTCCACCGTCACGGCCACGGCCGTCACGGCCGGCGCCCGGTCCACCTTCCCCACCGGGACCACGACCGCGCCCACCAGGCGCGCCGCCACCGGGGCCGCCGCGACCGCCACCAGGGCCGCCACGACCGCCACCAGGACCACCACGACCGCCGCCCGGGCCACCACGGCCCCGACCGCCAGGTCCACCACCACTGCGGGCGCTGCCACCAGGCGCGCCACCGGTTCCTGCTGCGTTAGCCATGATCAGAACTCCAGGCCGCCCTCTCGGGCGCCATCTGCCACGGCCTTCACTCGGCCGTGATACTGGTAACCGGCACGGTCGAAGACGACCTTCGCGATGCCGGCCGCCTTCGCCTTCTCAGCAACCTGCTTGCCGACGGCGAGAGCACGCTCCGACTTCGTGCCGTTCATCCCTTCGTCGCCAACGGTCATCAGCGTACGCTGCGTGACGTCGTCCACGATCTGGGCGTAGATGTGCTTCAGCGAACGGAACACCACGAGACGCGGACGTTCCGCTGACCCGCTCACTGCCTTGCGTACGCGCAGGTGACGGCGCTTCCGCCGCTCCGCGTTCGTACGGGGGATCGCGATCTTGGCCATTACTTACCTCCCGCCTTACCGGCCTTCCGCCGGATGACTTCACCCTGATACTTCACACCCTTGCCCTTGTACGGCTCGGGCTTGCGGAAGCTGCGAATCTCGGCGGCACACTGCCCCACGAGCTCTTTGCTGGCGCCTTCAATCAAGACCGTCGTCGGATTCGACGCGCTGATCTTCACTCCCTCCGGCGCCTTGTACTCGATCTGGTGGGAGAAGCCGAGCGACAACAACGCCCCGTACGGCTTCATCTCGGCCTTGTAACCGACCCCCGTGATCTCAAGCACCTTCTTGAAGCCCGTCGTGACGCCTTCCACCATGTTGGCGACCAACGTGCGCGTCAAACCGTGCAGCGCCTTGTGGCGCTCCTCGTCCGACGGACGCTTCACGAGCAACTCATTCCCTTCGTGCGTGATGATCATGTCCAGCGGAAGCACGCGAGAGAGCTCGCCTTTCGGACCCGTCACCCGCACCATCGTGCCTTCGATCGCCACCGTCACCCCGGCCGGAACCGGAATAGGGCGCTTTCCAATACGTGACATAGCGTCTCCTTACCAGACGAGGGCGAGCAGCTCGCCCCCGGTGTTCGAGGAACGCGCATC